>JAICJR010000033.1 GCA_025928345.1 Thermoleophilaceae bacterium | reverse complement strand
GGCGTCCGGCGCGAAGATCCTCGCCTACCGCATGGCGGCCGCCGTCGAGCAGATCGAGACGCCCGACAAGTCGCCGGTGGGCGTGGCAATCGGCGTGGTGGCCTGCCCGCAGCACGGCGTGGACCCCGACCGCCTGCTGGACCTGGCAGACGCGGCGATGTACCGGGCGAAGGCGGGCGGCGAGCGCGTGGAGATGGCCGACGAAGACGCGCCCGCGGCAGAAGACCGCTCTGAACAGAAGTGACTAGTGACTGGTGACTAGTGACTGGCCGTTAGTCACCAGTCACCAGTCACTCGATAAGGCCGGAACGGATGCCGATAGCAACGGCCTGCGTACGAGTGCCGGCTTGAAGCTTGGCCAGGATGCGCTTGGTGTGCGTGCGAACGGTTTCGGTAGAGAGCCCCAACCGGTTCGCCACCTCTTCCGTATGCATCCCGTCGGCCAGCATCTGAAGGATCTCGCGCTGGCGTGCGGTGAGCGTGCGCTCGCCCTCCTCCAGCAGGAGCGATGAGGACAGCGCCGGGTCCACGTAGAACTCCCCGCTGCGCGCGGCCTGGATCGCGCGGATGAGGTCCTCGGGCGGCGAGTCCTTGCGGACGTAGCCCTTCACCCCGGCCTTCAGCGCCTCGGCCAGCATGCGCGGGCCGCCGTCGGCCGTGAAGACGACGATCGGCGAGCCGAGCTTCTGCTGTAAAGAGGTGATCGTGGCCTGGACGTCGCCGCTCACGCGCCGCAGGTCGATCACCACGACGTCCGGCCTGGGAGAAGCGGCGTCGCGGAGCGCGGCGTCAGGTGTGTCGGCAGTCGCCACCTCCACGCCGTCGAGCTCGCGCTCGAGCAGTGCGCGGATGCCCTGACGGACCACCGGATGGTCGTCCACCACGAGCAGACGAAGGGCGCTCACCGCGGCTGCGGGCATTGCCTGGGCAGCATACTCCGAACCGGGGACATACTCAAAGAGCTGGGGGTTGCAGGGAAAGATCTAGGGGAGCGGCGCCGATTCGGCTCGTCACCTTGAACCCGAGACGCTGAGCGGCGCCCGCCGTGAGGTCCCACTGGGCGTGGTGCGCGAACGGGCCGCGATCCACCACGGGCGCCACCAGCGTGTGCCCGTGGTAGGAGAGCTGCACCTGGGTTCCGCAGCGCAGATGCCGGTTGGCCACGCCCACGAGCCTGCGGGTGAGGCGCTTGCCACAGGCCGTGCGCCTGCCGTAGAAGCCCGGGCCGTACCAGGTGGCGATCGAGGACTTGTAGACCACGACGGTCTGGGGCACCGAGGAGCTGGGCGAGTTAGACGCGCTCGAAGCGCCGGCGAGGACGCCGCGGATCTGGAACTGGCCGTCGCTCGTGGGGCGCCAGCTCGTGGAGAAGCTTCCGTCCTGGGCGACCGACACGGCCGCGACCGACACCCAAGGGTCCGTCCCCTGGCGCGTCTCGAGCGTGACTGTGCGGCCGGCCGCGTTGCGGTCGGTCCCGGCCACCTCGAGCGCCTTCCCCACGAACGTGCTCGACCCCGTGCTCAGGGCGAACGACGGATCCACCGGGCCGTCCGCGGCGGGCGTGGGCGGCGCGACGCCGCCGTTGCCGGCGAACGCTGCCGCGGGGAGAGCGAGGGCCGCGCTGGAGAGCGCAAGCGCAAGCCCGGCTTTTGGAATCCGAACGGTCATCTGAACTTGGTCGCGCCGGCGGGGTGAGCTGTCGGGCTCGCGCGAGTTGCGCTAGGGAGGCGGCAATGCATCCCATTCGCCCCGGCCGGACCAAGATCCGGCAGTTGGTTCCCCCACTCGCCCGATCACGTCGGGCGATTAGGCAGCGCGTGGACTATAACGACAGGTCATGGGTCATGGGTCATAGGCGATAGGAGAAAGGCCCTATGACCTATGACCTATGACCTCTTTACCTTCAGTTCGCCCGTGTCGTAAATCTCGAAGCGGGCGGCGTTGATCACGCCTCCGGCGAGCACGATGATCGCGATCACGTAGAACCAGATCAGCACGATCACGATGAAGATCAGCGTGGTGCCGAGCCTCGCGAGCGTGTTGATGTTCGTGAGGTAGAGCGGGAAGGCGTAATCGATCGCGCCGATCGCGAGGGTGGCGCCGAGCGCTCCCGGCCAGATCGCCCGCCACGGCACGAGCCGATTCGGGACGCTCCAGTAGATCACGCAGAGGATCGCGAACAGGATCAGGAGTCCGGCCGCGAGGCTTGCGGCGAACACGAGGTCGTGCACCTTCGCGAGTCCGAACGGCAGGTTGTTCGCGCCGCCGACGAGGATCGACTGCAGCGTGGGCACAGCCACGGTGGCGGCCATGAACAGAAGGACCACCACGAGCATCGCGAGCGCGAATCGCTTCTGCTCGACCCAGGTGCGGCAGCGCACGTGGTAGATCCGGCAGAAGGCGGTGTCGAGCGCTCCCCAGAACGACGCGCCGATCCAGATGCTCGACACGAGCGCGCCGATGCCAAGCCCTGCGGACGAGTGGCGCACGCGGTTGAGCACCGACTCGAGCGTGCTCTTCGCGGTGGTGGGGAAGAGGTGCTGGAGGTCCTTGAGCACGCTGACCTCGAGCGGGTTCGACTGAAGGATCTTCCCCGCGATGAAGAGCGCGAGCAGCGCCAGCGGGAAGATCGAGAGCAGCAGGTTGTAGGCCACCATGGCCGACAGCCCGGTGAGGTTGTCGTGGTAGGCCTTCCAGTAGAAGTCGCGCAGCGCGCGGCGGAAACTGCGCCTAGTGCGCCGCGGCGGCGCCACCACTCACGGACGGGGAAGGCGGCGAAGGACTCCGCCCGCCACCTTGCCGGCGACCTTCAGGCCGGTGAGGGCCACCGTCTCGCCCGCCTTGAGCGCCAGCCCGATCGGATCGGTGGCGGGTTGGGACGCGGGGGGCGGCGGCGTGGCAGGGCGCGGGGTCGCAGGAGGCGGGGTGGTCGCCGGCGGCTTCCGTTTGGCTGCCGGCTTTGCCTTGGCGGCGGGCTTCGGCTTGGCCGCGGCCTTCGTCTTCGGCTTTGTCGATGGCTTCGGAGTGGGCGCCGGCGGCGAGCCCGCCGCTCCACCTGCCCCGCCCGCGCGCCTCGAGCCCGCGCGCTTCTCGCTCCGCACGCCGGGCCGCGAGCGCGGAAGGTTGCCGAGGATGCCGTCGTTTTCTTCGCTCATCGCACTTTCGTCCGTGGGTCTCGCGCCGGACGAACCGGGCACGATACTCTTGGCGCGGCCGTCACGGGCAATGCCGGGTCGGACCAGTTACTTACCCGCCGGCGGAGACTTTTTTCACACCGTCGGGTTATTGGCTTGAGGCCCGTGCTTTGCGGGTAAAAAGCGTGAGCCACAGCGCTCTGCAGTGATCGCGCGCCGTTGACGCCAGAAAATGTGCTTCTAGACTTCGATCGCATGCTTGAATGGCCTCGTGTGCGCGGCGAGGCCGTCTTATAGACGAAAGAGACGGGATGTCAGTAGCTGAGCTTCAGGAACTCGAGGAGGTAAAGCTCCTCATCACGAAGGGGACGGCCACCGGGGTACTGACTTACGCCGAGGTGGCAACCGCTCTGGCCGAGGTGGATCTCGACGAGAGCGACATCGAGGACCTGCACGGGTTCCTCGAGCGGTCCGAGATCGAGTTGGTCGAGGAGATCGACCAGCAGATCCCGGCAGCGCAGGCGGAAGCCGAGCGCAGCGAACGCGGTGGCCGGCGCCGGAAGGCGAAGACGCAGCTCGATCTGCGTCCAGACATGACGACCGACTCGCTGCAGCTGTTCCTCAAGGACATCGGCAAGGTCCGGCTGCTCACCGCACAGGAGGAGGTCGACCTCGCCAAGCGCATCGAGCGCGGCGATCTCGACGCTAAGCAGAAGATGGTCGAGTCCAACCTGCGGCTCGTCGTCTCGATCGCGAAGAACTACCGCAACCAGGGCCTGCCGTTCCTGGACCTGATCCAGGAGGGAACGCTCGGCCTCGTGCGCGCGGCCGAGAAGTTCGACTACCGCAAGGGCTTCAAGTTCTCCACGTACGCGACCTGGTGGATCCGCCAGGCGATCGCGCGTGCGCTCGCCGACAAGGCGCGGACCATCCGCATTCCGGTGCACGTGGTGGAGAAGCTGAACAAGATCGGCCGTGCGGAGCGCAAGCTCGTCACGGAGCTGGGCCGCGAGCCCACTCCGGAGGAGATCGCCGAGGTCACTGGCATCGAGCCCGAGGAGGTCGACTCGATCAAGCGCTCGGCGCAGGCGCCGGTGTCTCTGGAGAAGCCGGTGGGCGACGAGGAGGAGTCCGAGTTCGGGCAGTTCATCGCCGACGAGCGGGCCGAGTCGCCATACGAGCGGGCCGCGGAGATCCTCACCAAGGAGGCGCTGCGCGAGGCGCTCGAGAACCTCTCGTACCGCGAGCGGCGCGTTCTGGAGCTCCGCTACGGGCTGGGCGGCGAGCATCCGCGCACGCTCGACGAGGTGGGCCGCACGTTCAACGTCACGCGCGAGCGAATCCGCCAGATCGAGAACCAGTCGCTGAAGAAGCTGCAGTCGCTGGCTGAGGCGCAGAAGCTCCGCGACGTCGCTTAAGTCCGTAGGGAGTAAGGAGTAGGGCGTAGGGCGGTGTCCGCCGCCCTGTCGGTCAATTCCGCCGACGTGGTCGATCCAGGGGGTAAATAATCACCCCTTCGATCGACCACGTCCCGCTCAAGACCGCGCGCGCAGCCGCCGATACAAGGGACGATGTTCGATCTTCAGGCTGCCCTTCGCCGAGTGATCGAGACGGAGGGCTCTGACCTCCATCTCAAGGTGCCCTCCCGTCCGCTCATCCGGACGCACGGCATCCTCGAGCCGATCCCGGACTCCGAGCCGCTGAGCCCCGATGACACCGAAGTGGTGTTCAAGGAGATGCTCACCGAGGAGCTGAAGCTCAAGGAGTTCGCCGAGGAGTACGAGGTGGACTTCTCCTACGCGGTGCCCGGCCTCGCCCGCTTCCGCGTGAACGCCTTCCGGCAGCGCGGCGTGATCTCCCTCGTGTGCCGCGCGATTCCGCACACGATCCGCACGGTCGAGGAGCTGAACCTTCCGCCGGTGATCGCCGAGCTGGCGATGGAGGAGCGCGGCATCATCCTCGTGACCGGCACCACCGGCTCGGGCAAGTCCACCACGCTCGCCGCGATGATCGACGAGATCAACCGCACCCAGTCGAAGCACGTGGTGACGATCGAGGACCCGATCGAGTTCCTCCACCGCGACAAGCTCTCGATCATCAACCAGCGCGAGGTCGGCAGCGACACCACCTCCTTCAAGCGGGCGCTGCGCCGCGTGCTGCGTCAGGACCCAGACGTGATCCTCGTCGGCGAGATGCGAGACGAGGAGACGGTGAGCACCGCCCTGTCAGCGGCCGAGACCGGCCACCTCGTGTTCTCCACGCTCCACACCGTGGACGCGCCCGAGACGGTCAACCGCATCGTCGACTTCTTCCCGCCCCACCAGCAGCAGCAGGCGCGCGCGATGATCGCCGGCACGCTCAAGGGCGTGATCTCCCAGCGCCTCGTTCGCACACCGGACGGCAAGGGCCGCGTGGCCACCTGCGAGATCCTCCGCATGACCGGCCGCGTGCGCGACATGATCATGAACCCGGAGGAGACCGGCCGCCTCACCGAGGTGATCTTCGAGGGCGAGTATTACGGGATGCAGACGTTCGACCAGGCGCTGCTCAAGCACGTGCAGGCGGGTCGAGTGTCGATGGACGAGGCTCTGCGCGCCGCCACCCACCCGCACGACTTCAAGCTGCTCGTCTCCTCCGACGGCCAGCGCTCCACGTCGGTGGAGAACCTCATGGGGAGCGATCCGCAGGAGGACGTGCCCGGCGTGAACGGCAACGGCAGCCTCGCCGGTGCGCCGGGTAGCGGCACGGGCCTCCCGGGTTACTAAGCAGCCCGGCAGTTGACGCACCCCACGGACGTGGGGCAGAGTCTCTCGAGAACCAGTTTGGATATTTCGAAGGAGGCAGCGTTGACAAGCTCACTGGCCGAGTTCAAGGAGACGCAATCGCAGGACGCGTTCTCGCTACAGAACGAGAGGCTCCTCAAGGTGCGGCTCGAGGCCGTGACCATCCAGGCCCGCCAGGGCTCCATGGTGGCCTACCAGGGCGACGTGCACTTCGAGCACGCGGGCAGCGGCATGAAGCGCCTGGTGAAGAAGGTGGCCACGGGCGAGGGCGTGGACCTGATGAAGATGTCCGGCTCGGGCGAGGTGTTCCTCGCGCTCCAGGCGCAGGAGGTCCACCTGCTTCAGCTGAACGACGAGGAGCTCACCGTCAACGGCCAGAACGTGCTGGCCTTCGACGCCGGCGTGGACTGGGACATCAAGAAGGTCGAGGGTCTCTCCGGCGTGCTCACCGGCGGGCTCTTCAACGTCAAGCTCAAGGGCACCGGCACGGTCGCCGTGATCTCCGATGGCCCGCCCGTCCTGCTCGACGTGGGCAGCGCCCCCACCTTCTGCGACCCGCAGGCAGCAATCGTCTGGTCGCAGGGCGTGCAGAGCTCCATCAAGACCGACGCGAGCCTGAAGAGCTTCGTGGGCATGGGTTCCGGCGAGTCGGTGCAGGTGGCCTTCAGCGGCCAGGGCTGGGTGCTCGTGCAGCCGAGCGAGGGCCGCGTCCACGAGCGCGTGAGCGGCTCGAACCAGAGCGGCGGCGGCATCGGCGGCCTGCTCGGGAATCTCACTGGTTAGCAGGGAAACCACATACTTCAGTTCGTGAAGTAACGCGCTAGACTCGGACTCATGGAGTGCGAGCCTCTGGACACCTGCCCGGTCTGCGCGACGGCCGATCTCATCTGCGGCAAGTGGACGATTCTCGTGATCCGCGACCTCGCCGCGGGCCGGAGCCGCTTCTGCGAGCTCGAGCGCTCCCTCACCGGCATCAGCCCGCGCACGCTGTCTCTGCGGCTGCGCGCGCTCGAGGAGGAGGGCATCGTGGTGCGCAAGACGTTCCCCGAGGTCCCGCCCCGAGTTGAGTATTCGCTCACGCGCAAGGGCGAGGCGCTGCTGCCGCTGATCGAGGACATGCGGAGCTACGGCCGCGAGTGGCTGAAGCGCGGCGAGCGCGAGCCGGCCACGGCCGCCGCCGCAGTCGTCGCCTAGCCGGCCGCAGTCGCAGGAACGCAGCCGCGCGCGGCGAATCGCCCGCGTATGCGAAATCGCGAGCTTCACAACGCCCTGCGCGACTTCGCGCTCGACGCCGCGGCCCGCCTCGAGGAGGACCTGCGCGCGGGCGCGGAGGTCGAGTTCGAGGTGGACGAGCAGCCCGCCGGCTCGAAGACCGTCCTCTACCGCTACACCCCTCTTACGGGCAAGTTCATCGACGAGCGCTGGGAGGCGCTGCGGGCGCTTCCGTCCTGCGCGGAGGCGGCGCGCGTGCTCGGCACCGGCGCGGCTCTCTACCTCCGCCTCCAGGGCGTGCCGGGCGTGGACGCGGAGCCCGCTCTGCGCGAGCTGCTCGGAAGGATTTACGCGGACGCCACGCGCTTCGACTTCCCCGAGGAGCGCTTCGAGAAGCTGTACGCGGAAGTGGAGCGCACGCTCTACGAGGACAGCGTGGCCGCGACGGTGCTGGGTTCGCTGCCGGGCCTCGAGCTGGAGCACGGGCGGGTGGACCTGGGCGACGGCCTCTCGCTCATAGGCGGTGAGGCGATCGACGCTCCGCCCGAGGCGGTGTGGTCCGACCCGCGCGAGCGCTCGGGCGGGCCGCACGTGCTCGTCGTGCTCGAGCGCGACATCCGCAACGACGTGCCGCTGCCCGTCACCGAGGCGCGCATCCGCTTCCGGCGCCTGCTCACCGCGCTGCGTCTCTTCAAGGCGGGCGCCGTCGCGCTCGGCCCGCTCATGTGGGCGCGGGCCGACCAGGGCGCCTGGCAGCCGGCGCCGCTCGGCTCGGCGGGACATCTGAGAGGTGAGCCTTGGCTGCTCACCGCGGCCGATGAGCCTGAGCTGCGGGATCTGATCGAGGTGCTCGCCCACAGCCGCGCGGCCGGCGCGGTGGCGTGGGCGCTGGCGCGCTTCGAGATGGGATGCGAGCGCGGCCTCGACACCGAGGCGCTGTCGGACTACCTGCTAGCGCTGCGGGCGCTGCTTGACGGGTCCGACGACACCGGGCGCGCGAGCCTCGGCCTTCGGCTGGCGGCGCTGTGCGCCGAGGAATCCGACCGCCGCGCGCTGCAGCGACGGATCGAGCTGGCGTTCACGCTCGAGCGCTTCGTGATCGGCGGCGGCAGTGGCGAGGCATACATGGACACGATCGGCTCCGACTCGCCGCGCGAGCTCGTGCTCGAGGTGGAGGAGCAGCTGCGCGCGCTGCTCCGCGACGTGCTGTCCGGCTTCCTCGACGCTGACCTCAAGAGCGCGGCGGATGACATCTTGCTGAGGAGTGCGGAGCCGTTCGAAATTGAAGCTAGGGATACGCGCCGCTTCGCGGCGCGGTCGGAGGTCGGAGGCCGGAGACCGGAGGCCGAAGGTCCGGCCGAGCCGGTATCCGTCAAGCAGTACTGGCCTCAGGGGCCGTCCACTGCTGTTGCTGAGCCTGAGCCGGCTCTGCCTCCGCCTGCGCCGGCAGCTCCTCCTGTTGAGCCGGAGGAGGATCTTGATGATGGGGTTACGCCGTCGGCTGACTGGGGGTTTGACGACGACCCGGATTCGTATTCCGCGCCCGTGTAGCTAGGCGGCGGCTGAGTGCTTGTGCTGGTACATGCGCTGGTCGGCCAGCTGTAGCACGGCATCACCTGCGGGATGGCCGAAGGTGTCGTTGTAGTGCTTGAAGCCGTCGAGATCGAAGAGCGCCACAAGGGTCTGCCGGCCTGATCCTGCAGTCGGCCTATTGCCAGAATGGCTCCGGCCGCCAGCGCAAACATGCAGGCGACCACCAGCGCGGATCGAAGGGCACCAGGTATCCGTCGGTGAGTGGGCATCACCCCCCGGTGATCGACTTCAGACCCGATCTTTGACAAGAAAAAGCGTGTTACAGCGCGATATGAAGGCAGCCGCCACAGCAGCCTTGATTGCCGCAGTTTTTGCAGGCTGCGGAGGAGGCGGCTCGACGAAAACGGCAGCCAGCGCGCCGGCAACCACCCCTCCGGCCTCCGCCCTCCCGCCTCCGACCTCGGCGCCGTCCCCGACGGCGACGACCAACACCCCGCCAACCCACCACCGCAAGAAGCCGCAGCCGCTGAACACGTCCTCCTCGGCGCCGCTGCACGTCGGCGCCTCCTACAAATGCCAGGGCAAGCCGCTCAAGGCGATCAAGGCGGACGGGCCGGTGAAGCTCGACCCCTCCGTCGTGAAGCCGGGCCAATCGTTCACCGTGACGATCACCGACCGAAGCGCGAAGGTGGCGCTCGTGAACCTCGCGGGCGTGGCACCGAAGCCGATCCAGGCGAACGCGACCGAGCAGGGCGGCAAGCTCAGGGCCACGCTGAAGATGCCCGGCTACGCCAGCTGCGGGAACAAGCTCGTGACGGTGGAGGGCGACGTGAGCGCCCAGGCCTACGTGGGCGTGGGCAGCTGACTCAGCCGGGCGCCGGCACCGCCTCGGCCGCGAACAGGTACTCGTTCATCTCGAGCAGGCCGCTGATGTCGTGCACGTCGTCCTCGAGGTGCGGCACGAGGATGGGCGGCGTGCCCTCATCCAGGTCGCGCGCGAGGCGATCCACGTTCTCGCGGTCGCGGGTGGCGATCGCGTCGTAATCCGCGAGGTTGCTCGCCACCTTGCGCCCCAGTCGCTTGCCCAGCAGCGCCTGGAGCTCGGTCACGTCCACCTCGTCCTCGTGCACCGCGAGCGTGCTCATCCGGTTCACCACCACGCCGCCGAACGGGAGCTTGCGCTCGCGCAGGCGGCGGTGGAAGAAGATCGCCTCGTCGATCGCGGCACGGCGCGGGGAGGTGACGAGCAGGAACGTCGTGCCGGAGTCGGCGAGCAGCTCGCCGGTGCGCGCTGCGCGGTCCCGGAAGCCCTCGGCCATGTCGCCGAAGCTCGCGAAGAAGTCCGACAGGTCCTGGAGCAGGTCCACGCCGGTCACGCCCTTCAGCACGGAGAAGAGCATCCCGGTGCCGCGGCCGAACACCTTGAGGCCGATCCTCCCGGGGCGCAGGAAGAGCTGAAGCGAACGCGAGTCCACGAAGCGCGACAGCCGCTCAGGTGCGTCGAGGAAGTCGAGCGCGTTGCGCGACGGCGGCGTGTCCAGCACGAGCAGGTCGTAGCGCTCCTCCTGCTGGAGCTCGTAGAGCTTCTCCATCGCCATGTACTCCTGCGACCCGGCGACCGCGTTCGACAGCTCCTGGTAGATGCGGTTCGACAGCACGGCGTCGCGCGTGCGCTCGTCGGGCGCGTGCTTCTCGATCAGGTCGTCGAAGGTGCGCTTGGCGTCGAGCATCATGGCCCACAGCTCGCCGCTGCCGTCGATCTCCACCTGCCGCTCCTCGTTGCCGAGCTCCGGCAGGCCGAGCGAGTTGGCCAGCCGGCGCGCCGGGTCGATCGTGAGCACGGCCACCTTCAGGCCGCGCTGCGCCATCCCGAGCGCGATCGCCGCCGCGGTGGTGGTCTTGCCCACGCCGCCGGCGCCCGCGCAGATCACGATCTCCTTGCGCTCGATCAGCCGGGCGACGCTCACAGCTGCGTCTCCAGCTCGTGGCTCAGCTCGTCGAACGAGCGGAGGTCGAGGTCCGGCTCGAACAGGAAAGGGAGCGTGAGGGGCGCGCGGCCGAGCTCCTTGGTCAGCCGATCGAGCTCGGCCCGCTGCGTGTGCGCGCGCCGGTGCTCGAACAGCGCCGCCTTCAGCGCGGCCTCCACGCCGGGCGATCCGTTGGCCGCCGCGGCCTGCTCGATCTGCTCCGCCTCCCCCTCGTCAAAGCGCGCGGGCAGCAGGGCGTTCACCACCACGGCGTCCACATCCATGCCCATCTCGTCCGCGAGCAGGCGCTCGAACTCCACCGTCTCGTTCACCGGCATCTCCTCCGGCAGCGCGACCGCCACCACGCCGGTCGAGCCCGGGTCGGTGATGAAGGCGTCGATCTTCCCTGCCTGCCGGGAGATCGGCCCGACGCGGGCGGCGTCGCGGAACGTGCGCGGCGTCGCGAGGAAGCCGAGCCCGTGGCCGGTGGAGGGCGCGTCGACGATCACGAGGTCGAACGGCGCGGCGTCCGGGTTGCGCCGCTCGAACTGCGCGAGCTCCCACACCTTCCCGATCGTCACGAGCTCGCGCATGCCCGGCGTGGCCGCGGCGAAGTACTGGAACAGCCGGTTGTCGAACAGCAGCGTGTAGAGCGCCGTCGGCTTGATCTGCGTGCGGAGGTATTCCTCGATCGAACGCTCCGGGTCTATCGAGATCGCGTAGAGGTCGGTGTCGAGCCGCTTCTCCTCGTAGCCCACGCCCTCGCGCCGGAACACGTGCGACATGCGTTCCTGCTGCGCCACCTCGCACACGATCGTGCGCTTGCCGGCGCGCGAGGCCACGAGGCCGAGGGCGGCCGCAACCGTGGTCTTCCCGACGCCTCCCTTTCCGGTGACGAAGACCAGGCGCTTGTCGAGGATGTCTGACATCCGGGCGGGTCGCTAACACTACGCGGCGGGGATAACGGGAGGAATCCTCCGCGCTCGTACGAATACGCACTGCGAGATGGGTCTCTTCGACCGCAAGAACGCCGCCGTTCCCGAGGATCGGCCCGAGAGATCGGAGTCCGCAGTGACGCCCGAGCCCGTAGTGGCCAATGAAAACGGCCAGCCGACCGCAAAGGTGATCGCCTTCGCGAACCAGAAGGGCGGCGTGGCCAAGACCACGACCACACTCAACCTGGCGGCAGCCTTCGCCGAGAAGGGTCACCGCGTTCTGTGCGTGGACATGGACCCGCAGGGCAATCTCACGATGAGCCAGGGCATCGACCCCGACTCGCTCGAGATCTCGATGTACGACGTGCTCGTGCATCACACCTCGATCCGCGAGGTCATCCGCCGGCGCGAGGTGGACGTGGCCTGCTCGTCGATCGACCTGGCAGGCGCCGAGATCGCGATGTCCACGCAGATCGGGCGCGAGCGCTCGCTCGAGAAGGCGCTCAAGCCGATCCTGTCCGACTACGACTTCATCTGCATCGACACGCCTCCCAGCCTGGGGCTGCTCACGATCAACGCGCTCACGGCCGCCGACAAGGTGATCGTCCCCGTGCAGTGCGAGTATCTGTCGATGCGCGGGCTGATACAGCTTCAGAACACGCTTTCCATGATCCGAGAGAACCTCAACCCGGGCGTCGAGATCGAGGGCATCCTGCCGACGCTCGTCGATACGCGTACCGTGCACGCGAAGGAGGCCATCGAGATCCTCGAGGAGAACTTCGGTGACCGGGTATTTGCCTCTCGTATTCGCAAGACCGTTCGGTTCGCGGAGGCGCCGGTGAAGGGCATGTCTGTTTTGAAATACGACCCCGACGGCAAGGCGGCGTTCGCCTACCGTCAGCTGGCAAAGGAGGTCCTCGATGGCCGGTAACCCCAAGCGGGCAAGCATGAGAGAAGGGCCGCTTGCGGCGTTGTTCCGGCGCACGGAGGAAGAGGGCCTTCATGGCGAAGGTGTGGCGCCGGAGGACGGAGGCCGGAGGACGGAGGCCGGAGGGCATGAGCCTGAGCCGCGCCGTGAGGAGCGTCCGCGTGAGGAGCCTCGGCGGACTGAGCTTCGGCCTGCTCCCCCTTCGGCTCGTGGGCCTGAGGGCAATAAGCGCGCTGATGGGCTTCATGGTGCTTCGGAGGCGCGGGTCGTCGAGGAGGAAGAGGCGCCGCGTCATATTCCGACTCCGGAGGAGAGGCTGCGCAATGTCTTCTCGTCAGATATCCCCGAGAACATCCTCGATCGTCCTGGCACGCCGACGCGCGTCGCGCCGGACCCGGTGGCTACGCCGGATCCGCTTCGCGGGCCCGTTCTCCGGGTGGTCGGAGTGGGCGGCGCCGGCGTCAATGCCGTAAACCGCATGATCGAGGCGCAGGTTGAGGGCGTCGACTTCATCGCCGTCAACACGGACGTGCAGTCACTCGAGCAGTCGGCGGCGCCGGAGATCGTGCACATCGGCGCCGACACCACGCGCGGCCTCGGCTCGGGCTCCAACCCCGAGCTCGGGCGCAAGTCGGCCATCGAGGACTATGACCATCTGAAGTCGCTGCTCAAGGGCGCCGACATGGTGTTCATCGCGGCCGGCGCCGGCGGCGGCACGGGCACGGGCGCGGCGCCCGTGGTGGCGCGCATCTCGCGCGAGGTGGGTGCGTTGACGGTGGGCATCATCACCAAGCCGTTCTCGTTCGAGGGCTCGCGACGCGGCGAGCAAGCCGAGCGCGGCATCCAGGAGCTCCAGGAGGAAGTGGACACGCTCATCGTGATCCCCAACTCGCGGCTGCTGTCGGTGCTCGACAAGACCACCTCGATGGTCGACGCCTTCCGCGTGGCGGACGACGTCCTGCGCCAGGGCGTGCAGGGCATCTCCGACCTCGTCACGCTGCCGGGCCTCATCAACCTCGACTTCGCCGACGTGCGCACGATCATGTCGAAGGCCGGCCAGGCGCTGCTCGGCATCGGCATGTCCACTGGCGAGCATCGCGCCCTCGAAGCGGCGCAGCACGCCGTCGCGTCGCCGCTGCTCGAGACCTCGGTGGAGGGCGCGCGCTCGATCCTGCTGTCGATCACGGGCGGCAGCGACCTCTCGTTATGGGAGGTCAACGAGGCGGCAAAGGCCGTGTCCGAGGCGGCTCACCCCGACGCCAACATCATCTTCGGCGCCATGATCGACGAGAAGGTGTCCGATCAGGTGTGGGTGACGGTGGTGGCCACCGGCTACGGCGACAGGCCTTTGCGCCGCTCGCGTCCCAGTGCGGACCTCGAGTCGCGCGAGCCGCGTCGCGAGAGCTCGGCTCGCGAGGCCGACCACGAGCCGCGCGTGCGACGCATGCGCGAGAACTCGCTGTCGGACCTGAGCGTGCCTGAGTTCATTCCGCGCGGCTAGCGCCATGCCCGACATCGAGCATCCGCGGTTTGCGCGGATGTACCTGAAGTTCTCGGAGCGCGCCGACCAGGCGGGCATGGCCGAGCACCGGCGGAGGTTGCTCGCCGGCCTCGGCGGCCGGGTGCTGGAGGTGGGTGCCGGCAACGGCCGAAACTTCGCGCACTATCCGGCTGGTGTGACCGAGGTGGTCGCGGTCGAGCCCGAGCCCACGCTGCGCGCCGCGGCTCAGGATGCGGCGGATCAAGCGGAAGTGCCGGTGACGGTGGTGGCCGGAACCGCTGAGGAGTTGCCCATCGGCGACGGCGAGATGGACGCCGCGGTGGCGAGCCTCGTGCTGTGCAGCGTGCCCGACCAGCCGGGCGCCCTGGCTGAGCTGCGCCGCGTTATGAGGCCAGGAGGCGAGCTGCGCTTCTTCGAGCACGTGATCGCGCGCCGGCAACCCACGCGGCTGATCCTCCAGTTCCTCGATCGCAGCGGCCTGTGGCCCAAATTCGCCGGCGGCTGCCATCCGGCGCGGGACACCGGGGCCGCGATCGAGGCCGCCGGCTTCGACATCGAGAGCTGCGACCGCTTCCCTTTCAGCGTGAGCCGGTTCGAGCCGAGCATTCCGCACATCCTCGGCGTCGCCAGACGCGGATAATCCAGCGGCCACATGGCTGACCTGCTGCGTCCTGGGAATGCGAAGCCAAGCCTGCGAGACCTGCTGGCTCGTGACGAGCTGATCCTCGCTCCCGGCTGCTACGACGCGCTCGGGGCGCGGCTCGTCGAGGAGGCCGGCTTCGACGCCGCCTACATGACCGGGTTCGGAAGCGCCGCGTCGCGGCTGGGGCGGCCGGATGTCGGGCTCCTGTCGCTGCCCGAGATGGTGGACAACGCGCACCGGATTGCGCAGGCCGTGGACATCCCGGTGATCGCGGATGCCGACACCGGCTACGGCAACCCGGTGAACGTGATCCGCACGGTCCAGGAGTACGAGGCGGCCGGGGCGGCGGCCATCCACATCGAGGATCAGGTGATGCCCAAGAAGTGCGGGCACATGGAGGGCAAGCAGGTGATCGACGCGGGGGAGATGGCCGCGAAGGTCCGGGCCGCCGTGGCGGCTCGCAGCTCCGACGAGTTCCACATCATCGCCCGCACGGACGCGCGCGCTGTGGAGGGCCTCGAGGCTGCGCTGGACCGCGCCCGGCTCTATCGCGACGCCGGCGCCGACGCGCTCTTCGTGGAGGCGCCGCAGTCGGAGCAAGAGATCGAGGCCGTGGCGCACGCGTTCCCGGACGTCCCGCTTCTCTTCAACTGGGCCGAGGGCGGCAAGACGCCCCCGGTGAGCCGGAAGTTCCTGCGCGAGCTCGGCTTCCGGATCGTCATCTTCCCGATCGGCACACTGCTGGCCGCCACAGCCGCGATGAGATCGCTGCTCGCCCAGATCAAAGCCGAGGGCACACCGGCCGGCGCGCTGCCGTCGCTGCCCGCCTTCGGCGAGTTCCTCGACTTCATCGGCATGCCCGAGATTCAGGAGCTCGACCGCCGCTTTGCCGAGTCCACCGACGACGTGAGAGGAGCGTCCACGTGACTGATGTGTTCGAGAAGTCGAGTGTGAGCAGCGAGCTCGCGCAGCGCATGATCGCCGCCGCGGAGGCGAAGGCGAACGAGATGGGCACGCCGATGGTGATCGCGGTGTGCGACGAGTCGGGCGTGCTCAAGGCGTTCAGCCGCATGGACGGCGCCGCGCTACTGAGCGTGCAGATCGCTCAGGACAAGGCGTACACGGCGGTGGGCTTCGGCATGCCGAGCGACGCCTGGCACGGCTTCATCAAGGACGACCCGCCGCTGGCCGAAGGCGCCGTGGGCGGCATCGACCGCCTCGTGATCTTCGGCGGCGGCTACCCGATCAAGCTGGGCGACCAGATCGTCGGCGCCATCGGCGTGAGCGGCGGCCACTACTCGCAGGACATGGAGGTGGCGCAGGCCGGGCTGAGCGTGCTCGGCTAGCGATCACCGCCGTGCCCTAGCGGTGTCGCCTGTGCGACACCGCTAGAACGTTCTTCAACAGCCCGGAAAGCCGCGGAACGCCGAACCCGGTCGTGTAATCCCACCCTGTCTGCGCCTGGTTGAGCCCGTTCGTCCCCGTCGTGATGTCGTAGAACGACTGGGCGTAACGCGTCGGGTTCTTGCCGATCGTGTAGATCAGCGGGTTGGCGAAGCCGTAGCCGCGCCGCCTCGGCGAGGTGCCCACGACGCGCGCCCACATGCCGGTCCAGAGCGGTGACGACAGCGAGGTGCCACCGCCTTCCGAGTCCGCACCGTCGGCGACGATCGTGTAGCCGTTCGAGATGACGTCGCCCGAAATGGCTGCCACGTCCGGCACGCCGCGGCACAGCTGCGTCGAGCCGACGCAGTTGCGGTTCAGGTTCGTCACGCCCTGCTGATACGAGGGCGCGGCGATGAACGGACTGGCGTTGCCGCCGCCGTGCGTCCACGAGTACTCGAACGTGCGCTGGGCGGGATTGCCGCCGTCGGAATACAGAACCGTGCCGCCGACGCCGACGGTGAACGGGTTGTCCGCCGGATCCTCAGTCAACGGAACCACGTAGTTGCCGATCCCGTTCGTGCCGGGATAGATGATCGTGCAGGACGAGCCGGCGTCGCCAGACGCGGCGAACAGCGTCCGGCCTTCCATCACCGCCTGCTTGAGCAGCTGCGTCTGCGCCGGCTCAGACGAGTTCGACAGGCCCTGCGACACAGGCAGCGCGTTCGGGTTCTCGTTGCCGTTCACCGGGTCGAGCGCCGGGTTGTTGAGAGTCGAGTTCAGCGGCGTGACCTCGCACTCTCCGAGCGACGCGTTCATGATCGGCGGCCCGTGCGGGTCGTTCACCCAGGTGGCGGTGGAGGCGACGAGGTCGGTATCCGCGAGCGTCGGCGAGAAGTAGAGAACCTCCTTCGAGATCCCGGGCGCCATCCCGTGGATCGCCTGCATGTCGATGTTCCACTCCTCGTTGCCGCTCGTGTCGGAGAAGTCGCCCTTCGCCGGGGTGTGCACCACCTCCACCGGCAGCTGGCGGAAGCCGTTCTCCTTGTCGAACTGGTGGAGGTCCTTGATCACGCTGTCGGTCGCGCCGTTGCCGAGGATCGCCACGGACACGCCGTGGCCGGTCTCGTTCTTCGGCTGCTGGTAGATCGACCAGAGGTCCTTCGGCGTCTGCGCGCCGATGTTGGGCGCGCCGGATGCCTCACCGAGCGCCTGACCCTCCTGGTACATCGTGTGGTAGCGCTGGAAGGTGTTGAGCCCGAGCAGCTGCATCACGTGCAGCCGGGCGGGCACCCGTGGCGCGCTCGTGTTGGCTAGGAAGCTCGCGCCCTTGAAGGAGAAGAGGCCGAGCTTCGTGCTCGCAAGGTTCTGCACCTGGGACACGGTGCCGGATGCGAGGAAGTAGTCGCGCGCGCCCGAGGTGTAGTCGATGTGCAGACCGTGCGAGGTGAGCCAGTTGCGCACGGCGCTCGCACCGGTGGGAGTGACGCCGAACTGCTTCGCGTAGGTCTTCGGCGTGAAGAACTGGTGGAAGTGTGCGCTCGAGGGGTTGTAGATCGCGCGCAGCGCGGCGTTCTCCGCCGCCTGGTGCGGGTGAGCCACGAGCACGCCGATGCTCATCCGCTGGGTGGCCGGTGCCGGGCTCACGGGGGTTGCCTTGTCGAGCTGCGGCAAGACGTTGCCCGTAAGGGTCTGGACTCCGTTGTGGATGACGTTTGGCAGCTGCAGGTTCGGCAGCGGGACGCTCACCTGCGCCGAGCTCGATGCCGTCGTCCCTGCGGCTACCGCCGCCACAGCCGCCGCCCCGGCGAGCAGCCTCGTCAGCTTCATGCTTCCCCCTGAGTCGTATTGGTCCGCTGAGCGGATGCCGCCTCCCAGGCGAGCTCCCGCGCGCCACAAAGTACCCGGAAAGGGGCCACGGCGCGCCGGTTGGCGCTCTAGCATCGCGCCCATGAGAGGAGTGGTGGCGGGCGGACATCCGCTCACGGCGGAGGCCGGCGCCCGTGTTCTACGTGATGGCGGCAACGCGGTGGACGCGGCGGTGGCGGCGGCGCTGATGTCGTTCGCGGCGGAGTCGCCGCTCACGGGACCGGGCGCGGGCGGGTTCATGCTCGTGCACACCGCAGGCGGCGAGGACCACCTGCTCGACTTCTTCGTCGCGGCTCCCGGCCGCGGGCCCGACGCTCGTGAGCCCGCGCAGCTCACGCCCGCGAAGGTCTGGTGGAACGAGGATTCGTTCCAGCTCTTCCACATCGGCGCCTCCTCCTGTGGCGTGTACGGCAACACGAAGGGGTTGGCGGAGGCGCTCGCGCGCTTCGGCACCATGCCGCTGTCCGAGCTCGTGGCGGAGCCCGCGCGGGCGGCTCGCGAGGGCGTGCCGCTGAGCGAGGTGCAGGAGTACCTGTTCAAGATCCTCGACCCGCTGCTGGCGGCCGAGCCCGAGGGGCGCGCGATCTACAACCCCGAAGGACGCGCGCTGCGCGCGGGGGAGAAGGTGCGCTTCCCCGAGCTCGGCGACCTCCTCGAGCGGCTCGGCGCCGAGGGACCGGACTTCCTCTACCCGGGCGACGTGGCCGCGGCCGTGAGCGACTGGGTGCTCGAGCGGGGCGGCCTGATCACGCGCGAGGACCTCGCCTCATACGAGGTGATCGAGCGCGAGCCGGCTCATGCGCATTACCGCGGGCGCGACGTGATCACCAACCCGCCGCCGTCCTCGGGCGGGATCCTGATCGCCTACGCGCTCGACATGCTCGAGCGGCTCGACCGCCCGGCCGACGTGCGCGCGCTCGTGCAGGTGATGGATCAGGCAAACCGTGCGCGGACGGAGGAGTTCATCAGCTCTCTCCATCACGAGGGGTATCTCGAGCGCTTCCTGGCGCGCGAGGCGATCGAATCCGCGGCGAGCGAGGTGCACTCGCGGCTCGGCTCCACCACCCACATCGCGGTGCTGGACGCGGACGGCGCGTGCGCCAGCGTCACCTGCTCGAACGGCTCGAGTTCGGGCGTGATCGTGCCTGGCACCGGCGTGCACCTCAACAACATGCTCGGCGAGGAGGACCTGAACCCGCACGGCTACCACCGGCACGAGCCGGGGCGCCGGATTCCGAGCATGATGGCGCCCACCGTCGTGCTGCGGGAGGGGCAGCCGGAGGTGGCGCTCGGCTCCGCGGGGTCGAACCGCATCCGGTCGGCCATCCTCCAGACGATCATCGGCGTGGTGGACGACGGCATGACCGCCAGCGAGGCGGTGAACAGGCCGCGCGTGCACTTCGAGCAGGGAGTAGTGGATGCGGAGCCGGGCGTGGACGAGGCGCAGCTCGAGGCGCTGGAGCGCGACGGCTGGGCGGTGTCGCGCTGGGTGGAGCGCAACCTCTACTTCGGCGGCGTGCAGGCGGTGGCGCGCGACCCGGAGACAGGCGAGCTCTCCGGCGGCGGCGATCCCCGCCGAGGCGGAGCCTCGGTGCTCGTGGACTGAATGGTCAGACTGGCTGCGTAACCAAGCCGGAAATTGCGGCTTTTTCACCTCATTTGGGGGGTGTGCGGGACTCCGCAATTACGGAAGACTTCTTCCCTTGGCCTAGCCCCTCTGCGGGTACCCCGACTTGGGAGGAGGGGAAAGATGCGCACGCGTCTCCGTCCACTCGACGGTTCGTTTTTGCGGGTCGAGACCCCAAACGCCCATATGCACGTCGGCTGGAGCGCCGTATTCGAGCCCCATCCGGAGCGTCCGCGGCCCGATGTCGACGGCCTGCGCGAGACCATTCTCGGGCGCCTGCACCTGGCTCCGCGCTTCCGCCAGCGGCTGGCATTCCCGCCGCCCGGCTTCGGCGAGCCGTTCTGGGTGGACGACACGAGCTTCGACATATCCCGCCACGTGCTCGAGCTGGCGGCTGGCGACGACGAGCCCGTGAGCCTGGCGAGCTTCAGCGCTTTGGCGGACGCCGCGCTGTCCGTGCCGCTCGACCGCAAGCGGCCGCTCTGGCAGGTGCTGCTCGTGCCGCGCCTCGAGGACGGGCGCGTGGGCATGGTGGCCAAGCTGCATCACGCGATGGCGGACGGGCTTGCCGCCGTGGACTTCGCCGTGCTCTTGTTCGACTCCACGCCGGACCCGGTGCACGCCCCGCCCGGCGAGGAATGGCGGCCGCGTGCCGAGCCCGGCCGGCTCGAGCTGGCCGTTGAGGCGGCGGCTTCGAGTGCGGGCGAGATGCTGCGCGTGGCGCGCGGCGCCGCGGAATTCGCGATGTCGCCGCGCCGGCAGGCGACGAAGATGGCCGAGACAGTCACGCGTATGGCCTCGGTCGTGCGCCAGGACATGCTCACGCCGGCGCCGGCTTCGCCCGTGAACGTGCCGATCGGCCCGCAGCGCACGCTCGTGTGCCACCGGGCGTCGATGTCCGAGATCCGGCGCGCAGGCCGGAGGCCGCGGCTGGCTGTGGCGGTTGCAAACGGCGATCACATCACCGTGAACGACGTCTACCTCGCTGCGGTGGCGGGCGCGCTGCGGACGCTCGCGCTCCGGCGCGGCGACGCGCCGCAACCACTCAAGGTGATGGTGCCGGTGAACCTGCGCGACGAGTCCGAGCACGGGGCCGACGGCGGGAACCGCATCGCGTTCTCATTCGTCGAGCTGCCGCTCCACGTGGCCACGGCTGAGGCGCGCCTGCGGCGGATCCACGAGGCCACCGCGGCGTTCAAGCGCTCGCACCGGCCGGACGGCAGCCACGCGATGCTCACGGCGCTCGGCTGGCTGCCCGACCCGTTCAAAGGTCTCGCCGCGCGCTTCGCCGCGAGCCCGCGCGCGTACAACGTCACGATCTCGAACATCCCCGGCCCGCGCGAGCCGCTCTACATGCTCGGCGCGCAGCTGCAGGAGGCGTATCCGATAGTGCCGATCTCCGAGGAGCACGCGCTCTCGGTGGGCGTGTTCGGCTACCTGGACCACGCGCACTTCGGCTTCTACGCGGACCCGCGGGCTCTGCCCGAGGTGGAGCATCTGCCAGAGGCGATCTCGGCTGAGATTCGCGCGCTGGCCGGGCCCGCGCCGAGGCGCCGGCGGCCGGCCGCCGCTTCCGCGCTCGAGGACGCGCCGGCCGAGGTCACTCCGCTGCGCTGAGCTTCCGGATCGCGAACTCCATCCAGCCCTCGAGGTCGCGCTCCTCGTAGCCGTGCCCTTCGGCGGCGGCCCAGGCGGCGAGGTCGATCGGCGCTTCGGGATCGGTCGCCATCACGAGCAGAGTCTCGCCGGCGCTCAGTTCCGCCATGCGCCGCTTCGCCATGGTTAGGGGAAGAGGACAAGCCAGCCCCCTCGCGTCGACCGTTGCCACAATCGGATTGTGAACGCGTCGCCGTACGCACTCGCTGCCGTGCTCTCGAGCGGCGAGCCGGAGCGGTTCTACTCCGGGTTGTCCGTGCTCGTGTCGAGCGCGGCGGATGGCGCGCGCTGCGCTGCTCTCGCCACATTCCGCGCGCTTGAGCTGATGATCGACGACGACCTCCTGCAGCGTGCAGAGGAGCCGGAGGCCACACCGTCGCTTTCGTGGGCGGGCCGCGAGACGTTCGCCCGCTCGCTGCTCGAGCTCCGCGACACCGCGCTCGAACTCGATGCGCTCGAGGTGTACGCGTGCGCGGCGTCGGTGGAGACCATGGCGATCACCCCGGCGTCCGTCGAGGAGCGGCTCGCGGGAGTGATGTCCACGCCGCGCTTCCTTCGCGAGACAGCGGGCTCGACTCTGATCTTCATATGAGGAGGGCCGCTCTCGCCGTCCTGTGCGCGGCCCTTCTCGCCGGCTGCGGCGGCTCGCCCGGCGACATCCTCGGCCTCGGCATCTCCGGCGGCCCGCAGCGAGAGACGGTGCACATGCACATGGAGGAGAACGGTCGCGCCAGCTGCAACACCAAGCCCCTTCACCAGATGTCGAGCGCAACGCTGCTCGACGCGCGGAACATCATCCGCGACGCTCAGCCGTTCACGAAGAGCGGCGCGAACTTCGGCAAGCCGACGCCCGGGCAGCGAAACTTCCAGCTGCGAACGCCCGACGGCACCGTGAACTGGACGGAGGCCGCCGTGGGTGTTCCGCCCGTGCTCTCACGGGCGGAGGAGCTCGCCCTGCAGATGGAGCGGGCGCTCTGCTGAGCGCCTACTGGAAGCGGATCTTGCCGTTGCTCTTGGCTCGCTCGCCGGCGCGCTCGACGTAGTCCACGCGTTTCATCGCAGCGTCGATCAGCCCGCTCAGCATGCCCAGCCGCTCTTCCTCGGAGCGCGACTCGAGCAGGGACTGCTTGGCGTCATGGGCGAAGTCGATGGTCGCGGCGATGCCGTACGCGCCCAGCTCGCCGAGCTGAGCGGCGTCCGGCCGCGATTCCGTGAGCCGCTCGACCAACTCGGCGTACCGCTCGCGCGTGTCCTGGAGCGCGGCGGGCTCGGGATCCGTGCCGTCGTCGTCCAGCAGCTCTATGTCGCCGGCCGGGTAGGGGAGTTCCTCAATCCGTCGCAAGAGCTTGAACGGGCGCGAGCCGCGCACGAGGATGTTCATGCGGCCGTCGTCCATCGTCTCGAGCAGCTCTGTGATCGTGGCGGTGCAGCCGACGTCGCGCAGGCCGCTGTCAGACAGCCACACAATCCCGAAGTCGCGCTCGTATTCGAGGCACTCGGCGATCATCAGCTTGTAGCGGTCTTCGAAGATGTGAAGCGGCACCATCTCTTCCGGCAGCAGCACGATGCCGAGCGGGAAGAGCGGAAAGCTCGACCGGAACTCACCCACGCGCCAAGGCTACTCCGGCGGATATCCACACCTGCGTTTTCGGGCTGTCCCCTCTTCTAACGATGAGTCCGGCTTGCGAGCCTTGTCTACATGAGTGTGAGGAGGAAGCTCATCTGGACTTTTGGGGCCGCCGCGGCAGCTTTTGTCGTGGGCTGGTTCCTCGTTCCCAAGGTCGGTGAGCTGGGCCACACGTGGTCGCGCGTGAGCGCCGGTGACAAGACCTGGCTGCTTGTCGCGCTCGGTTTCGAGGTTCTCTCCTTCGTGGGCTACGTGGTGCTGTTCAGGGCGGTGTTCGTCCGCTCGCAGTCGCGCATCGATTGGCGCGAGAGCTACCAGATCACGATGGCCGGCCTGGCCGCAACGCGGCTCTTGGCCGCCGGCGGCGCGGGCGGCGTGGCTTTGACCGCGTGGGCTCTGAAGCGCTCCGGCATGGACGGGCGCACCGTCACCCGCCGCATGACTTCTTTCCTGGTGATCCTCTACGGGATCTACATGGCCGCTTTGCTGGTTGACGGTGTCGGGCTCGCCAGCGGGCTGTTCGGCGTTCACGCCTCGGCCGCCGTGACGATCGCGCCTGCCGCGTTCGGCGGGATCGTGATTCTCGGAGCACTGCTGATGGCGCGGCTGCGGCCGCTGGCCGTCGCGCCCGTCGACGGATCGTCACGCGGTTTCCGCGCTCGTGCCCGCCACGTGACGCTCTCGATCGCGGCCGGAGTGCGTGGCGCGCTCGGCCTCGTGCGCTCGCGCGAGCCGGGTCTGGTCGGCGGCTTCGCCTGGTGGGGCTTCGACATCGCCGTGCTGTGGGCCTCGTTCCACGCGTTCGGCGCCGCTCCGCCCGTGGCCGCGATCGTGATGGGCTACTTCGTCGGCACGCTCGCCAACACGCTGCCGCTGCCGGGCGGCGTGGGCGGTGTGGACGGCGGAATGATCGGCGCCTTCCTCGCCTTCGGCGTCGATCCCGCCACCGCCGTGCTGGCGGTGTTGAGCTACCGCGCGATCGCCTTCTGGCTGCCCACGCTGCCCGGCCTCATCGCCTACTTCCAGCTCCGCCGCACGATGGGCGGGTGGAGAGCTGAGGACGAGGCGACGGAGCCGGTGGCGGCGCCGAGCCGCATCGCTGTCGCGTAGCGCCGCGCACTGCCGAGACGTGGTCGATCCAACCCGCCGCTATGACGGGTCTCGATCAACCACGTAGGGCCTATACGGGCTTCCGCGCCGACATCAACAGGTTGTAGAAGATCGCTGCCGGCAGGCGGGGCTCCAGCAGCTTGCGGTCGAGCGCCTGCAGCGCGAGGTAGCCGCGGTAGGCGTACTGGCGCCACGCCCACGGCACCTCGGACGGCTCGGCCGTGGACTCCAGGGTGCGGTTCGCCCAGCCGAACCAGCTGGCGGCCAGCTCCTCGCCCCTCACCCGCACCCGCTGAAAGCCGACACGTGACGCGAACCCGCTGAGCTGCCCCGGGGTGAAGGCGTGGACGTCCACCGACATCTCGAGCAGGTGCTCGGCGGCCTCGGCCTCGTCGGCATGGCCGTTGCGCCGCTCGCTCGCGCCCATCAGCGTCCGCCACACCGGCGCCGCATGCCACGCCGCCCGCTTGGGAAGGGTGGCCAACCGATCGCCGTAGCGCGACGGCTCACCGCAGAACACGAGCGTTCCGCCCGGGCGAAGCACGCGCAGGAACTCCGCGAAAGAGGCGTCGAGATCAGGCAGGTGGTGCAGCACGGCGTGGCCGAACACGAGGTCGAACGACTCGT
>JAICJR010000006.1 GCA_025928345.1 Thermoleophilaceae bacterium | reverse complement strand
GTCCTCCCGGTTCCCACCGCGCTCGTCGACGCCGCCGCCGGCTGGGCGCGGATGCGGCTCGTGGTCTTCCTGATCTGCGACGCGATCGGCGCGCTCATCTGGACAGCTCTCCTCGTCGGCCTCGGCTACGGCCTCGGACAGCGCGCGGTGGACGTGGTCCACAAGGTCTCGCACTACTCGCTGATCGTCACGCTGGCGCTGATCGCCTTCATCGTGATCAGGCAGGCCCGGCACACGCGGGGGCAGCTGCGGCGCGACGTGCCGTGACGTCTTCTCCCGCCGGCCTGTGCGACAGCTGCAAGCACCAGCGCATCGTCCAGAACACGCGCGGGTCGTCGTTCTCGCTGTGCGAACGCTCGCGCTCTGAGCCGGAGTTCCCGCGCTACCCGCGGCTGCCGGTGCTCGAGTGCCGCGGCTTCGAGGAACGCGCTACGGAGCGAGCTCGTACGGAAAGCGAGTGAGTGTCTCGCAGCCGCCGCCGGTGAGTGTCACCCCGTCCGCGCGCAGCCGCACCCTACCCAGGCGGCGAATGAAGCATTCGGCGCCCCAGCCCACCCAAATCCTTCAGCGAACGACCAAAACCGTCCGCCGCACATGCCCACCCGAGAACCGCACCGTCACAACCAGCCGCACACGACGATGCCTCTTCATTGCTGCCGTAAGCGTGTGACGACCGCGGCGGCTGACCTTAAGAACCAGCCGGCCACGCGCAACGACCACGCGCCGATACCGCGCCACGCCAGAGCAGGGGCCAGGCTGACACCTCACCCGGATCCCACGGCGAAGCAGCGTCCGCAGCCGCATCCGGTGAGCAAACGACACCCGCACGGAGCCAGGACTCCCTACTCCCGACCCCCCACCATTCCCGGCACCCTTCCCCAGCCCCGCGACCGCCGCCTGCGCATTCACAACGCCCGCCCCAAACTGAGCATCCGGCCCCGGAGTCCCGAGGTCAGTCGCCGTCGCGAGGATCCGCTGCACCGCGGCCTGCCCCCGCACCCCGAGCGACACGAGCAGCGCCGCCACTCCGGACACATGAGGCGTGGCCTGCGAGGTGCCCGCCAGCTCCTGGTAGCCGCCGTCGTTCCACGTGGACAGGACGTCCTCGTCGGTCCCCGTCATGTCCGAGCCGCCGGGCGCCACGAGGCTAAGTCCGGAGCCGAAGCTCGAGTAGAAGCTGCGGCTGCCGCGCTTGTCCACGGCGCCGACGCAGAGGACCTTGCCTGACATCGAGTTGTTCTCGCAAAAGGGAAGCCCGTCGTTGCCCGCCGCGGCCACCACCACGATGCCGGCGTCCACCGCTCGCTGCACCGCGGCGCTGATCTCGTCCGGGATCCCGAGCCCTGACGTCGGCAGGGTGCCGCCGAGGCTGAGGTTGATCACGTCGGCGCCGTGCGTCCTTGCCCAATCGATCCCCTGCGCCACGTCGCTGTCGGAGCCCGAGCCGCCCGAGTCGAGCACGCGCACCGGCATGATGTGAGCGCCGGGCGCGACGCTGTCCACGCCGATGCCGTTGTTCGCGTCCGCGGCGACAATCCCGGACACGTGGGTGCCGTGGCCGTTTCCGTCCTGCGGCGTGGAGTCCCCATCGACGAAGTCCCAGCCGGGCACGATGCGCCCGGCGAGGTCGGGATGAGCGGCGTCGATACCGGTGTCCACCACCGCCACCGTCGCCCCGGCCCCCGTGGTCACGGAGTGCGCCTCGTCCGCATGGATCATGTCGAGGCCCCACTGGTGGACCCGCAGCGGGTCGTTAGAGGCCGCGTGCGCCGCCGCCGGAACGAGGGCTGCACACAGAACGGCCGCGATCCCGCATCGCGTAAGCGCTCCCATGCGGCTCGAGTGTAAGGAAGCGGCCCCGCTGCATACAAACCTTGGCAAGACTGTGTCAAGGTTGGCCGGATTTCGGCTAGCATGGCCGCGATGCGGGATTACCTGGAGGCCATCAACTCGCGCGTCGTGATCTTCGACGGCGCCATGGGTGCCACGCTCGAGGAGCTCGACCTCACCCAGGAGGACTACGGCGGGCTGCCCGGCAAGTGCCACGAGGCGCTCGTGCTCAACCGCCCGGACGTGATCCGGGGCGTGCACGAGTCGATGATCGCGGCGGGCGCCGAGGTGCTCGAGACCGACACCTTCCAGGCCTCGCGGCTGAAGCTAGGCGAGTGGGGCCTTGCGGAGCACACGCTCGAGATCAACCGCAAGGCGGCGGAGCTGGCGCGCGCGGCCGCGGGTGAGGAGCACTTCGTGGCCGGCTCGATCGGGCCCACCGGCTTCCTCCCCGCGTCAGACGATCCCACGCTCGGCAACATCTCCTTCGGCAAGCTCGTGGAGGTCTTCGAGGAGCAGGCGCGCGGGCTCGTGGAGGGCGGCGTCGACCTCCTCATCATCGAGACGGCGCAGGACATCCTGGAGGTGAAGGCCGCCATCTTCGGCGCGCGCGAGGCGTTCAAGGCCACCGGCCGGAGCGTGCCGCTCCAGGTGTCGGTGTCGCTGCTTCCAAACGGCGGCAAGATGCTGCTCGGCACCGACATCGCCTCGGTGCTCACCACGCTCACCGCCCTCCACATCCAGGCGATCGGCCTCAACTGCTCCACCGGACCGGAGGACATGCGCGACGCGATCCGCTTCCTCGGCGAGCACTCGCCCCTGCCGGTGCACTGCATCCCCAACGCCGGGCTCCCGCTTCAGGGGCCGAACGGCGAGACGATCTTCCCCGAGAAGCCTGAGCCGCTCGCCGCCGCTCTGCAGGAGTACGTGGAGCGCTACTCCGTGTCGATCGTCGGCGGCTGCTGCGGCACCAAGCCCGAGCACATCGAGGCTCTCGCCGCGCGCGTGAAGGGGCGCGAGCCCGGCCGCCACGGCGCTACGCAGCAGGCGGCGCAGGTGTCCTCGATGATGGGCGCCACGCTGCTCGCGCAGGAGCCGCGCCCCACGATCGTGGGCGAGCGCGTGAACTCTCAGGGCTCGCGGCGCGCCAAGCAGATGCTGCTCGACGACGACTACGACGGGCTGCTTCAGATCGCCGAGAACCAGGTGGAGGGCGGCGCCCACGTGCTCGACGTGTGCGTGGCTCTCACCGAGCGCCAGGACGAGGACGAGCAGATGCGCCAGCTCGTAAAGCGCATCTCGCTGCAGGTGGACGCGCCGATTCAGGTGGACTCCACCGAGCCGCACGTGCTCAAGGCGGCGCTCGAGCAGATCCCGGGCCGCGCCATCGTCAACTCGATCAACCTCGAGGCCGGCCGCGACAAGCTCGACACGGTGGTGCCGCTCGCGAAGGCGCACGGCGCCGCGCTCATCGCCCTCACGATCGACGAGGAGGGCATGGGCAAGACGCGCGAGCGCAAGCTCGAGATCGCCAAGCGCATCCACGGCCTGGTGGTGGACGAGCACGGGATGGCGCCGGATGCGCTGATCTTCGACGTGCTCACCTTCACGCTCACCACGGGTGACGAGGAGTGGCGGCCGTCGGCGGTCGAGACGATCGAGGGCATCCGGCTGATCAAGCAGGAGCTGCCCGGCGTGCTCACCTCGCTCGGCGTGTCGAACGTGTCGTTCGGCGTCTCGCCGGTGGCGCGCGCGGTGCTCAACTCGGTCTTCCTGCACCACGCGGTGGAGGCCGGGCTCGACCTCGCGATGGTGCATCCCCAGGACGTCACGCCCTACCCGGAGATCCCCGACGAGGAGCGCGAGCTCGCCGACGACCTCGTGTTCAACCGCCGCGAGGACGCGCTCGAGCGCTTCATCGCGCACTTCGAGGCGAAGGGCGAACAGGCGGCCGAGGAGGATGTCGACCCCACCGCGGACATGGAGCCCGAGCAGGCTCTCCACTGGCACATCCTGCGGCGCAAGAAGGACGGCGTGGAGGCTCAGATCGACGCTTCCGTGGAGAAGATCGGCGCGGTTCCCACGCTGAACGACGTCCTGCTCCCCGCCATGAAGGAGGTGGGCGACAAGTTCGGGGCCGGCGAGCTGATCCTCCCCTTCGTGCTCCAGTCCGCCGAGGTGATGAAGCGCGCCGTCGCCCAGCTCGAGAAGTACCTCGACAAGATCGAGGGCTACACCAAGGGCACCGTCGTGCTGGCCACCGTCTTCGGCGACGTGCACGACATCGGCAAGTCGCTCGTCAACACGATCCTCACGAACAACGGCTACACCGTGGTGGACCTCGGCAAGCAGGTGCCGGTGTCCCAGATCATCGACGCCGCGCAGGAGCACAACGCCACCGCGATCGGGCTCTCCGCGCTGCTCGTCTCGACCTCCAAGCAGATGCCGATCTGCGTGAGCGAGCTGCACGAGCGCGGCCTCAAGTACCCGGTGCTCGTCGGCGGCGCAGCGATCAACCGCGACTTCGGCCGCCGCATTCTCTATCCACACGGGCAGGAGTCCGACGACATCTACGACCCCGGCGTCTTCTACTGCAAGGACGCGTTCCAGGGCCTGTCCGTGATCGACAACCTGATCGACGACGACGCGCGCGACGCCTTGGTCGAGCGCATCCACCGCGAGGCGAAGGAGCTGCGCGAGAAGCCGGTGAAGGTCGAGGAAGGCCCGGCGCCGGACGCGCCGTCGCGGTCGGCCGTGCGCATCGACGTGCCGATTCCCGAGCCGCCCTTCTGGGGCGTGCGCGAGGTGCCCGTCGACCTCGACGAGGTCTTCCCTCTGCTCGACACGCACGTGCTGTTCAAGCTGCATTGGGGCGGCAAGGGCGTGAAGGGCGAGGAGTGGGAGCGCCTCCTGGCAGACGACTTCCAGCCGCGGCTCGAGCGCATGTGGCGCGAGCAGGACTACCTGCACCCACGCGCGATCTACGGCTACTTCCCGGTGAACGCCGACGGCGACGAGCTCGTGTTCTTCGACCCCGCGGACCCGTCGAAGGAGGTCGAGCGGCTGGAGTTCCCGCGCCAGCCGGCGCACGACCGCCTCTGCCTCGCGGACTACTGGCGCCCGCTCGAGTCGGGCGAGCGCGACGTGTGCGTGCTCCAGGCGGTCACCGCCGGCCCGGAGGTCACGAAGCTGTGCGAGCGCCTCGAGGGAGAAGGCGAGTTCGCCGAGCAGCTCTTCGTACACGGCCTGGGCGTGCAGTCGGCCGAGGGAATCGCCGAGTGGATGCACCAGCGGGTGCGCACCGAGCTCGGCCTCGGACCGGACCAGGGCCGGCGCTACTCCTGGGGCTACCCCGCCTGCCCCGAGCAGGAGCAGCACGGGCCGGTGTTCAAGCTGCTTGGCGCCGAGTCGATCGGCCTCACGCTCTCCCACGGCTTCGCGGTCGATCCAGAGCAGTCCACTATCGCGATCGTGGCGCACCACCCGCAGGCGAGCTACTTCGGAATGCGGAGCGGCCGCATCCCGCCGGACCGAGCGGGAGCGGAGACTGCCGCCGACGCGGAGACCGAGGCGCAGCCCGCGCAGGGCTGAACGCCGCCGCTCGTGCCGACGGTCGCCGAGCGCATCGCCTCCGGGCGTTTCGTCTCCTTCGAGCTGTGGCCGCCACGCAGCGCGCAGTCCGCGGCCGACCTCGAGGACGCGCTAGAGCGGCTGAGCTCGCTGGGTCCCGCCTTCGTGGCGATCACCTACGGTGCCGGCGGGTCCACTCGCGAGCGCACGCATGACCTGGTGGTGCGCCTGGTGGGCTCGCCGCTCTTGCCCTTGGCTCACCTCACCTGCGCGGCGCACCACCGCGCGGAGCTGGAGGATCTGCTCTGCCAGTACCGCCTCGCGGGTGTGGACAACCTGCTTGCGCTGCACGGCGATCCACCGCTTGACTCCTTGCAGCCCCTCCCGCAGGGCGACCTTCGCTATGCGGTGGAGCTCGTGCGGCTCGCGCGCGAATTCGGCTTTCCATCCGTCGGCGTGGCACTGCATCCCGAGGGCCATCCCGCCGCCGAATCGAGAGAGCAGGACCTCAGGCACCAAGCCGCCAAGCTAAGCGAGGCGGACTTTGGCCTGACGCAGTTCTTCCACCGCGCCGAGGACTACTTCGCCCTCGTTGACGATCTGTCGGCGCGTGGCGCCACGTCGCTGGTGGTGCCAGGCGTCATGCCAGTCACCAACGTGCGGCAGCTCGCGCGGATGGCGGGGATGTCCGGCACGCAGATTCCCATCCACCTGGCGGAGCAGCTTCAAGCAGTTGCGGACCAGCCGGAGGAGGTACGTCGCATCGGCGTCGAGCACGCCACGGAGCTGTGCCAATCCCTGCTTGACGGCGGTGCTCCCGGCCTTCACTTCTACACGATGAACAAGGCCGCAGCCACGCTCGAGGTCTGCGCAAACCTCGGCTTCGAGCCCGTGCGCTGCTAGCTCGCGTCCGCGTTGACCGTGCCGCTCTGCTGGCGACGGCCGACGTGCAGCTCCACCGGCGCGGTGTGCAGCGCGCGCAGGCGCATGTCCTTCCAGGACGTGCCCTCGCGAAGCAGCGCCGGCATGCCCAGCGTGACCGCGGTCGCGATCTCAACCGCCTGCAGGATGATGCCGTAGGCGAGAGCGTCGGCATGGCTCACGTGGTAGGCCGAGAGCACGGCCACGCACGCGGCCTGGAACACGCCGAGGTTGGACGGCGTGGCCGGCAGGACGGCCGTGACGTTCACGGCGAACAGCACTGCCGCAGCGGCTCCGAAGCTGGCGGTGTGGTCAAGCCCCAGCGCGATCAGCAGCACGTAGCAGGCGGTGGCCTGAAGGCCCCATGCAGCGAGCTGGTTGAAGGCAGCCCATCCGCCGAGCTTGGGATGACGGAAGACCTGGAGCCCGGCGCGCACCTGCTCCATCGCACCGCGAACGGCGGCCATCGCGCGCCGCAGCCGAACGAAGCGCGACGGGTTGCCGCGGCGCAGGAGCGCCGGCAGAAGCAGCACCAGCGCCAGCATCGACACGGGCGCGGCCGCCACGATGATCAGCGCCTTCTCGTGCCCTTGGAAGACCGTGGCGGTGGAGAACATGATCGCGCCGAGAATCACGAGGGCGATCAGGTTCAGAAGGGTCTGAGACACGACCGTGCCGAGCACGATCGGCAGGCGTTCGCGCACCCGGCCAAGCCGGCGCGAAACGATCAGCGCGCGCGACGGCTCGCCGAGGCGGGCGGGCAGCGTGGCGGACATGAGCACGCCAATCATCACACCGCGCGTGGTGTCGCGGCGGCGGATCCGAACGCCGGGCAATGCGGAGCGAAGGACGGCGTGCCAGGACTCGGCGCGCAGGAACAACGACGCGCACATGAGGCCGAGTGCAAGGAGCACCCAAGTGGGTGTGGCGGCCAGCAAAGCGTGGCCGATTGACTCGATCCCGATGCGCTGAAGCGCAAGCCAGCCGAGGCCCGCGGCGCCGGCGATCGCGGCCACACCGGCCACCTTGCGCGCCACACGGGTGACGCGGCGCCGGCCGCTGCCGGGCAGGACAGGCTCGAGCGATGGAAGCCGCCGCGCCGGATGACGGCGACCGGGCGGCGTGGGCGCGAAGCCGTAACGCGTGGCGAATGACCTCGCAGCCGTGGCGGCCTGCGGCATCGCCACCGCGTCCTCGTACGCGCGCTCCACCTCGGCGGCCACCTGCGGCCAGGCGAACCTCTCGGCGCGCTCGAGCGCGGCCGCGGACATCATCTCGAGCCGCTCACGATCCACGCCCAGGCCATGAAGGGCCTCGCCAAGCTGCACGGGATCGCCGACCTGCACGAGCACGCCGTCGACGCCGTCCCGGACCACGTCGCGATAGCCCGCGATGTCCGACGCCACCACCGGCGTGCGCGACGCGAACGCCTCGGTGAGGACCATCCCAAAGCTCTCGCCGCCGAGTGACGGCGCGCACAGCACGTCCGCCTCGTGAAGAAGCTGCCACTTGCGCTGCTCGCTCACGCGGCCCGCGATCTCGATCCCCTCGGTGTCGAGCAGGAACGGCTCGACCTCCTCGTGCGTGGCGCCGGCGACGATCAGTCGCGCGGGCACGTCGGCTCCGCGCAGCGCCTCGAACGAGCGCAGCAGGACCGGAAGCCCCTTGCGCTCCTCGGCGCGCCCGAGGAAGAGAAGCTTGAGCTCGTCGCTCCGCACCTTCGGCGACGGATCGGCGGCCGCCAGATCGACGCCGTTCGGAATGATCCGGTACTCGCCGCCGTAGAAGCGGCGCGCGGTCCAGCGCGCGGCCTCCGACACGGCGATCCGGACATTGAGCCGGTTGTAGAGCCGGCGCGCGCCGAGCCCCACCGCGATGCCGTTCGCGATCCGGCTCGTGGAGTACGCGTGGAACGTGCCGACGAGCGGCGAGCGGCTCCACTCCGTGGCCATCCAGCTCGCGAGCGGCGCGTTCGGCTCGTGCACGTGCACGACGTCGAAGCGCTCCTGGCGCAGCGCGCGGCTCAGCGTGGCCACGCCCTCGCCGTACACGGCCAGGTTCGACACCGCGCCGTTCATCGGCAGCCCCGCGGTGCGACCGAGCGAGATCAGGTTGTCGGGGATCTCACGCTGCTCCGGGCGCGCCCCCTTGTGGGTGATGCGCGCGAAGCGATCATCCGGATCGAACGGCGCCAGCATCGTGACGTCGTGACCCTTCCGAATCAGCTCAGCGGCGAGTGCCTCGACGTGCCGGCCGACCCCGCCGGGGTAGGTGTAGGAATAAGGTGAAACGAGTCCTACGCGCACCCATGTGATGGTAGCCCAGCTCCCGGCCGCCCGTCTTGAAGATTGTCTGATCTCACATACCCCACAAGGAGGACGAGCGCGACCGTGCCAATCATCACGATCATCGGGCCGGAGTCGTTGGCGAGCGCCCCGGTGACGACCGCGAAGAACGAGCCGATCACCGCCGCGCGCAGCGGCCGCTCGCGCTGACCGGACAGCGGCGCGAGCAGCTCCCGCCGCTTCACCACACCCGCGGCGAGCACGGCTACAAACACGCCGACCACCACCGGCAAGCTGCCGTGCGTGAGCCCGTTTGTGGAGAGGCGCCAGCGCCGCAGGACGACCTTGCCGAGGTCGCCCGGCCCGCTCGAGCTCGACAGCGTGTGCGTGAGGTGAGCGCCGCCGCCGACCGCGAAGTCGAGCAGCACCAGTGCGCCCACGGCAAGAATCGGCACGATCACCGCGAGCGCGATCGCGCGCGGCGTGGGGCCGCGTGGAAGCGAAACCACCACGGCGGCGGCCCCGCCGGCGCCGACCGTAATCACGCCCCCGACGTCCGCCCCCAGCCGCCCGGCGCCGATGATCACGGCCGCCACGAAGGCGGCTATGCCGAACGTGCGCGGCGCCGAGCGCTCGGGCAGCAGCGTGAGCGCCGCCCCAGTGCCCACCAGCGCGGTCATCGCGAGGATGATCTCGAGCTCGTTGCCGATGCCGAAGAAACGCGACCCTCCCTTAGGGTTCGGCCCGGCGAGTGATAGACCGATCAGGTGCGAGCCGAGCGCGAGGTCGATCGCGTGAAAGCCGAACGTGACCGCCGCTGGAAGTAACGGCGCGCCCGGCCACGGCAGGTACGCGTCCGTGAGCGCGCCGAGGACCAGTGCTCCGAGCGCGAGGATGAGCCCCTCGATCAAGGCCGACGGCTCGATCGCCGCCGTGAAGAGCGCGAGCCCAGGCAGCCACAGCGCGGCCAGGAAGAAGATCCTTCCCGCGGCCCGCAGGCCCGCCCGGCGCAGCACGAGCCACAGGAGGAGAAGCGTGGCGGCCCACACGACAGCAATCACCTCCATGGCGCGGTCGCGGTGGGGCAGGATCGCGTCGAGCCGGGCCTTCAGCCGGCGCACGTACGCGGCGCCGTGGCCCGCGCGCGACTCGATGCGCTCGCCCTGCATCTTCTTCGGCACCTTGATGCCGAGCGTGTGCAGCACGGTCGCGGAGATATCGGGCGCCGCGATGTAGCCGTCACGCCGCGTCGTGCCCGAGCGGATCACGCCGCCGCCCGCGATCCCCGGCCCAACCGCTCCCGTGTAGAGCAGCGTGAGCGGCTTCACCGGAGGCGCCTCCACGACGACCACGAGGTCGCCCGGCCGCCGCGCGCGCAGCAGATCACGCACAGCGAGCGCCGATGGCACCCGCGCCACGAGCAGCGACGACGAGCGCCACAGCTGAGCGGCCCGCACTCCGAACCCGGCAGCAGGGCCGATCGACACCCGTCCGATCCGCCCGCTCTCATCGGCCGCGGCGAAAGATTCCGTGTCGTCGGCGCCGCTAACACCGGCATAGGCAACCGATCCCCCATCCCGCTCGATCGTCGTCGCCAGGAGTCCCGGCACCACATCGCCAGGAGCATCTCGAGCGCGGCGCACCAGCTGCGCCCAGCCGGCCACGCGCGACCCCGCGAGCTGCAGCGGCGGCAGCTCGCGCGTGTATGCCCGGGTCGAAAGCCGCGCCCCCTGCGAGACATCGACTGCGAATTGCGGCCGCTTGTAGCCCCCCAGCGTCGGGCTGGTCAGGCCGAACGAGAGCCCAGGCTGCAGGAGCACCGGGCCGGGCAGGAACACGACCGCCGCGCGCGGGCCTGGCGCCGCCGCCGCGGCCGGGGAGGCCACCGCCGCGAGCACCGCCGCGGCGATCAACGCCCCGCATCTGCCACGCATGCGCCACACTCTATGGAGCAACGATGAGCGACCGTAACTTCGTCAAGTTCACATTCATCAAGCTCGATCCGGCCTGGCGCCGGCGCGATCCCGGCGAGCGCATGCAGGACAAGATCGAGTTCGCAGCCGCGTGCAACGACTTCGCGGAAGACCACTTCCTGCGCACCTATTCGCTCGTGGGCACGCGCGGCGACGCCGACCTCATGGTCCGCACCATCGCCTCCGACCTCGAGCCGATCCACGAGTTCCACGTGCTGCTCAACCAGACCGGGATCATGCGCTACGCGGACATCGCCTACTCGTATCTCGCGATGACGAAGGAGTCCGTCTACTCCGAGGAACCCCAGCCGCTCTCGCCGCGCCCCGGATCGGACAGCCGCTACCTGATCGTCTACCCCATGTGGAAGAAGCGCGAGTGGTACCTGCTCCCGCCGGAGGAGCGGATGCGGATCATGCGCAGCCACATCGAGATCGGCAAGCGCTACACGGACATCGACATCAACACCGCGTACTCGTACGGCCTGGACGACCAGGAGTTCGTCGTCTCCTTCAACGCGAACCAGCCGAGCGAGTTCCTCGACCTCGTGCACGAGCTGCGCGGCACGGAGTCGAGCGCCTACACCGAGAGCGAGACGCCGATCTTCACCTGCATCACCGCCTCTGTCGAGCGCGCGCTGGGCGCGCTGGACGGCGAGGCCGTGTCGGTGGAGCCCGCTAGCCGCTGACGCCGCCGCCGGGCGTGCCGGTCGGCGCCGCCGCTGGCGGAGTGGCGGCCGCCAGCCAGGCGAACACGCTCACCGTCGCGGCGTCGATCTTCATGCTGTCGGTGGGCGCGTCAGGCGCGCGGCTTCCGTCCCACGCCTTCAGGAACAGGCCCTGCTTGTTCTGAGAGTTAGCCAGCGCCCGCTGCGCATTGTCGGCGGCGAGCTTGTACCAGGCCGCGTTGTGGTCGTGCGCGTACACCTCGAGCATCCAGTGGAGGTACTCCGCGTCGTACTGAGGCCCGTGGTGAAGGGCACCGCTGAACTGGGCGAGCGCCGAGTTGCCGAGCTGCTCGGCCTTGTCGCACAGCGTGTCGTTCTTCGTGGTCTGGCAGAGCGACACGTAGGCGACCATGAACGGCGACTGCACGTAGCCCATCAGGATCGGCGAGGTCACGTCGCGCATGTAAAGGCCGTTCTTCGCGTCCCAGATGTGGGCGTTGGCCCACGAGATGAACTTCTGGGTGGTCTGGAGATAGCTCCTCCTGCGCGTCGTGTAGTACAGCATCGCGCCCAGAGCGCTCCCTGAGGAGATGCTCTCCGACGAGCGGCTCACATGGTGCGTGTCCCACCACACACCGCCGCCGTCGCCGCTGGCCCAGCCGGCCTGCGCGATGAACTGGAAGGCGTCGTCTGCGTAGGTGAGGTAGCGCTTCACGCGTGTGATCCGGAAGGCCTCGAGGAAGGCGAGGCCGAGCCAGCCGTTGTCGTCGAAGAACGCGTGCGCGCGCGGTCCCTTGTTCTCGCGGGTGCTCGGGTCGAAGCCCCCGATGTGCTTGCGAGTGTGCGGGATGTGCCCCACCTGCGGATCCCAGTACTCCCGGTAGGCGCGGTCGGCGAACCACTCGACGGCTCGCTCGTTTGCGGCCGTCGGCGCCGCCTCGGCGATGCCGTTGAGCGCGCTGAACAGGTGCACCGTGGTCCAGATCGGAGCCTTGCCGTCCTGGCCCTTGGCGAGGCGGTCGTTGTACCAGTCGGTCCGGGAGTTGAACCAGTAGCGGTTGATGTTCTGCACGCCCTGCTCGGCGAGCTGCAGGTACTTCTGCTGGTTGCCCGGGAGGCTGCCGCCACGTGGAGCGGGCGGCGGAGCGTTAGCCACCTGGGCGGCCAGCGCCGAGCCCACAAGCGCAAGCAGGAGTGTGCCCAGCAGCGCAGGCAGAAGCCGTCGTCGCCCCGTTTTCCCCACGGGGTTATTGAACACGCGTCAGATAAGAGTGGTGCGCAGCGTTCCTAAAGATGGCGAGCTGATCTCGATCTCATCGCCCGCCTTCACCCACACGCGCGGCTCCCTCACGCTGCCCACTCCCGAAGGCGTCCCGGTGGACACGATGTCGCCCGGCTCGAGCGTCATCAGCGTGGACAGATGCGCGAGCAGCACGGGGATGGAGTGGATGAGGTCGGCCGTGGTGGCCGACTGCATCACCTCCCCGTTCAGCTTGAGCTCGATCGCGATCGAGTCGGGCGCGCCGGCCTCGTCCGGCGTGACGAGCGCGGGGCCGCAGGGAGCCGAGCCGTCGAACACCTTGCCGGGCATCCACTGCGGGGTCGAGAACTGCAGGTCGCGGGCGGAGAGGTCGTTGAGCAGCGTGTAGCCGGCGATGTGGTCGAGGGCGTTGGCCTCCGACACGTCCTTCGCCCGGCGGCCCACGATGAACGCCACCTCCGCCTCGTAGTCCACCTTCTGGCTCGCCTCCGGGAGCTTCACCTCGCTGCCCGCGGGCGCGAGCGCGTTGCGGAACTTCGCGAAGAAGGTGGGCGTCTCCGGAGCGTCCACGCCGGCCTCCTCCGCATGCGCGTGGTAGTTGAGCCCGATGCAGATGAGCTTGTCCGGATTGGGGATCGGCGGGAGCAGGCGCACGTCGGAGAGGGCGAGCTCTTCGCCGTCGGCGGGCTCGCTGAGCGGCCCGGCGGCGATCAGCCCGCGGAGGCTCTCGCCAACGTCCACAACCCGCTCACCGTCGCGGAGAAAGCCCGCGCGCGGGCCGCTGCCGGCGTCGTACGTCACGAAGCGCACGCGGGGCAGCTTACGAACTTGTCATCCTTATGGCGTGAAGATCGCTCGAACAGCAGCCATTGCAGGTCTTTTTGTCCTGGCCACCGCGGTTCCCGCCACCGCCGCCGCGCCAAAGACGCTGCCGGCCGGCGCCACGATCGCCGGCGTCGACGTGTCCGGACTCGATGCCGCGGACGCCACCAAGAAGGCGCAGGCCGCGATCGCGCCCGTGTGGGAGCGGCCGGTGAACGTGGGCATCAACAGCGCCGTTCAGCAGGTGGCGAGCGCGGACCTCGGCCAGACCGTGGACTACAAGGGCATGGTGTCCGACGCGTTCAAGCAGGCGGCGCGCCACCGCCCGGTGCACATCCGCCTCTCGCGGACGATCGACGGCAAGAAGCTCAGAGCTGAGGTGACGAAGCTCGGCAAGCCCTATTACCGCGCGCCGCGCAACTCGCGCGTGGTGCTCGGCGTGACGAGGATCAAGCGGATTCAGGGCCGCCTCGGCCGCGGCATCGACTCGTCGAAGCTCCGTCAGAAGATCATCGACGAGCTTCGGCATCCGACGCCGTCGCGGATCGTGCACGCGCGCGTGCAGAGCCTGCGCCCGGCGGTCACGCTGAAGACGCTCGCGCGCAGGTACTCCACCTACATCTCCGTCGATCGCGACCACTTCAAGCTGCGTCTGTTCAAGCGGCTGCGGCTCGTGAAGACCTATCCCATCGCCGTGGGCATGGCCGGTCTCGAGACTCCGGCGGGCATCCGCCACGTGCTCGACAAGCAGGTGAACCCGGACTGGCACGTGCCGAACAGCCCGTGGGCGGGCTCGCTCGCGGGTCAGACCATCCCCTCGAGCGACCCGGCCGATCCGCTCAAGGCGCGCTGGCTCGGCCTTGGCGACGGCGTGGGCATCCACGGCACCTCCGAGGACTGGTCGATCGGCACCCGCGCCTCCCACGGCTGCATCCGCATGCACGTGAGCGACGTGATCGACCTCTACCCGCGCGTGCCGATCGGCACGCCGGTGCGCATCCACTGAGCCCGCAGCGAAACCGCGCCGTCGACCACCTGCGCGCCTCCGACGAGGTGATGCGCGCGCTCGTGGAACAGCACGGCGCGCTGAGCATCGCGCAGCGCCGGCGCGGCCGGCCTCGCGACGCCTACGGCACGCTCATCCGGTCGATCGTCGGCCAGCAGCTCTCCACCAAGGCCGCCGCCACCATCTACGCGCGCGTGCTCGAACTGTTCGGCGGCAACGTGCCGACGCCGGCTCAACTCATCGCCGTCCCGCCCGACGACCTGCGCGCCGCGGGACTATCGCGAGCGAAGGTGGCCTACCTGCGCGACCTGGCCGAGCGCGTGGAGGACGGCGACCTCGACCTGGATCACCTGGCCGAGCTGTCGGATGCGCAGGTGTCCGAGCAGCTCACCGCCATCAAGGGCATAGGCCAGTGGAGCGCCGACATGTTCATGATCTTCCACCTCGGCCGCCCGGACGTGCTCGCGGTGGGCGACCTCGGGATCCGGCGAGCGGTGGAGCGCGCGTATGGGCTGAAGAAGATCCCCGACGCGAAGAGGCTCACGCGGATAGCAGAGCCCTGGCGGCCATATCGGTCGCTGGCATGCCTCTACCTCTGGGCGTCGCTCGACAACGCGCCGGCCTAGCGAGAGCGCTCCTTAGCGGAGCGCTCTCGGCATGTCCCGCAGGTCGCGCAGCGGCCGCGGACGCACGCGCTGCCAGGCGAAGGCCGCGGCGAGCAGAAGCAAGCCGAGGCCGACGAACGAGGCGACGCGATACACGGACGTGAGCGTGGAGAGGTCGTACAGGAACACCTTGCCGACCGCCACGAGCAGCAGCGCGAGCCCTGCGATGCGCACGGTGCGCTCGTCGCGCCGCAGGCCGATCACGAGGGCCGCAACCCCAGCGAGGCTCCAGAGCGCGCTCAGCAGGACCTGCGCCAACTGGTGCGGTCCGAAGTCCGCGATCTGAAGGCCCGCACCCGACCCACCGGGTTCGAAGGCGCTCACGACGGCGACCGAAGCGGTGTAGAGCAGGAGCAGAGCGCCTGAGCCAACGAGGCCAACCCGGCCCTTCTCTCCCGCCGTGCCGAGCTGCGCCATCCGCAGCGTCACGCCGGCGACCATCAGCAGCGCGCCGGCGGCGGCCGCCAGGTGGTCGACGCCGTGGATCAGCGCGGCAGGAGGCGCCTCGATCAGCGTCGCGTGCGCGCTCGCCAGCGCGCCAAAGGCAAGGGCGCCGGCTGCGGCGACGCGGTTGTCGAGTCGGCGAGCCAGCTCAGCGAGCACGAGCGCGCAGCCCGCCCAGGCGGCGACGAGCAGCACGCCATCGAGGGCCACCGCCGCGAGATACGCAACCGAGCCGAGTGCCACGGCGTCCAGCGCCATGCTCCAAGTGCGCTCCTCGACGGCGCGCGCGGTGCGGAACGCCGCAAGCGCGATCGCCAGGATGCAGCTCGCGACGGGGAGCAGGTGCTGGACGCCGTCGAGCGTGGTGTGCGGCGACGCGTCGAGCGCCAGGGCGTGGATGATGGCGCCGCCGAGGAACGCCGTTGCGCCGACGAGCGCCACCCTGTCCTTCGATCGGCGCACGAGCTGTGCGAGCGCTCCCGCCTCGGTCGCCCACGCGATGGCTAGCGCCGGTCCGTCGAGAGCGATGGCGGTGAGGTAGGCGAGCGAGGCCAGCCCGAGCGAATCGAGCGTGACCCGGAGCCCGTTCCGGCCGTCCTCCGCGAGCCGGGCCGAGGCGAAGCAGGCAGCCGCGAGCGCGGAGAGCGCCACGGCGGCGGACAGCAAACCGCCACTGCCGCCCGCCACCGCGGACGGCGGAGCGTCGGCGAGCAGCGTGCGAGCGAGCGCGAGACCGACGTGCACGCCGAGGCCGAGCTCGGCAAGCGTACGGTCGGCGCCGGCGGCGCGGGTTCGCTTGCCCACGAGCGCCAGCGCAACCGCGCCGGCCGCCCAGCCCGCGGCGAGTGCCGGCCCGCTGATGATCAGGCCGTAGGCAGCGTCCGCGGTGCCGACGCCGAGCACAAGCGAGATCAGCCCGAGGTCATGCGAGATGCGCGGCGCGGGTCGCTCGGCGAGGCCGAAGCCCAGGTGCGCGAGCGCGAGCGCGACGAGCCACAGCTCGCCAACGGTGTGCTGGCCACGCGAGACCAGCCAGAAGTAGCCCACCGTCGCGAGCACCAGGCCGTTGAGCGGCACCAGGAACGTGGCCGAACGGCGGAGCCGCTTTGCGGACATGCGCAATTCGAAGCCGACGGCGGAAGCGAGATTGAGCACGCCGAAACACGCGAGCACCGCGAGCGCGATCCCGGCGTGCGGGTCATGCAGCAGCCAGGAGATCCACTGCGGCGTGCTGATCGCGAACGCGCCGAACGCGAGCCACTGCCAGCGCTGCAAGATCAGGACTGAAGCAGCAGCCGCTCCCGCCACGAGCAGGAAGGCCATCGAACCGATGCCGGCCGGAGCCCCCACCAGAACTGGCGCGAGCAGACAGCCACCGATGCCGAGTGCGGCGACGCCCTTCGCCTCCCACCGGATGGCAAGAGTGGTGCCGATCGCGCCGATCCCTGCCGACAGCACGAGGCCAGCGAGCGACGGGATGAGGTCGTACACCTGCGCGGCCACCGTGACGGTGGCGAACAGGCCCGCGATGGCGGTGGAGATGGCGGCCAGCGCTGCCTCCGTCCGGCCCTTGCGGTCATGAAGCCAGACTCCGGCGCCGAGGAGCCCGAGCGCGCCGGCGCCGGCGATGAGGGTGCGCGCCGCAGGCCCGATCCAGCCCTGCGAGACGGCCAGCGAGAAGAAGAACGCGATTCCGACGAGGACGGCGATGCCGCCCAGCCAGGCGAGCACACGGCCGCCGAGGAGGTCCTCGAGGTTGAGCTCGCGCTTTGGACGCGGCTTCGCCGGGCGTGCCGGCTGGGGCGGGCGGGGCGGCTGAGCCGGGCGGCGCGGCGGTGCGGCCGGCTGCGAGCGCGTCACGGCCGGCTCCTTCGAGCCGTGCATCTCCCGCTCCAGTCGCTCGAGACGCTCCGCGAGCGTGGCGGTGCGCCGTTCAAGCACGTCAAGTCTCTCTTCTCTCAGCATCGAACCCTCCCGAAAGACCCTTGTTGACCGCTGGTAGATAAGGGACCGTAACACGCTATCGACCATCGGTCAACAAGCGGCTATAGTCCGGGCGGTGAGCGAACCCGCCTACACGCGGCTCGGGGTGGACGAGCGCCGGCGCCAGCTACTCGAGCTGGGCACCGAGCTCTTCACGGGGCACTCCTACGGGGAGCTGTCCATGGCTCAGATAGCGCGGGAGGCCGGGATCTCCAAGGCGCTGCTCTACCACTACTTCCCGAGCAAACGGGACTTCTTCGTGGCCACCCTCGCCCGCGCCGCAGAGGAGCTGCGTGCCCGGACCGAGCCGGATCCCAGCAAGCCGCCTCTCGAGCAGCTCACCGGCAGCCTCGACGGCTACCTCGAGCTGATCGAGGAGAACTCCGCCTCGTACGAGAAGCTGATCGAGAGCGCGACGACCGTGGCGGAGGTGCGCGAGCTGATCGACAACGTCCGCGAGCTCACCGCCCAGCGCATCCTCGCCGGGATAACTCCGGAAGGCACGGTGGCGACTCCCCCGGTCCGCGCGGCGGTCCGAGCCTGGCTGTGGTTCATGGACGGCGCGTGCCTTGACTGGGTCCGCAACGGGGACTTCGAGCGCACCGAGCTGCGCGACATGCTGCTCGGCACCCTGTTCGGCTCACTCGCCGCCGCCGGCGGCCAGTCGATGCTCAGCGCATTGGCCGAGCAGGCGTCCTCATAGCTGCTGAGAAATCCGGGCGATGCGGGCGAGCATCGGGATGCTCGGTGAGTTGTCCTGCGCCACCTTCTCGAGCAGCACGTTGAGGTAGTCCCGAATCAGCGTCGGCGGCATCACCTGCTCGATCAGGTCCATCTGACTCACGCTCGGATACTTGTCCTGCCGGACTCTCTCGAGCAGCAACCGCGTGAACGCGGTCCGCGCCTCCTCACCGAGGGCCACTGTGTCCTGTGTCGCCAACTTGCGCTCCTTTCGCTCCGGGGACTCCCGCTCCGGGTACCCGCGTCGCGCCGCGCGGATACGTAAGTGGGCGCGGATGAATGCGCCATTCGGCAGGCTTCAGGCCATCTCGCCGAGCGCGCCGCGGTCGCCTCGTGCTCAGCTCGCGGCGCAGGTTCATCGCCTGCGGGCGTCGGCGGCGCTGGCTCAGCACCGCCCAGGCAGCCGCCTCGTAGGGCGAGTTGAAGAGCACGGGTCGCAGTCCCGGGAAGCGCGTCTGGAGACGGCCGATCACCGGGTCGCGCTTCCCCACCTTCAGGAACTCCCGGCCCGAGTAGTCGAGCGACAGGATTCGCCGGACCTGAGCTCGACGGCGCTGAGGTCCGCGTCGCCACGCTGCACCTCGCCGTGCACGACGCCGTCAGCGTCCTGACGAAGCAGCACACCCGCGTGAGAGGTGAAGCCGTCGACGACGAACGCGAGTCGCATCACGTCGCCGCCCTGTCCGGCCGCAGGCCCGAAGCCGAAGCTCGCCGCCTCGCGCAGCGAGAACGGACCGTCAGGCTCTATGGAGAAGGTGCGAGCGGTCAGGCGGGGGCGCCGCAGCTCGGATCTTCATCCGCTACGCGGAAAGAGGAGCCGCATCCGCAGGCAGCCACGACGTTCGGGTTGTTCACCTCGAAGCCGGCGCCCATCAGGCTCTCCTTGTAATCCACGACGGAGCCGGTCACGTACTGCAGGCTGGCGTCGTCGACGATCACGCGGATGCCGTGGTCCTCGAACACGTGATCGCCCTCGCGCTTCTCGTCGAGAGCAAGCGCATACTGGAAGCCTGAGCAGCCCCCGCCGCGCACTCCCACACGGAGTCCGGCGCTGTCGTTGGGCTCCTGGTCTGCCAGGAAGCCGCTTACCTTCTCGGCGGCGATGTCGGTGAGGGTGACCATTCGTGTCCGATTGTAGCTCTACTCCCAGCTATCTTTGTCGGACGAATATGCCCACGCCTGAAGAGCTGAAAACACGCATCGAGAGCGCGCTGCCTGGATCGACGGCGTCCGTGGAGGACCTCACGGGCGGCGGCGATCACTTCCGCGCCGAGGTGATTTCGGACCGTTTTGAGGGGCTGTCCCGCATCGAGCAGCACCAGCTCGTGTACGGGATCTTCGGCGATGAGGTGGGCGGGCCAATCCACGCTCTTTCAATCAAGACTTCGACCCCGGGGGGCACCCGATGACCAACCAGGAGATTCGCGACTTCCTTCAGAACGCGATCGACGAGAACCACGTGATGCTGTTCATGAAAGGCACGCCGGACGCGCCGCGCTGCGGCTTCTCGATGCGCACCTCCGCCGCGCTGAACGCCATGGGCGTCCAGTACGCGGCGATGGACATCCTGCCGGATCCGCGCATCCGCGAGGAGCTGTCCGCGCTCTCGGGCTGGCCGACGATCCCGCAGCTCTTCATCGACAAGAAGCTCATCGGCGGCTGCGACATCGTCCTCGAGATGTACGAATCAGGCGAATTGGCGCAGGCGCTCGGCGTAGAGCAGCCAGAGGAAGAGCCGCGGGCACCAGAAGCCTCCGCACCGCAGTCTGGTCCAGTCGGTCTAGAGAACCGGTTGAGCTAGGTCGGAGGATCGGAGGCCGGAGGCGGGAGGGGACGGATCCTCCGGCCTCCGGTCTCCGGCCTCCCGCCTCTCCAGCGCAACTCCGCCGCGCACCCTCTGTTACTAATACCCGTGCTTGCAGGACTTTCGGCCCGTGCCGATTAGACAGAGAGCTGTGAGAACTCGCACGGCAACCCTCCTGGCCCTTGCAGCGGCCGCTCTCTCGTTCAGCGCTCCCTCCGCTGACGCCCGCTCGCACGTGCCGCACATCAGCTCGGTGCGCTGCTGGCCGGTGGCCGTGTGCAGCAGGGACCCCCACACCGTCGCCCCGGGCGGGAGGCTGCGTTTCCGCGGCCATGGCTTCACGAGGCACGGCATGGTGGTGGTGTGGAGCCGCCGCGCCCACTCCGCATCGGGCGGCAAGCGCGCGGCTCTCACTTCGAAGCTGCGCGTGCGCAGGGGCGACGGCTACGTCACGAGCGTGCCGACGACCGCCAAGTCGGGCCGCATCCGCATCATCGGGTCCCACGGCGTTCGCTCGAATGTGGTCGGCCCGCTCCACGTGCACAAGACGATCGCGCCGCACGCGATCCGCGGCAGCGGCACCGCATTCGACGGCAACGGGATGTGGATCTGGTACGTGAGCAAGTCTGCCGACGGCACCACCGCCGGGATCTCCGCCCAGGCCGCGCAGTACGGGGTGAACACCGTCTTCGTGAAGAGCTCGGACGGCACCTCGTGGTGGAGCCAGTTCTCCCCCACGCTCGTGTCGCAGCTCAAGGCATCGGGCCTCCACGTGTGCGCGTGGCAGTTTGTGTACGGCAAGGACCCGGCGACGGAAGCCGCGCTCGGCGCGCGCGCCGCGCAGACCGGCGCGGACTGCCTCGTGATCGACGCCGAGGGCCAGTACGAGGGCCTCTACTCGCAGGCGCAGACCTACATCAACGACCTGCGCGCGACCGTCGGGCCCGACTACCCGGTCGGCCTCGCGAGCTTCCCGTACGTGGACTTCCACCCGTCGCTCCCCTATTCGGTCTTCCTCGGCCCGAACGGCGCGCAGTACAACGCGCCGCAGGTGTACTGGAAGGCGATCGGCACGAGCGTGGACACCGCGCTCTCGCACACCTACGAGTGGAACTCCGTGTACGGGCGCCAGATCTTCCCGCTGGGGCAGCTCTACGACAACCCGTCGACCTCCGACGTGCAGCGCTTCCGCGCGCTGTCGGAGGGCTACGGCGCCCCGGGCGTGAGCTGGTGGTCGTGGCAGTCGGCTTCGACCGCGGGCTGGCAGGCGATCGCTCCGCCCGAGCCGGCGCCCGTCGCGCCGCTGCCTCCAGGCTACCCGCTACTCAAGTCGGGCTCGAAGGGCGATGTCGTGCTCTGGGCGCAGGAGCACCTCATGTCGGCGGGACAGCCCGTGTCGCCGACGGGGACGTTCGACACCGCCACGGTGAACGGCGTAGGGGCGTTCCAGGCCGCGAACGCGCTGCCCGTGACCGGGCAGGTGGACAACAACACGTGGCCCGCGCTGCTGCGCTACCCGCCCGCGCCGGTGTCCTGGACGAGCAAGAAGGCGCGTGCGTCGGCCGCCTCCGGCGCGGCACGTCGCAACGGGCCGCGCTCGGCGTTCCTGCACGCCAAGCGCTACGAGATTCCGCGCACCCCGCCCGGGCCGTAGCGGCTACTTCGGGCGCTTGCGCCGCGGCGCGCGCGACGCGGCCTGGCGGGCGTAGGTCGTCGCCTGCCGCGAGTAGCGCTTGGCCTGGGCGAGGTAGCGCTGCTTCTCTGCGTCGCTGAGCGAGTCCCAGCGCCTGTACGCCATCAGCATCAGCGGGTAGATCTTCTTGGCGGTGCGGTATGCGCGGCGGTAGCCAGGCATCAGGCGGTCTCCATTCGCCGCGACTGAAGGTGGTCGATGTACTCGCAGATGCGCTTGGAGTCGCTGATCACCTCTTCGCCGTGCACGAACACGGGCACCCAGCGCTGACCGGTGAGCTCCTCCACCTCGGGCCTGTCGCGTTTCAGGTATGGCACTCGCACCTCGTCGAACTCGATACCCGCTCGGCGCAACCTTCTAGCCACCTTTCCACAGGCGCACAGGAGGTCGGTGGGCGTCTTGCAGCGATAGAGAGTCGCCATGTGACCGAGGTTAGCGAGGGCGGCGGGCACCTTCGGCGGGCTGCCCGTGAAGGACGCGCTCGGTGTCCCGGTAGCCCTCCCAGAGGAGCTTCTTCGACTTGCCGGGATGCGCGTTCAGCATCGCGAGCGGGTCGAACATGCCGGTCTCCGGGCTCGGCTCGAGCACGGTGACGTTGATGCCGTGGTACTTGCCGCTCTCGAGCTTCTTCTCGAGACGGGATGAGTTGCCGACCGTGCGCCAGAACACGTCGTACATGCGCATCGCCACCTGAGGGACGAAGCGCAGCGAGTCCGTGCGCGGCAGCTCCGAGGGGACGACCGAGAGGATGTAGATATCGGTGGCGCCCCACTGCTCGGCGTACTCGAACGGCACGTTCCAGAGAAAGCCGCCGTCGGCGTACATGTCGCCGTCGAGCTCGATGAGCGGGTGGAGAATCGGGATCGAGTAGCCGATGCGAGTGACGGTGCGAAACCGGTCGACCGTCTCCTCGGTGCGGTTGCCGCGTAGCTCCTCGCTGCCCGCGGAAAGGTTGGCGAGGATGTAGGTGAGCTCGCGGTCGGAGTGGAAGCAGCGGTCGAAGTCCACCTCCTTCTCGACGTAGCGCACGAGCCTGTCCATCGAGAAGAACGAGTTGCCGAAGATCGCGTTGCGCCGCAGCGACACGTCGAGGATCTGCGGCAGCGAGCGGGCGCGGTACCAGAAGGCCCAGAGCGCGTCGGCTCCACCGGTGGTGTAGACGAGCGAGTTGCAGACGCCGATCGAGGAGCCGATGATCAGGTCGGGCACGATGCCCTCGTCGTCGAGGCGCTTGAGGCAGCCGGCCTGGTAGGCGCCGCGCGACGCGCCGCCCGCGAGGATGAAGGCGATCTTGCTCACCGCAGGCGACCCACCACGCCCTCGACCATCGAGAGCGTGCGGGCCGCGACCTTGTACTGGACGGGCTGCGAGCGGCGGGCGCGCGCGAGCCGGTCGCCGTCGCGCTCGAGGTACCACTGCACGGTCTCCTCGATCGTGTCCTCGTGTGGCGAGGTCGACCAGCCGAGCTCGCGCTTGGCCTTGCCGTTGCGGTACGTCCACCACTGGCTTGCGGACTTCACCTCCGCGCGCGTGACCGGCGGCCGGCCGGGCGCGCGCTCGAGCAGGTCGACCATCCGCAGCGCAAGCGCGGGCGGCAGCTTGAGCGGCGGGGGCTCGACACCCGAGATGCGCGCGAGGTCCGCGAAGAGACGGTCCCACGTGTAGTTGCGGTTGCCGAGGATGTAGCGCTCGCCGGGTTCGCCCTTCTCGTCCGCGAGCACGTGCCCGCGCGCGACGTCCTGCACGTCCACGACGTTGAGCGCGCCTTCGGTGTAGACGGGGATCCGGCCGAGCAGGAAGCGACGGACGATGCCGGTGGAGCCGCCGTGAACGTCGCCGCGGCCGTAGACGAACGTGGGGTTCACGCACACGACAGGAAGCCCGTGCGCGGCCATGCGCATCGCCTCCATCTCGGCCTCGTGCTTCGAGTTGATGTAGGCGATGCCGAGGCCGCCGGCGGTGAAGACCTGGGTCTCGTCTGCCGTGCCGCCCGGCGGAGCCGGGCCGATGGCCGCGACGCTCGAGGTGAACACCACCCGTTCGACCTCGGCGCGCAGGCACTCCTCGAGCAGCATGCGCGTGCCCATGGCGTTCACCTCGAACACGCGCTCCACGTCGCGCTCGCGCAGTGACACGAGGCCGGCGCAATGGAACACGCGATTCGTATCGGCCAGCGCGCGGCGGACCGAGCGGCGGTCTAGGAGATCGCACCTCACCTCCTCGTGCTCGATGTCGGCGATGGCTTCCTTCGGCGAGTCCGGGCGGACCGCGAGGCGCAGCTCGTCGCCGCGTGCAGCGAGCTCCCGCGCAACGTGCGAGCCGATGAAGCCGGTCGCGCCGGTGACGAGCGTCTTGGGCACGCGGCGCAGTCTAGGCGCCGCCCGCGGGCGGCCTGTGAGGTGCTGCTAGGCGCCGGCTTCCAGCTCGCGCTGGCAGCTGACGCAGCGTTCCGCGGCGGGAAGGGCCTTCAGGCGGGCGGTGGAGATGCGGTCGCCGCAGTCCACACAGGCGCCTTCCTGAGTGACCTCGACGATCGCGGGGGGTTCCGGCACATGAGGGGAGCGATCGAGCTCCACATGTTCGAGGCTTGGATGGAGTTGCGTAGTGGCTCTCGTCCGGGTCATCTCCGCCGAACGCTCCCTGAGCAGGGTCTCTACTCGATCCAGCTCGAAACCCGCCAAGAATCCCTCCTCCGAGTTCACCGCCCCAACCCAGGGACCGCCCCTCTTCGCGACCTGGGCTCTCTGTAGGCTGCCCCGCGCATGTCGCGCGTCGCAGTCGTTACGGACACTACCGCTTATCTACCCGGCGATGTTGTCCGCGCCCATCAGATACACCTCGTCTCGCTCTATGTCAACTTCGGCGGCGAGCGGACTGTTCGCGAAGCGGACATAACGGACTACGACCGCTTCTACTCCGAGCTCCGCGACGCGGCTTCGCTGCCCACCACCTCGCAGCCCGCGGTGGGCGATTTCCTGGCTGTCTACGAGCCGCTGCTCGAGCAGGGGTTGGACGTGTTGTCGATCCACATCTCGGCCGGACTGTCGGGAACGTGCGACGCGGCGCGCCAGGCGGTTGAGACGCTTGAGCGCTCCGGGCAAAGCGGGCGCGTTCGCGTGCTCGACTCGGCGACGGGCGCGGGCGGCATCGGCCTGCTCGCACTGGGCGCGGCCAAGGCTGCGCGCGAGGGCGGCGACCTCGACGCCGTCGAGAGCGCCGCGCGCGAGGTGCGCAAGGCGCTGAAGATCTGGTTCGCAATCGACACGCTCGAGTACCTTCGCCGCGGCGGGCGGATTGGCGCCGCGAGCGCGTGGATCGGCTCGACCTTAAAGATCAAGCCGATACTCACGGTGGAGAGCGAGATGACTCCGGTGGAGCGCGTCCGCACGAGCGCCCGGATGTTCGATCGCATGGTCGAGTACGCGCGCGAACGCCATGCTGACGGCGCCGACGGCTGGGTGGTGCAGCACATCCAGAGCCCGGATATCGCGAACAAGCTTGCCGACGCGTGCCGCGATATCTACGGCAGCGAACCGGTGTGGATCTCGGAGGTCGGGCCGGTGCTCGGGGTGCACACCGGCCCGGGGCTGCTGGGAGTGGGCGGCGTGCCGCGCACGCTCGTGGAGTAGGTCGGAGGCCGGAGGGCGGAGGCCGGAGGTCTGCGGTCGGAGGTCAAGGGTTTCCGCGTTTCCTGATTACCGCTAAGAGTCCGAGCTAGTTCCTCAACTGGCTCGTGTGCGTCAAGCGGTAGCAGGCCTCGCTCCTCTGCCACGAGGATCCAGTGCTCTGTTTCTCGCAGAGACCCGCGGGCAATGACCGTTCGCCCCCTCCGACCTCCGACCTCCGACCTCCGATCGCCTACGGCACTTCCGGCGCGATTTCTGACGGCGGGGGTGGCGGTGGTCCCGTGTCCGTCACAGCGATGCGGCCCTTCCTCGCGTTCCACAGGTCCTTGACAACGATCTGTACGCCCGCCGCCACCGGGATCGCGAGCAGCGCGCCGAGTACGCCGAGCTGGCTGCCGCCTATGAGCACCGCGACGAGGACCACGAGCGGGTGCAGTGCGACGGTGCGGCGGTAGATCACCGGCTGCAGGATGTTGTTCTCGATCTGCTGGTAGACGATGAAGTAGATCGCCCAGACGATCAGGGCTGTGGGGAAATTTGAGATCGCCGCGACGATGCCGATCCCGACGCCGCCGATGGTCGCGCCGACGAGCGGGATGAGGTCGAGGAACGCCATCAGCACCGCCAGCGGGACGGCGAACGGGACCGACAGGATCTCGAGCACGATCCAAGTGCCCGTGCCCGCAATCACCGAGATGATCAGGTTGCCCACCACGTAGCCGCTCGTGGCCTCGTACACGTCGTCCATCACCTTCCGAAGGCGCTGGGCGCGCTCGGGAGGGAACTGCCGTAAGCCCCAGCCCACCATGCGTTTTCCGTCAAGCAGAAAGAAGAAGGCCAACACGAGCACGGTGACGAGCTGGAAGATCGCCGAGAACACTCCGACCGTGACCGATGTGAGTGCGCTCGCGGCTGTGCCCAGGCGGCCGGGGAGCTTCTTCGCTTCCTGATCGAGCCTTCTGGTGATGTGGTACTTGTTGTCGTACCTGCGCACCGTCCGGTCCCTGCGCAGGTCCTGGACGTACTGAGGCACCTTTCCCACGAAGTTGTTCACGCCGCTCACGATCGGCGGCACCACGAGCAGGCCGAGCCCGACGATGGCGCCCAGGATCGTGATGTAGACGAGCACGATCGCGAGCGAGCGCGGCATCCGTGCGCGGCGCTGGTACAGGTCCACCGCCGGCCCGAGCGCGATCGCCAGGAACACCGCGATGAACAGCATCTCGAGGATCGTGCGGACGAGGTACAGCACGTAGAACACCGCGGCGATGGCCGCGATGACCAGCAGCACCTTGACGATCGCCCGCGTGCTCGGCACTGCGGACGCAGCCTAAAGAGCGGTTCGGATGCCCCTTAGCGGCGGCGGAACAGGCCGAACGTGGCCGCTACGCCACCGCCGATCAGGAAGCCCGCGACGGCCGCCCCGATGATCGCCTGCTTGCGGTTCTCCGCGAGCTGGCGGCGCCAGTTGGTGAGCTCCTTGACCTTGCCCTGGAGGTCGTTGATCGAGTACTCGAGCTCGGTGCGGGTGGCCTGAAGCGAAGCGCGGATCTCCTCCGGGGGTCGGGCGGGCATCAGCTACGCGCCTCCTCGAGCACCTCGCGCGTCTTCTTTGCCTCCTCGATCGCCATCTGCGGCGCGGGCGGCGTGCCCTTCTTGAAGAAGCGGAGGGCCAGGAGACCGCAGAGTGCCCCCAGCAGGAGAAGGATCCCGGTGGTCACCAAGTAGCCGAGCCAGATCCCACTCCAGTTGAACAGGTCGTCCCAGAACCACGACAGCGCATGCAGGAAGTAGATGAGCATGAAGACAAGGAAGATGCCGGCGACGGCCCCGAACGCGGCGCCCTTCGCGATGCGCATGGCCTTCTGTTGCATCTCGGCCTTGGCCAGCTCGATCTCCTCGCGGACCAGCAGCGTGGCCTTCTCCGTGACCTCGTTGACGATTTCGCCGAGCGTTTTCTCGGCGGTGCCGGGTGGCGGTGCTCCGTTGCCGCTCGCCATCAGTCGTCATCCCCTCCGAGCTTCTTCAGGATCTTCGCCAGCACGAACCCACCCGCGAACGCCGCGCCGATGAACGGGAGCGGGTCGCCCTCCGTCTCGGCCGCCGCGTGCCCTTCCCAGGAGGACTGGCCGATCTCCGGCGCCATGTCCGCCTCAGCCTCGACGGCTGGAATGTCCCGGGTCGGTTGGGTGGTCTCGTCGTCGGCCATGTTCTACTCGGGTGGATCCTCGTCGAAGATCCGCACCCAGATCGCCGTGGCGAGCTTGTTCGCCACGATGGTCGTGAGGGCGCCTATACCCGCGAGCAGGCCGCTCCATGCGAGCCGTTTGACCATGTCGTTGCCCATAGCGTCGCCAGTGTAACCAGGCAGCGGCTAGGCAGCCGCCCCGACGGCATCCGACTCGAGCCCGCCGCAGATCGCCTCGACCACGAGGCCCTTCGCGCGCTCGTAGTCGTCGTCCGATTTGGGCAGGACATCGAAGATCCACGCGGTGAGCAGCTGCTCGATCGCGCCGTAGAAGCACATCGCCGCGAACTCCGCCGAGATGTCGGACTTGAACGTGCCGTCCGCGCGTGCCTGCTCGACGATCCCGGCGATCAGGTTGTAGGCCTCGCGGATCTTCGGCAGGTGGTGGCGCCCGAAAGTGTTCGCCGCGCGCGTGACCTCCACGATGATCACCTTCATCAAGTCCGGCTCGTGGCGGTAGGAGTCGATGATGAAGCCTGCCACCTGGCCGAGCTTGTCGCGCGCGGTGAGCTGCTCGCGCGAGTCGATCTCGACGATCGCGTCGAGCATCAGCTGCCAGCGCTCGGTGAAGAGGGTGTTGAGGATCTCTTCCTTCGAGCTGAAGTAGTGGTAGACGAGGCCGTAGGCCACCCCCGCCTCGTCGGCGACGTCGGACACGCGGCAGCTGTGGAAACCCTGGCGCGCGAACACACGGATCGCGGCGTCAAGGATCACGCGCTGCTTGTCGACGCCGGCGCCGTGCCGTCCGCTCGCGGCCATCAGGCAGAGATCTCCTGCGGCCAGGTGTACGTCGCCGGCATGCGGTTTGCGAGGCTCGGGAGCTGCTCGCGCACCTCGTCCTGGCGGGAAAAGTCGAGGTCGGCAGCGATGAAGGTCTCCTCGTCGGGTGCGCGCGCCAGCACCTCGCCCCACGGGTCCACGATCATCGAGCCGCCGAAGCTCTCCTTGTCGTCGGGGTGATGTCCGATCTGATCCGCGGCGATAACGAACGCCTGGTTCTCGATCGCTCGCGCGCGGATGAGCAGCTCCCAGTGCGCCTGCCCGGTGATCTTGGTGAACGCCGCGGGCACGAGCAGGATCCGCGCTCCGCGGATCGCGAGGATCCGGTAGAGCTCGGGGAAGCGAAGGTCGTAACAGACGGTCATTCCGAGCGGGACGCCGTCGCGGGTCTCGGACAGCACGATCTCCTCGCCCGGGTCCTCGGACTCGGACTCGCGGTACTGGATCCCGCCGACCACCACGTCGAACATGTGGATCTTTCGATAGAGCGCCTTCTGCTCCCCGTCGGGGCCGAAATGGATGGAGGTGTTGCCGAGCTTGTCGCGACCGTCGCGGCGCTCGGAGATCGAGCCGGCCACGAGGTCGATGCCGAGCTCGCGTGCCGTCTTGCTCGCCCACTCGATCGCGGGGCCCGGCTCGTCGAGCGACTCCGACGCTCGCACGTAGTCCTCGTGCGTGCCGAGCGCCGTCCACTTCTCCGGCAGCAGCACGAGCTGGGCGCCGTCGGCCGCCGCGGCGCGCGTCAGCCGGTCCGCCGTCGCGAGGTTGCGCTGCTTGTCTTCGTTCGAGTTGAGCTGTACCGCAGCGACTCGCACCGCGTCCCCCTCCATTGACTGACCAGTCAATCCAGAAGCTTACTCGGCACGGCTGCATACCCGGGCCAGTGGTGTGCGTACCGTACGCGGGATGACGGCTGGATCGAACACGTTCGCCGGAGTGCGGCTCGACCGCGCCGGGCCGCGGCGCACCGATTCCCAGTGGCTGGCGGCCCGTGTGGCCGACGACAGTTCGCGCGCGCTGCTCGTCGCGCAGGGCGGCGTCTACGTGAACGGCGGTTCGCGTCCCGCGCTCGTGCCGCTTCCGTCAGGTCGCGAACTGGTGCTGCTGGGACTCGACGGCGACGGCGCTGTGTTCGCCGTGGACGCGGAGGGGCTCGAGCCGCCCGGCAGCGCGCAGCTCATGGGCCTGCGGGAGGTGGGCGCGCTGTTCTCCCCCGAAGACGCCGGCCTGCTCGCGTACGGCACAGCGATGGTGAACTGGCATCGCAGCCACCCGCATTGCGCCGTCTGTGGCGCTTTGACGCACATTGCAGAAGCCGGCTTCCTGCGGCGCTGCCCGGAGTGCGGCGCCGAGCATCATCCGCGCACCGATCCGGTGGTGATCATGCTCGTGCACGACGGCGACCGCGTGATGCTCGGCCGCCAGCCCACGTGGCCCGAGGGCCGCTACTCGGCGCTCGCGGGGTTCGTCGAGCCGGGCGAGAGCCTCGAGGAGGCTGTGGCGCGCGAGGTGCTCGAGGAGACGACGGTGCGGGTGGAGGACGTGCGGTACCGCTCGTCGCAGCCGTGGCCGTTTCCCGCTTCGCTGATGCTCGGCTTCCACGCGCGTTACGCGGCAGGCGAGTCGACGGTGGGCGACGGCGAGCTCGATGCGGTGCGCTGGTTCTCGCGGGAGGAACTGGAGGCGACGGTGCGGGGTGAGACGGAGTTCCACCTGCCGCCGCCGCTGGCCATCGCGCGGCGGCTTATTGATGAGTGGCTACTCGCTCGATGAGATCGGCGGCGGTGACGGTGCCGGGGTTGTGCTGAAGCCTGTTCGATAGCTTCGCGAGTTGCTGCTTCAGCGGCGCGTCCGTCAGCAGCTTGTCGATGGCCTTCATGAGCTCGGCGGGCTCGTGTCCATACGTGTCGAGCCGGATGCCGAAGCCCTTCTCGTGGATGCGCTGCGCGTTGTCGTACTGGTCCCAGAAGAGCGGCAGGACGACCATCGGCTTGCCGAACCACAGACACTCCGTGACGGTGTTGTTGCCGCCGTGCGTGATGACGAGGTCCACCTGCGGAAGGACGGACGTCTGCGGCAGGAACTCCTCCCCCACCATGTTGCCCGCGAGCTCGAGCTGGTCGTGCTGCGGCCCCTTCGACACGATCACCCGGTAGCGGCTGTCCGCGAGCGAGGCGATCAAGGTGCGCATCAGCTCGACGTCGGCCGATCCGAGCGAGCCAAGTGACAGGTACACGAGCGGGCCGTCGCCATTCGGAGCGCCGTCCCAGGGTGCGTCCGTTGAGCGCACGTTCGCCTCGAGGTTGTGCCATGTCGGCGCAATTGGTTGCTCGCGCGCGTAGTCGACCTCGCGCGGGTAGAGCGACAGGTTGAGCCAGGGCGACTCGTGCATGAAGTCGAGCTCCGGCAGTGGCGGCGCTCCGTGCGAGCGGCAGAACTCGTCGAAGTCGGCGTGCAGCTCGGCGTGCGCGCGGCGGTACTCGTCCCAGTAGTCCGCCCAGCCGGAAGGGTCGTCTGACGGGTAGCCCGAGAAGACCGGCGGCACAGCCGTGTCCTTCAGCTCGGCTGGATTGCAGGACATGATCCGCACCCACGGGCGACCACTCGCTTGCAGCGCGGGGAAGGTCACCACGTTGTCCTCGACGATCACGTCGGGCTGTACCTCTTCGAAGATCTCGAGCAGCCGCTCGTGCACGTATTTCGAGCCGTCGATGAGCGCCTGGAAGGTGGGCGCGATGAACGCGCCGAGCTGCTCGATGGTGGGCTTGCGGAACACGGGCGCCGTGTCGCGGATGAAGTCCTTCCAGAACTGGCCCGGCACCTCGGGCTCCTCGGGCGGCGCCGCGAGCCGCATCAAGCGCTCCTCGAACCCCTTCTCCTCGAGGCCCCCGGCGAACGACTCCTCGACCACGAACACCACGCGGTGTCCGCGTGCGCGCAGCACGTCTCCGATTCCCACGCAGTTGTTCGTCGGGCCAAACGCGCCCTCCGGGAAGAACGCAACCGTGCTCATCGCCAGACCCTAATGTTGTGCGGCGTGACTCGCGACCTGGACGAGGCGCGTTATCGGGCGCGCAGCCTCTGGCTCGATCTGCTTCCCGAGCCGCTTACGGCGCGGCCGTCGCTGCCCGGTGATCTCGACTGCGACGTAGCGATCGTCGGCGCCGGCTTCACCGGGCTGTGGACGGCGTATTACCTCAAGCGGCACCAGCCCGACCTGCGCGTGGTCGTGCTCGAGGCCGAGGTGGCTGGGTTCGGACCGTCGGGGCGGAACGGCGGCTGGGTGTCCGGCGGGATCGCCGGGATCGCGCGCGTGTACGAGCGGCGGACGAGCCGGGACGCCGTGCAGCGCGCGGTTGCGGAGAGCTACAGCGCGGTTGACGAGATCGGCGCGGTGGCGGGGCGGGAGGAGATCGACTGCGGCTACGAGAAGGCCGGCTTGGTGAGCGTCGCGACGAGCGTGCCTCAGCGGCAGCGGCTCGAGGCCATGGTGAGTGCCGCGCGCCACGCCGGGGTGCCCGAAGACGATCTGCGGCTGCTCGGCGACGCCGAGGCGGACAAGCTGGTGCGCGTGACGGGACGGCTCGCCGCGTCGTACTCGCCGCACGCGGCACGCGTCGATCCGGCGCGCCTGGCGCGCGGGCTCGCCCACGCGTGCGAGCTCATGGGCGTGACGATCTTCGAGCGCACGCGTGTGCGGGAGATCGCGCCGCGCCTTCTCCGCTGCGAAGCGGGGAGCGTGCGAGCTGGCACGGTGATCCGCGCGACCGAGTCGTACAGCACCCTGTTGCCGGGCGAGGCGCGCACGTACCTGCCTCTCTACTCGCTGATGATCGCCACCGAGCCGCTGCCGGATGAGGCGTGGGACGAGATCGGCTGGCGGGATGGGCTACTCGTGGGAGACCGCCACCACCTCTTCTTCTACGCGCAGCGCACGGGCGACAGCCGCATCGCGATCGGCGGGCGCGGCGCGCCCTACAAGCTCGGTCGCCCGATCGACGAGCGCAACGAGCGCAACGCGAGTGTCGCGGCCCGGCTACAGGCTGCGCTCCGCGCGCACTTCCCCGCCGCGGCTGACGCGCGCATCACGCACCACTGGGGCGGGCCGCTGGCGGTGCCGCGTGACTGGTCTATGAGCGTGACCTTCGACCGCGCGAGCGGCTTCGGGTTCGCCGGCGGCTACGTGGGCCACGGCGTGGCCGCGACGAACATCTCCGGCCGGACGCTGGCGGACCTCGTACTCGGCCGCGACACCGATCTCGTCACGCTCCCGTGGGTCGGTCACCGCTCGCGTAAGTGGGAGCCCGAGCCGCTGCGCTACGCGGCGTCGTCGGCAATCGTGCGCACGCTCGCAAGCGCGGACCGCAAGGAGGACCGAAGCGGGCGCCGCGCCCTTCGCACGATGCTCGTGAAGCCGTTCATGCCAGACCCGCACTAGTGTGCACGCCCGCATGGCGGAGCTTCCACAGCGCGACATGAGCGGGCTGAAGGTGTCCGCGGTCGGCCTCGGCTGCAACAACTTCGGCCGCCGGGTGGACCTCGAGGGCACGCGCGCCGTGGTGGACGCGGCGCTCGACGCCGGGGTGAACTTCCTCGACACGGCCGACATCTACGGAGAGCAGGGCGGCAGCGAGACGCTGCTCGGCGAGGTGCTGCAGGGACGGCGGGACCAGATCGTGCTCGCCACCAAGTTCGGGATGGACATGGGCGACAAGGGGCCTTCTGTGCGGCCGCGCGGGTCGCGCGCGTATATCCGCGAGGCCGTGGAGGGCTCGCTGCGGCGGCTCAAGACCGACGTGATCGACCTTTACCAGTACCACCGGCCCGACGGTGAGACGCCGATCGAGGAGACGCTCGGCGCGCTCGACGAGCTGGTGAATGAGGGAAAGGCCCGCTACATCGGCTGCTCGAACTTCTCGGCGGCTGAGCTCGAGGAGGCGGAGGCTGCCGCGCGCGAGAACGGGTTTGCGCGCTTCGTGAGCCTGCAGAACGAGTACAGCCTGCTGAAGCGCGAGATCGAGGGCGATGTGGTTCCGAAGTGCGAGCAGCTCGGCGTGGGCGTGCTGCCGTACTTCCCGCTCGCGAGCGGCCTCCTCACCGGCAAGTACCGGCGCGGCGAGGATGCGCCCGAGGGCACCCGGCTGCACGGCCGACCGGAGGTCGCGGACGATGCGACGTTCGACGTGCTGGAGGCCGCCGAGGAGTTCGCGCGAGCCCGCGGGCTCACGCTCCTCGACGTGGCGATCGCGGGCTTGGCCGCTCAGCCTGCGGTGGCGTCCGTGATCGCGGGTGCGACGAAGCCCGAGCAGGTGCGCTCGAACGCGGCCGCGCTGCGCTGGGAGCCGAGCGCTGCGGACCTCGAGGAGCTCGACTCGATCTTCCCCACGCCGCGACGCTGATGCGAAAGCGCTGGCGTTGGGTCGGCGTGTTCTCTCCAGAGCTGATGCTGTGCGCCGGTGACGCGCACGTGGGTCCGATCCGCCGGCGCTGGTGGGCGGTGGCGCTGCCGGACGGCACGCTCCGCGCGGGGCGGCGCGGTGTCGAGCTCGTGCCCGGCCGCGTGCGGGTGCGCGGCGTGATGGACTTCGCGCTCGACGAGGGCGAAGGCGTGGAGGTGACCTCGCGCACGCCCGGCGGGCATTCGATCTGGACTCGCAAGCAGGGAGGGATCGCGGCGCGCGGTCGGGTGATCGGGCGGGATATCGACGCCCGCGCGATCGTGGACGAGAGCGACGGCGATCACGATCGCCACACGGCGTGGCGCTGGTCCGCCGGGGTGGGCAGCGCAGACGACGGCGGCGCGGTGGCGTGGAACCTCGTGGACGGGATCCATGACGCGCCGGGCGCGAGCGAGCGGCGCGTGTGGCGCGGCGGCCAGCCGGTGGAGGTTGACCCGGTGGAGTTCGCGCCGGACCTCTCGCGGGTGGCCGGCCTCGCCTTCACGCCCTGGGCCGAGCGGAGCGAGAACGTGAACCTGCTCGTGCTCCGCAGCCGCTACCGCCAGCCGTTCGGAACGTTCAGCGGCGAGCTGCCGGACGGCACGCGTCTGCGCGAGGGCTACGGCGTAATGGAAGAGCACGACGCGCTCTGGTGAGCGCGCCGTGCTCTCGTTCCCCCTGGTCCTCCTAGGCGCGGTTGCGGGGATCGACGTACACGTCGTCGATCCAGTAGGTCCCGCCAACCGGTGTAAACCGGAACTGCACCGGCGTCATGTCGCCCGGCAGCAGCGGCAGCAGGTTGGCCAGAATCGGCATCGGCAGGGATGGCTGCCAGCGGCCACTCGGCAGGACGACCCCAATCGGCAGCTCCGCGACGAGACCGAGCGATGTCTCGAAGCGCACGCTCACGGCCATCGTCGAGAGGCCGAGCAGGCCGCCGCTCGAGCGCGCGAAGAAGCGCAGGCTGGGGCGATCGAGGCCGACGCAGATGGTCGGCGTAAGCGCCGAGCCGCCGGGAGCGATCTTCAGCGAGTGCGAGCCACCGTCGTTGCCGACGTTGTACGACTCGTTACCGCTGTCCACATACGCGCGGTTGAGGGACCAGCCGCCGGACCCGTTCTCGAAAGAGCCCTGCGGCGCGAGCATGTAGCTCGAGTTGTCGTTCCAGTGCGTGAAGGGCTGCTCCAGCGACGGCGTGGGGCAGTTGGTGGCCGACTGGACCAGCAGGCCCGCGCTGGCCGACGGGGCAGCAACGAGGAAGAGGGCGGCCGCGCTGGTGACGGCGGCGGCGATCAGACGAGTCTTGCGATTGATTCCGTTCAAAGGTGGTGCCTCCCGAGGCAAATCCGTTTGCATGACAAGAGTGCGGCATGTCGCCGATTTTCGCCCTCGGATAAATGTCGAGCCTGCAAACGCCGCATTTCGGTCAAGCGGGATGCGCCGAATGCCGATCAACCAGGCGGGGGGCCACGGCCGCCCTCTTCGCCATGGCCACAGCAAGCACACCCGCACTCAGCCCGGAAGTCGCGGAGTTGATCGAGCGCTCCGAGCGGGACGCCCCGCAGCCACTCGGTAGGCAGGAACGGCGGGCCGAGATCTGCTTCGCGGTGCCGGTGATCGCCGCCGCGATCGCGATCGCAACGCAGTTCCATGCCGAGCGTCATCTCTCGGTGGGGTCGATCGCCCTGTTCGTGGTCGCGTATCTGCTCGCGAAGCGGATCCAGTTCGCGGTCGGAGCCGCCTACACGATCCCCACGCAGCTCGTCTTCGTCCCGATGCTGTTCCTGCTCCCGACTCCGATCGTGCCTCTCGTGGTCATTGCGGCATCGGTCTTGACGGTCGTCCCCGAGGTGCTCGCCGGCAAGAAGCACTTCGACCGGTTCCTCATCGGCCCGACGGATGCTGCCTACGCGATCCCGCCCACCCTCTTGCTACTGCTCGCGCACGTGCAGAGCGCGGACTGGTCGCATTGGCCGGTGCTCGTGGCTGCGCTTGCCGTGCAGCTCGTCTTCGATCCCGTGCTGTCGACGGTCCGCGAATGGCTGGCGCTGGGCGTCTCGCCGAGCATCCAGCCGGAGCTCGCGGACCTCGTGCTCGTCGTGGATCTGCTGCTTGCCCCGATTGGTTTCATGGCGGCGCGGGCGGGTTCCGAGCAGGCGGGAGGCTGGCTGCTCGTGCTGCCTCTGCTCGGACTGATCGCCGTGTTCGCGCGCGAGCGTCAGGCGCGCATCGACAACGCGCTCGAGCTAGGTCGTGCCTATCGCGGCACAACGCTCCTCCTCAGCGACGTGCTGGAAGCCGACGACGAGTACACGGGCAGCCACAGCTGGGGAGTGGTCACGCTCGCGCTGCGCGTGGCGGACGCGATGGGGCTCGACTCCCACCAGCGGCGCAACGTGGAGTTCGGCGCGCTGCTACACGACATCGGCAAGATCGCGGTGCCGAACGAGATCATCAACAAGCCCGGCCCGCTCACCGACGACGAGTGGATCGTGATCAAGACGCACACCGTCGAGGGCGAGCGCATGCTCCAGCGGGTGGGCGGCGTGCTCGGCGAGGTGGGCCGCATCGTCCGCTGCTCGCACGAGCGCTGGGACGGCGGCGGCTATCCCGATGGCCTCGTGGGTGACGGGATTCCGATCGAGTCGTGCATCGTCTCCTGCTGCGACGCGTTCGATGCCATGACCACCACGCGCTCCTACCGCAAGGCGATGCCGTTGAAGAATGCGCTTGAGGAGATCGAGGCCGGCGCCGGCACGCAGTTCCACCCAGGCGTGGCGCGGACGGTCGTGGAGCTCCTGCGGTTCGAGGCGACGACGGCGTCGGCGGCGGTTGGGGAGCGGGAGGGGATCGCCCCGCTCGGCGGCGGCGAGCTGCCGGAGCCCGGAACCGCCTAGCTGCGCTGCGCCTTCTGCTCCTGCAGTTCGGCGATCAGCAGCTTGGAGTGCAGCGCCGCGATCAGGTCCTGCAGCGGCGCTGAGCCCGCTTCGATCAGCTCCACCGCCGAGTCCGTGTCCATCTCGCCGGCGAGGCGCTCCATCAGCACGCTCACCTCTTCCTTCACGAGGTCCTGGAGAACGCGCTTGTAGCGCAGCGTGTCGTAGACGGTGAAGCCGATGCGCTCGTCGTAGCCGCCGGCGCGGAAACGGCTGATCGCCTCCACCACCTTCACGTCGGATGGCGAGTAGCCGCGGCTGTTGGGCGTGAGGATGCCGAGCTCCTCGAGGCGCGCGAGTACCTCCTGCGGCATCTCGTAGCGGCGCTTGACCTCGGCGGAGGAGGTGCGCTTCTCCTCACCGGCGAGCGCGCGCTCGAGGATGCGGTCTTCGAGCTCCACGAGCGCCATCGCGCGGTCGGGGTCCTCGTCGAGCATCCCCTTGATCACCTTGAGCGGCATGAAGCGCTCCTCCTGGAGCTGCTTGATGAGCTTGATGCGGTCGACGAAGTCCGGCGGGTAGTAGGCCATGTTGCGCGAGGTCTTCACCGGCTCGGGGAGCAGGCCCTCGCGCAGGTAGTGCTTGATGGTGCCGGCGCTGACCCCGCTGGCGTCGGCGAGCTCGCTCATTTTTAGGAGGCCATTGGAGCTCATGCCCAGTACCTAGTGCCCAGTGCCCAGTGCCCAGCTTTCATGCCATGAAGCTCCCGCGCGCTCCGGCCGCCGTTCCCGCGACCGCTCCCGATTCCTTCAGCGCCTCGATTTCGGTTTCGCGATAGCCCAGGCCCTGGAGGACCTCCTTCGTGTGCTCGCCTAGTGCAGGGCCGGGATTGTTCACGGCGCCCGGGGTGCGGCTCAGCTTCACCGGCACGCCCAGCTGCTTCACGCGGCCGGCGCCCGGCTGGTCGAGCTCCACCACCATCTCTCGCGCGCGCACGAGCTCGCTGTTCAGCGCCTCGTCGAGGTCGAGCACGGGCTCGAGACAGCAGTCGTTCTGGCTCGCGAAGTCGTGCCACTCGTCGCGCGTGCGCTCGAGGAAGATGCGCTCGACCTCCGCGTGTGCCTGCGAGCCGGGCCGCTCGAACTGCTTCTCGATCAGATCCTCGCGACCTACACCGCGGCACCACGCCTGCCAGAACTTCGGCTCGAGCGCGCCGAGCGTGACCCAGCCGTCCTTGCACGCGTACGGGCGGTAGCAGATGAGACCGCCAGCCAGCTCGGGCTCGCCGCGCTTCGGCACATGGCCGTCTGCGAAGTAGCGAGCTACCACGAGCGACAGCCACGACAGCGCGCCGTCGGCCATCGACACGTCGACGAACTGCCCCTCTCCTGACTTCTGCCGTTCGTGCAGCGCGGCCATGATCCCGAACGCCGCCATCAGCGCGCCGCCGCCGAGATCGGCGATCTGACCGCCGGGCTGGACCGGCGGGCCGTCCTTTTCGCCGGTGAGGCCGAGCAGCCCGATCAGGCCGAGGTAGTTCATGTCGTGGCCCGAGCGGTCGCGGTACGGGCCGTCCTGACCGTAGCCCGTGATCGCGCAGTACACGAGGCCGGGGTTCTCTTCTCTCAGTCGCTCGTAGCCGACGCCGAGGCGGTCGAGCACACCCGGGCGGAACGACTCGAGCAGCACGTCGTAGTCGCGCGCGAGCTTGAGCAGCACTTCGCGCCCGCGCTCCTCTTTCAGGTTCAGCCGGATCGAGCGCTTGCCGCGGTTGAGCGCGAGATAGAGGGCTGACTTGGCGGAGTCGTCGGCGCCCTCGTAGTACGGCGGCGACCAGCGGATGTAATCGCCCATCCCGGTGTCCTCGACCTTGAGCACCTCGGCGCCGAAGTCCGCGAGCAGGAGCGAGCAGAAGCCGCCCGGGAGGAGCCTCGAGAGGTCGAGCACTCGCACATCCGAAAGCGGCTTGGTCACGCCGCCGCCCGCTTGGGCACGCCGAGCAGCTCGCGGGCCTCGGCCACGCTCGCCGGGCGGCGGCCGACGTCCTCGACCATCTTGCGCGCCTGCGCGACCAGGTCGCCGTTCGAGCGTGCCATCTCGCCGTTCGGCAGGTAGAAGTTGTCCTCGAAGCCGGCGCGCACGTTGCCGCCGAGCGCGAGCGCCGCGGCGATCAGCGACCACTGGTCGCGCGAGATGCCGATCACGCCCCAGTTATTAGGGCCGTCGGCGCCGCCGGGCACCTCGCTTGCCATGTGGGCGAGGTTCTTTGCCGTTGGCCGGATGCCGCCATTTACGCCCATTACCAGGGAAATTTGCAGCGGCTCCTTGAGCAGGCCCATGTCGAGGAATGGATCGAGGTTGGCCAGGTGACCGGTGTCGAAGCACTCGTGCTCCGGCCTGATCCCGAGCTCGACCATGGTCGTCAGGAACGTCTTGATCGTGTCGAAGCTGTTCTCGAACACGCTCGTGAACACGAAGTCCTTACGCCGCCTCGAGTACTTCGCGTAGTTCATCGAGCCCATGTTCAGCGCGGCCACGTCGGGCCGGAGCTCGCGCAGGTACTCCACCCGCTTCTCGATCGGGATCCCGATCGCGCCGGTGGAGTAGTTGATGATCACGTCGTCCACCGCGCCGAGGATCGCCTCGGTGATGTTGCGAAAGTCCTCGACCTCGAAGCTCGGCGACCCGTCCGGCTTGCGCGCGTGGATGTGGATCATCGCGGCGCCTTCTTCAACTGCGCGGCGCGCCTCTTCTGCGTAATCCTCGGGCGTGTACGGAATGCCAGGGCACTGCTCCCGATTCGCCACGACTCCCGAGATCGAGTTCGTGATGATCGCCGGCTGGTCGAAGCTCATCGCCAGTGCCCAGTGCCCAGTGCCCAGTGCCCAGTGTTCGAGCGGGGGCGAGTTTGTTGCTCGGATGCCTTAGACGTCATGTGGGAGCGCAAGGGTTCGAGGACCTCCTCGTGTATCAGCGCGCGGCGGCTCTGGAGTAAGGATTGGGCACTGGGGACTGGGCACTGGGCACTCAAACCGGCATCACTCCGTGCTTTTTCCACGGGCGCTCCACCCGTTTTGTTGCCGCCATCTCGAATGCGCGTATGACGGTTGGCCTCGTTTCTCTGGGATCGATCACGTCGTCGATCATCGCGTTGCCCGCCGCGATGTAGGGGTCGATGGTCTTTCGGATGCCCTCGATCATCTGGGCGCGCATCGCGTCGGGGTCCTCGGATGCCTCGATCTGCTTGCGGAAGATGATGTTCACCGCGCCTTCGGGGCCCATCACCGAGATCTCGGCGCTCGGCCACGCCACGATCATGTCCGGCTCGTACGCCTTGCCGCACATCACGTAGTAGCCCGCGCCGTAGGCCTTCCGAATCACGACGGTCACCTTCGGCACCGTCGCGCGCGACACGGCGTAGAGCATCTTCGCGCCGTGCCG
>JAICJR010000049.1 GCA_025928345.1 Thermoleophilaceae bacterium | reverse complement strand
TCGCGCGTGCGAGCAGATGGCTGCGCTGGGCATCGAAGAAGCAGCGGCTGCTCCGATCGTCGGATAGCGCGCGCCTACTGCGCGCTCGCCCGTGCCGCCTTCAGCTCGAGCAGTGCCGTGTCCGCGGCAGCCACGAGATCCTCCGCCGTCATCGAGTCCGTCAGCTCCGCGTAGGTGGCGCCGATCGTGAGTGGTTCCCCATCGGGCTGGCGGCAGCGCTCCTCCACCGCGATCGTCACGCGCTCTGCGATCAGCTTCGCCACGGGACCGTCGCTGTCGACGAGGATCGCGGCGAACTCGTCACCGCCCCAGCGGAAGCAGCGGTCGTGGAGGCGGATCTCGTCGCGGAAGGCGACGGCCACGAGGCGCAGGCAGTGGTCGCCGGCGAGGTGGCCGTGGCGGTCGTTGATCGGCTTGAACTGGTTTAGGTCGGCGAGCAGGAGCGAGAGGGGCGAGCCCAGCCTGCGCGCCCGCGCGATCTCGGCGGTGAGGGCCTCGTCGAAGGCGCGGCGATTGCCGAGTCCCGTGAGCGCGTCCGCGCGTGCGAGCTGCTCGGCGCGGAGACCGCCGAGGCGGTGGAGGCGCCACCTCATGTTCGCCACCGACGCCACCACCGTGAGCGCGGACCAGATCATCACGAGGGCGAACGTCTCACCCGCGAACAGCGGATCCCACGGCTGAAAGAACAGCGGCCCGATGGTCACGAGCGCGGTGAGGCCGAGGAACGGCAGCACGCGCCGCGGCGGGTGGACGCCGCCGACGTAGACCGCGGTGAGCAGGAACAGCTGCCGGTAGGGCGCGTGGCTGCCGGCGAGCCACTGCGCGGTGGCGACCTGGAAGACGCCGACGTAGTTCCAGAAGAGGATCTGGTCCCAGTCGAAACCGCCGGTCACGGCGCGCTCGCTCAGCACGGAGCCGACGCTCAGCAGGACGAGCGCTCCCACGACCAGCCAGCCGCGCGCCCCGAGCGCGGACGTGGGCGGCGCGAGCGGCAGGAGCACGAGCGCGATCGCCGTCGTGGCCATGGCGATGATCCGGCCGAGCCTGCGCGCGAGTGCGATGTCGCCGCCCGCGTAGGGATCGTCCCGGCGCGCGAACGCCTCGCTTATCGCCCTCCATGGCGCCACATCGAGGAAATCGGCCGCAAGGCCGCGGTTTTGACTGCTGGGCTAGTGCTTAAGCGCCTTGTGGGCCTGCTTGGCCGCGGTCTCGCCCGAGCGGACGGCGCCGTCCATATAGCCGTTCCAGAAGGTCGCGACCTCGGTGCCGGCCCAGTGGATGCGCCTGAATCGCTCGCGCAGAGCCGGGCCGTAGCGGCGCAGCACACCGGGGCCGGTGTGGCCGACCGGGCACCCGCGCGTCCACGCCTCGTCGGTCCAGTCCATCTCGAAGGCGCCGATCGTCGTGCGCGCGGCGTCGCCGAACCAGGTGGCGAACTGGGCGAGCACGAGGTCGCGGCGCTGGCTCTCGGTCATCTTCGCCACGGCCGCGGCATCCGCGCCGCCGATGAAGCCGAACATGATCCCGGGCGCGCCGCTGGGCGGCGAGTTGTCGAACGTGCTCCGCACTGGGCCGGTATCCGAGATCACCTGGCCGCTCAGCCCCGCGTCGCGCCAGAACGGGCGGTCGTAGATCGCCTCCCACTTGATCAGGTGACCGGGCACGATCCGGCGCGTGAGGTTGCGGCGCATCCGCGGCATCGCGGGGGAGAAGTGGATGTGCTCGAGCAGCACCGGCGGAATCGCGACGATCGCCTGCTTGGCGTGGACCACGAGCCGGTCGCTCGTCACGGTCAAGCCGTGCCCGTCCTGGTGGATGGCGCGGACCGGCGAGCGGAGCACCACACGGGAATGGAGCTTGCGCGCCACCCGCTCGGACACGAGCTGCGATCCGCCCACGAAGCGGCTCTCCTGCGCGCCGCCCTGGGTGGTGACGAGGCGGGCGAAGCTGCCGCGGTTCTTCTCGTCGCCCGAGCCGGCGATGTAGGCGAGCACGTAGAGCAGCGAGAGCTCCCCGGGATCGGCTCCCCAGATCGCGTTCGTCGCCGCGACGAGGGACTTGCGCCCGAGGTCGGTGGTCACGTTCGCGGTCGCCCAGTCCTGCAGCGTCATCGCGTCCCACTCCGCGGCGCGCTTGGCCTTCCAGGGCGCCTCGAGCGGAACCTTGGTCGCCATCGAGTCGAGCTGCGTGACGGCCGCGATCACGGCCTGCTGCACGTCGGGATCGGGCGGCAGCCCGGTGGCCGGGTAGCGCGAGAGCTGCCCGCGCGCGAAGAGGAGGTCGGAGCCGGCGTTGTAGGTCTTGAACGTCTTCACGCCCTCCTGCCTGGCGAGCCGGGCGATGTGCGTCTGCGTGGGGCCGATGTACTCGCCGCCCGCCTCCGTGATCACGCCCTTCGACACGTGGTGGTTGAGCGTGCGGCCGCCCACGCGGTCGCGCGCTTCGAGCACGCACACCTCGTGGCCCGCCCTCGTGAGCTCGCGGGCGGCGGCGAGGCCGGCGAGCCCGGCGCCGACGATCACAACGTCCACGCGGCGCTGCCTGCGGGCCTTGCGCCCCGCGGCGGTAACGCCTGAGGGCAGCGCCAGGGCCGCACCGGCTGCTGCGCCGGCGCCCAGAATCTCTCTTCGGGTGAGGGGGCGAGTCACGAGTTACCTAAGACACCACGGCGGCGCGCTCGATGCGGTCTGCCACCGCCTCCTCGAGCGCCTCACGAGCGGGGCGCCAGGAGTATCCAAGCTCACGCCGTGCCCTTTCGCTGCTGAAGAGCGCGGGCACGCGCGCCAGCCGCACAGAGTCAAGCACGAGCAGCTCTGGTTCGCGACCGAATAGTGCAAGCGCACGATCGGCGAGCCACGCGCTGCCGAGTACAAGACGGAACGGGATCGCTACGCGGGGCGGTTCAACGCCGGCGGCCGTGGCGACGACGGCGAATACGTCGCGCAGCGGCATGTCCTCACCGCCAAGGAGGTATCGCTCGCCGGCGCGCCCGCGCTCGTAAGCGAGCACGTGCCCGCGCGCCACGTCCTCCACCGACACGACGTTGAGCGCGGTGCTGCTCACGTACGCGCGCGCCCTGCCGGCCGCGACGTCACGGATCATCTTGCCGGTGGGGGTGGGGCGGGCATCGCCGGGACCGACGGGCGTCGTGGGGTTCACCACCACCGCGCCCGCTTCGCGCGCCAGGCGTTCGGACTCGATCTTGCTGCGCTTGTACGCCACCTTCAGCTCCCATGCCGGCGGCGAGTCGTCTTCTGTGGCCGGGCGGCCGGGCACGGGTCCGCAGGTGGCGGCGCTCGAGGTGTGCACGACGCGCCGCTCGCCCGCCGCCGCAAGCACGTTGCGGGTGCCTTCGATGTTCACGCGCTGCATCCGCTCGGCGTCGCGCCGGTAGTAGCTGTAGACGGCGGCGAGGTGGAAGATCGCGTCGCAGCCGTCTGCGGCGCGGCGCAGGGCGTCCGGGTCGAGCACGTCGCCCCGTGCCCACTCGCTCGCGGCGGCATGTGCCGGCGGCTCCTGCGCGTCGAAGGCGCGCACGGCCGCGCCCTCGTTTGACAGCGCGCGGGACACGTGCGCGCCGATGAAGCCTGCGGCTCCGGTGACGAGAGCCTTCACACCCGGCGCGCGGCCAGGCTGCGGCGGCCGAGCTCGAAGCCGAGGCTGGCGTAGCTGCGGAAGAGGTGCTCCTCGGCGCCTTCGAGCACCTGCTCGAGCGCGGTGGCGAAGCGCCGGATGTCCTCGTCTGACGTGATGAGAGGTGGCAGCGCCTTGACCACGTTCATGTGATGGCCCGCCACCTGGGTGAGGATGTGATGGTCGTGAAAGAGCGGCACGGTGACGAGCTGTGCGAACAGCCCCGGCTGGCGCCGCTCGATCGCGTCCCAGAGCCGCCGTGCCGCGCGGCCCGCGGGCGGCCCGAGCTCGATCGCCCAGATCAGGCCGAGGCCGCGCACCTCGCGCACGATCTCGAAGCGCTGGACGAGCGGCCGGGTGAGCTCGAGGAGAAGGTCGCCGAGCTGCGCCGCGCGTTCGACCAGCCCCTCGCGCTCGATCGTCTGCAGCGTGGCGATGCCGGCGGCCGCCGCGAGGTCGTTGCCGCCGAAGGTGGAGCCGATCACCACGCCGCGCTCCATCGAGTCGAACACCGCGCTCAGCACGGCGCGGCTCGCGAGCACCGCGCCGATCGGCACGTAGCCGCCGGACAGCGACTTGGCGATCGTGACCATGTCCGGCTCGAGTCCCCAGTGATCGGAGGTGAAGAGCCGCCCGGTGCGGCCAAGGCCGGTCTGCACGTCGTCGACGATGAGGAGCGCGCCGGCGGCGCGGCACAGCTGCTGCGCCGCCTGGAGGTAGCCATCCGGCGGCAGGTTCACGCCCTTGCCCTGGACCGGCTCGACGAGGAAGCCCGCCACCTCGCCGCGGTCGAGCTCGCCGCGGAGCGCGTCTAGGTCGCCGAACGGAACAGGGTCGCAGGCGGGGAGCAGGGGTTCGAATCGCTCGCGGAACTCCTCGTTGCCGTTCACCGAGAGCGAGCCGAGCGTGAGGCCGTGGAAGCCGCGCTCGCAGAAGAGGATGCGCGGCCGGCCGGTGGCGGCGCGGGCCAGCTTGATCGCGGTCTCCACCGATTCGGTGCCTGAGCTCGTGAGCACCACGCCGTCGAGCGGCGCGGGCGCCCGCGCGATCAGCTCCTCGGCGAGCACGCCCGGGAGGGTGGAGACACCGAGCTGCGGCAGGTTCGCCGAGTCGGCCGCGAGCACGCGGGAGAGCTGCTCCTTCACGTACGGGTGGCTGCGGCCGAGCGAGAACACGCCGTAGCCGGAGAGCAGGTCGAGGTACTCGTCCCCCTGGCGGTCGATCAGGTAGGGGCCGCGCCCGGATGCCCACTCGCGGTCGAAGCCGAGTGTGCGGAGGATGCGCCCGAGCTGCGGGTTGAGGTGGCGCTGATTGAGCGCCATCGCATCGCCCGAGCGAAGCTCGAGCAGCTCGGCTACGTCAGGCGAATGCGAGTTGTTCGAGGGGCGAAACACGCCGCCCCCATATTGGCATGGGGGCTGGAGCGGGGAGGGGGGAGGTCGGAGGCCGGAGCTTCAGCCCTCCGACCTCCGTCCTCCCCCTCCGACCTCTACGCAGTAGTCGGATGTGCATGATCCCGACGGGAGGCCGCGATGCGCGCTTCGGCAAGCGGCAGCAGTCCGCCGAGGATCCCGACGCCAAGGGCTCCGAGGGCCCAGCCCGCACCGTGCAGGTTCAGGCCGAGGGCGTGGTCGAGCGACCAGTTGCCGGCGCCGACGCCGGAGAGCGCGAACACGACCGCCACGAGGACGGCGTTGTACTCGTAGCCGCCGTTGGTCGACCACACGCCCTTGGCGAAGTGGACGCGGATCACCGCCACCGTCATCACCGCGATGAGCGCGGCGGCGGCGAACGGCGTGACGAGCCCGAGCGCGATCAGGAGACCGCCGCCCGCCTCAAACAGGCCGGCCAGGAACGCCTGGCGCTTCCCCTGCGGGAAGCCCATCGACTCGAAGAACTGGCCGGTTCCGGAAAGCCCATGGCCGCCGAACCAGCCGAACAGCTTCTGTGCGCCGTGGCCGAAGAACAGCAGGCCCACGACCACTCTCAGGACGAGAAGTCCGAGACTCATTTTCCAAACGCCTCCTCTTTCAGATCAGGCTCTTGTGCCCAGCAGTTGAGCACACAACCATCATAGCAAACTGGTTGAGCGCACAATCACATATTCCCCCCACACGGGGGTAAGTAACCCGCGCGCGCAAGTTATCCCCCTCCTGAGCGGGGTATCTGCCGGGCCATGGCAACGGACGGCTATCCGACTGCCGCCGCCTTCATCCCTCCGAAGCCCACGCTCCCCCGCCTGCGGGAGGCCGCGGCCGGCTGCCGCGGCTGCCACCTCTACGAGGGCGCGACGCAGACGGTGTTCGGCGAGGGGCTGAAGAAGTCGAAGGTGATGTTCGTCGGGGAGCAGCCGGGGGACCGCGAGGACGTCGAGGGCAAGCCTTTCGTCGGCCCGGCCGGCAGGATGCTCGACCGCGCGCTCGTGGAGGCGGGCATCGATCGCAGCGAGGTGTACGTGACCAACGTGGTCAAGCACTTCAAGTACACGATGCGCGGCAAACGCAGGATCCACCAACGCCCCGATAGCGAGGAGACCGCCGCCTGCCGCCCGTGGCTCGAGGCCGAGCTCGGTCAGGTGAAGCCGCAGGTGCTCGTGTGTCTTGGCGCGACCGCTGCCAAGGCGCTGCTCGGGCCGAAGTTCAAGGTCACTCAGCAGCGCGGCGAGTTCGTCGACTCGGAGCTCGCGCCGCTCGCCACCGGCACGGTGCACCCGTCATCGATCCTGCGCGCGCCGGACGAGGAGGCGCGCCACCGCGCCTACCACGACTTCGTTGAGGACCTGAAGATCGTCGCGAGCGCGCTCGACTAGCGCTCGGCCGCGATCCCCGGCCCCTTGCCGGGATCGTCCTCGCCGCTCTCGGGGTCGCGCGTGACCTCGGTGGGATCGACCTCGTCAGCCTCGCCGTACTCCGCGCCGGACAGGTCCGACTCGGTCTCGCCGGTGAACGCGTCCGGCATCGGGTTGCCCTCGCCGTGCCCGGCGTTCTCGATCAGCTTCTCCTCGGCGTCCTCGAAGCCCTCGGCCTCGCCGCCGCCGCCTTCGCGCACCGCGCGCTCGGCGGGGTCGAGCTCCTCGTTCGAGCCCTCGCCGCCGATGTTGCCGGCCTCCGCCTCGGCCGCCTGCTCCTCGGCACGCACGCGCTGCTCGTCGTCGGGGACCCTCTCGGGCTGGTTCTCCATCTCTCAGCGCCTCCTTAGATGTTCACGGGTGACATGTCGGGGTAGCGATCGCCCGCCGCCGCGCCCACGGGGGCGGCCTGGTCGATCCGCGCGAGGTCGTCGTCGCTGAGCGACACGTCCGCGGCCGCGACGTTCTCCTCGAGGTACTTCCGCCGCTTCGTACCCGGGATCGGCACGATGTCCCCACCCTGGTGGAGCAGCCACGCGATGGCGAGCTGCCCGGGCGCGACCTCCTTCTCGGCGGCGATCTCCTTCACGTGTTCCACGAGGTCGAGGTTGCGCTGGAAGTTCTCGCCCTGGAAGCGCGGGTTGTGGCGGCGGAAGTCGTCTTCGTCGAGGTCGTCCGGCGACTGGATCTGGCCGGAGAGGAAGCCGCGGCCGAGCGGGCTGTAGGCCACGAAGCCGATGCCGAGCTCGCGGACCGTCGGGAGGATCTCCTCCTCCGGGTCGCGCGTCCACAGCGAGTACTCCGTCTGCAGCGCGCTGATGGGATGCACCTCATGGGCGCGGCGGATCGTGCCGGCGGCGGCCTCGGACAAGCCGATGTAGCGCGCCTTGCCCTGCTCCACGAGCTCCTTCATCGCGCCGACCGTCTCCTCGATCGGCGTGTCCGGATCCACTCGGTGCTGGTAGTAGAGGTCGATGTGATCGACGCCGAGGCGCCGGAGCGACGCCTCGCAGGCCTCGCGCACGTACTCGGGGTCGCCGCGCACGCCGAGCCGCTCGCCGTTCGGGCCGCGCACGTTGCCGAACTTGGTGGCGAGCACCACCTCGTCGCGGCGGCCGGCGATCGCCCGGCCCACCAGCTCCTCGTTGGTGAAGGGGCCGTACATGTCGGCGGTGTCCAGGAAGTTCACGCCCAGCTCGAGCGCGCGCTGGATCGTCGCGATCGACTCCTGCTCGTCGCCCTCGCCGTAGAACTCGGACATGCCCATGCAGCCGAGCCCGATCGCGGACACGGTCAGGCCCTCGTTTCCAAGCTTTCTCTGGTCCATGTGATGTCCCTACCCGCGAACATGGCGCGCAATCCCTGTCTCGCGGGGCATTACGCTACGGCTCATGCCGAGCGAGGCTCCGTTCCGCTCGCTACCCGCGCGTGTGATCGTGGCGGGCGGCGGCATCGCCGCACTCGAGCTGGTGGTGGCGCTGCGCAAGCTCGCCGGCGAGCGCGTGGCGATCGAGCTGCTCGCCCCCGGCGAGCACTTCGTCTACCGGCCGCTGCTCGTGGCCGAGCCATTCGGCATGGGGGAGCTGCCGCGCTTCCCGCTCGGCCAGGTGCTCGGCGACCAGCGCGCGGTGCAGCGCCGGGGACGTCTCGCCGAGGTCCGCGCGGACGCGCACGAGGTGGTGACCGCCGCCGGCGAGCGGCTCGCATACGACGCCCTCGTGGTTGCGACCGGGGCGCGCACGGTCGAGGCGGTAAGAGGTGCGCTGACCTTCGGCGGGCCTGAGTCGGTCACGCTCATGCGGACGCTCGTGGAGGGCGCCGCGACGGGCGAGCTGCGGTCAATCGCTTTCGCGCTTGCCGCGTCCGCCGCGTCGTGGCCGCTACCGCTCTACGAGCTTGCGCTGATGACGGCGCTTCGAGCGGGCGGCGCGCAGATCACGGTCGCAACCGCGGAGGACGCGCCGCTCCAGCTCTTCGGCCAGGCCGTGAGCCGCTCGATGACCGAACGGCTCGCGCGGGCGGGGGTGGAGCTTCTGGCCGGCGTCGCGCCGGTCGAGTACGCGGACGGCGCCCTGGCGCTCGAGGACGGCCGCCGCCTGACCGCTGACGCCGCCGTGGCCCTGCCCGCGCTGGCAGGACCGGCGATACCAGGCCTCCCGCACGATTCGGGCGGCTTCGTGCCGGTGGACGGGCACGGGCGAGTGGAGGACGTCGCGGACGTGTACGCGGCCGGTGACGTGACCGCGTTCGAGGTGAAGCAGGGCGGCGTTTCCGTGCGCCAGGCGCAGGCGGTCGCTGAGTGCATCGCCGCGCGCGCCGGCACGTCGCTGGTGCCCGAGCCCTTCGAGCCGCTCCTGCGCGGCATGCTGCTCACCGGGGCCGAGCCGAGCTACCTGCAATGGCGTGGGGGCGAGTCGCAGCAGGCCGACAGCCCGCTGTGGTGGCCGCCGACGAAGATCGCCGACAGCTACATCGTTCCCTACCTCGTCTCCCGCTTCCAGCTAAGCGTGCCGACGGCGCCCGGGCCGGGCGAGGCGGACCTCATGTCGAGTGCGCCGGCAGGCGGCGACGTGCCGGTGCGGCCCGGACGCGGCGACGGCTGAGCTTCCGTCAGGGAGTGTGGGGCGACGTGCCCGAGGGTCCGTTCAGCGTGAACGGCTTCAACTCGAGGAGCACGCTCGCATCGGGCGCCTGGGCGAGGTCGTAGTCGTAGAGCAGGTTGTTGGTCGTGCGCTCGATGAAGCTCCGCGCCGGGCCACTCTTGAGCGCGGCGAGTGAAGGCGGTCGCGTCCCCAGCGTGAAGCGGAGCGGCCGGCTGAGGACGCCCTTCACCTGACCCCGGCTGAAGAACATCGCGTGCGATGGCTTCTGCTTCGGAGGCGGCGGAAGGATCACTACCACCTGCTGGACGTCCTTGACGTAACGGAAGCTGTAAAGGGCCAGCTCGAGCGCCTCGCGCTGCAGCAGAAGTTCCCGCGCATGCGACGGCTTGCCCACCTTGATCGAGCAGAACTTGCCGAGCCCGCAGAGGCTGTACATCGCGCTCTTGCCCTCCGCGAGCGAGAGATCGTTCGAGCTTCGCTCCATGACGATCTTCACCGGCAGTCCGGCCACTTCGGCCGGGCCGCCGTCCACCGCCACGAGCTGCTCACCGGTGGGGAGGCGGTAGGTGGGACCGATGTGATTGGCGATCTGGCCGAGAGCCTGATCGCCGCCGCTCGAGGGCTTCCAGCTCGACCACGCCGGCGGCTTGGGCGGCCGGCCCGCGAGCACGAAGATCACCGCAGCGGCGATCGCCGCGAGGCCAACTCCCGCGAGCACGGCATAGCTCAGCCTGAACTTCGTCTCGTGCCCGTGCACGGGGCGCGGCGTGTACGGCGCCAGCTCCTTCGAGTGTGCCGACTCGAGCTCGTTGCCGCGCGTGGGCTCGAGCTCGGAGCCGCCCGGCTCGGTGGGTGTCACACCTTCGGCCATGCAGCTTCGTCCAAGAGATCGATCTGGGGCTCCTCGAGCCGTGCCCTCTCGAGCAGCTCCACCACCTCGTCGCCATGTAGCTCGCGGCGCTCGATGAGCACTTCGGCGATCTGCTCGACCTTCTCCTGGTTATGCGCGATCGCGTGGTGGGCGGTGACGTACGCCTGCCCGAGAAGCTGCCCGGCGGCTCTCCGCTTATCGCGGTCCCCGAGCATCTCGGCATACGGGTCGCCGGCGCGGCGCATGATCTGAAGCCCGATCTTCTCGAAGCGCTCCATGAGCTCCTGTTCCTTTTCTTCCCGGAACTCCTCCGGAATACGACCTCGGAGGTCCACTGGCTCAGGTCCCATCGCGGACATGCTCACCATCCGGCCCGCAAGCGCCGTGACGCTGAACACGTCGCCGCCGACTCCCACCGAGTTCTCGCCGTAGAACACGCGCTCGGCGGCCATTGCGCCGAGGATCCAGATAAGCCGCGCCACCTCCTCGTGCCGCCAGGCCGAGAAGCGCTCTTCCTTCTGGATCGCCTGATGGTGGCCCAGCGAGCCGGCCCGCATCCTCACCGACAGCCGCGTGGACTCGTGGTCCTTCGCGTACACGGCGCTCGCCACCGCGTGGCCCGCCTCGTGGATCGCGACCGCGCGAGTCTCCTCCGGCATGTACTCCACGCCGACGGCGGTCCCGCTCTCCACGGTGGTCATCGACTCCACGAGGTCGCGGCGTTCGAAGTAGGGACGTCCGTCCGAGTGCGCGTACGTCAGCGCCATCGAGCACACCTGCTCGATCATGGCCGGCGAGTAGCCGTTCGTCATGCGCGCGAGCTCGTCGCGGCGCTTGTCGGTGTCGAGCTCCGGGTCGTGATCGACCTTCTTCAGGTAGAGGTCGAAGATGTCCTTGCGGTCATCCTTGGTCGGCGTGCGGAACCAGATGTGGCGGCCCATGCGGCCCGGGCGGATCAGCGCCGGGTCGAGCGCGTCGATCGGGACGTTCGTGGCGCCGATGAAATAGACCTCTTCCTTCCGCGGCTTCGGCTTCGGAAGCCGCAGCTTCACGCTGCCGATCTTCTGGGGAACGATGTACAGCGCGTCGAGGAACGTGTTGATCCGGTTCGTGAGGAACTTGCGCACGAACGGCGGCTCGTCGATTCCGTCCATCTGCACGAGCAGCTGGTTGAGCGCCATGCCGTAGCCGCCGAACATGCCGCCGCCTGGAAAGGCCGCGCGCATGATCGAGTCGAGCTTGGCGTAGGGCTGTGGGAGCGGCCGCAGGCTCGACTCGTGCCTCGAGGCGAACAGCTTCTCGCGCCAGGCGCGCGTCTCGAGGATCACGTCGCCGGTGGGGGTGAGGGCGCCGGCCGGCCCGAAGAAGAGGTCGTCGTGCGGGCTGCCCGGCGAGTACGGCTCGGGCGTCATGACGTTGCCGCCGAGCGCGTTGCGGCGCATGCCGACGGCGTCGATCTCGTCGATGAACACGATGCACTGCCCGCCCCACTTGGCGGCCAGCTTCTTCGCCTTGCGGACGAGGAACATGACGATCACGACGTCGAGGCCGATGAAGGTCTGCGCGAAGCCGGAGCCCGGCATCGTCACGAACGGGCAGTTGAAGCCGGTGGCGATCGCCTTCGAGAGCATCGTCTTGCCGGTGCCCGGTGCGCCCAGGAAGAGCAGGCCGCGCTCGCGCTTGCCGCCCGCCTTCTCGAACGCCTCGCCCGACTGCCAGAGGGCGATCACGCGGCGCACCTCCTCCTTCGCCTCCTTCTGGCCGCGCACGTCCTCGAGCTTCACTCCCCAGTCGGCGTCGCCGGGCTCGTAGCCCTTCATCTGCTTGATGCCGAAGACGAGCAGCGGCCCGAAGAAGATGAGGAAGTTGAAGAGGAAGAAGAGCGGCAGCTGGAACAGCAGGACCAGGAGCGAGGATGCGCTGTTCCCGATGCCGTTGAAGAAGTTCGAGATCGCGGCGCCGATGCTCTCGCCGTTGACGAGGGCGATCGTGCCGAAGATCAGCAGGAAGATCGAGCCGTAGATCGTGAGCCGGCGGAACTTCTTCCGCCAGTACCACGCGCGCCTGCGCGCGACCACGTCCTCGTCGAGGAGCTGCTGGTCGGCGTTGTAGAGATTCGGCCAGGGGATGAGCCGGCGGACGATCACGTCCACGAGCCCGCGGAACATGATCACCGCGACGAGCGTCACGAGCGCCGCCAATATCGGGTTCCAGCCGTTGCGCTCCCACAGCAGCAGGAAGAACGCCGGGCTCGTCAGGACCGCGACGACGGTGGCCGCGCGCCGAAGCGCCCGCCACTCTTCGGCAAGCGGGACGGAGGTTCGCCCGGGGGCGTCCCCCGATCTATCGCCTGGCGCGGCCATAGGCTCCCTGAGGTTACTCCGCGTGAGTAGCCGGTTCCATCACTTTCCTAGACGTGGCGCGGCGGTGAAAAGTTCCATGGGTAAGACCATGCCCGCGGCGCGACGCTCACAGGTATGGGACGCAACAAACGACCGAAGGTGGCCTTCGTGCTCTCGGGTGGCGCCTCGCTCGGGGCCATTCAGGCCGGGATGCTGCGCGCGCTGTTCGAGCGGGACGTGCGCGCGGACCTGCTGGTCGGCACCTCAGCCGGCGCGCTCAACGGTGCCTTCCTCGCATCGCGGCCGCAGACGGTCGAAACGGCGGACGCGCTCGGCGAGGTCTGGCGCGGGCTGCGACGCGGCCAGGCATTTCCCCTGAACCCGCTCACGGGCCTGCTCGGGTTCCTCGGAGCGCGCGACCATCTGGTCCCCGACTCCGGACTGCGGCGGCTTGTGTCGCGCTACCTCGAGTACGACAGGCTCGAGGAGCTGCCGCTGCCGCTGCACGTGGTCGCGGTGGACGTGATCACCGGAGAGGAGCTGCGCGTGTCGAGCGGTTCGGTCCTGGACGCCGTGGTCGCCAGCGCCGCAATCCCGGCGGTGTTCGCGCCGGTCGAGCTGGACGGCCGGTTCCTCATGGACGGCGGGGTGGCGAACAACACGCCGATCTCGCACGCCGTCGAGCTCGGCGCGGAGCGCATCTACGTGCTCCCAACGGGACACGCGTGCGCGCTCGAGGCGGCGCCCGGCTCGGCACTGGGGATGGCGCTCCACGGCATCGGTCTGCTCACCCACCGCCGTCTCGTGGAGGACATCGAGCGCCACCGTGACGAGGTCAACCTCGTCGTGCTCCCGCCGCCATGCCCGCTCGACGTGCAGCCGATCGACTTCTCCCAGGCCGACGAGCTCATCGAGCGCGGCTACGCCGACGCGTGCGAGTTCCTCGATGGCGGCGGTGCAGAGCGGCCGCCGATCCGCATGCACGAGCACAGCCACCGAACGGTCGCCCCGAAGAAGAGCGCCGCGCGGCCGGGCGGAGCGCGTTCCGCCGCGCGATGTGCTTAGGTGTTATGTCGACCTAGCCGAATCCCGGCTGCACGATGCATCCGGGAACGGGGGACCCAATGAGCCGTGCCGTCCGCGGCTCTGGGGCGAATCGCCGCCGGTGTGCGGCGTAGCGCGACCTTCTTTCCGCGCGAGCCCGTCAGCTCACCTCGTAGGCACAGAGAAAGAAGGAGGGTCAGTTTGACCACAACTCAAGCGGATCTCGCTTCGCCCATTCCGTGGCGCCAGTCGCTGCGCCGGTCGCGGGAACGGCGGATGGCCGCGGCGCGTCTGCGCCGGCGCCGCATTCGGGGCAGGAGCGTGGCGATTCTCATGGGCGTGGTGATGACCACCGGCGGCGGCGCAGCTCTCGCGGCCGGCGGCGGCAGCACGCTTCTCCATCGCGGCAGCCATGGGTCCACGATTGCGGCGGTGCAGCGCGCACTCGGGATTCCGGCTGACGGGGTGTACGGCCCGGTCACCCGGCGCGCGGTGATCGCGTTCCAGCGCGCGCACGGGCTGATCGTCGACGGCATCGTCGGCCCGCAGACGCTCGGTGCGCTCGGGCTCAGCGGCGGCAGCGATGGCTCGACAAGCGACGGCACGTCGACCGGCAGCGGCTCGACCGGCAGCTCCGCGGAGCTCCAGAAGATCGCCCAGTGCGAGTCGTCCGGCAACCCCAGCGCGGTATCGCAGGACGGCACCTACCGCGGCAAGTACCAGTTCTCCCGCGAGACCTGGCGCGAGCTGGGCGGCACCGGCGACCCGGCAAGCGCACCGGTGTCGGAGCAGGATCAGATGGCAGCGAAGTTGCTGGCCACCCAGGGCCCGTCGGCTTGGCCTAACTGCGCGTAGGCGGAGGCCGGAGGCCGGGGGTGGGAGGGCTTTTCCTCCGGCCTCCGATCCTCCGACCTCCGACCTTCAGCTCAGTTCAACTGAAACCACACGCACGTCCGCTCCACTCCGCAGTCCACACCCCATTCGTCAGCAAGTGCTCCCACGAGCATCAGGCCCCAGCCGCCGGCTGGTTCGTCGCTGTCGAGTGAGGTGGAGCGGGTGGTCTCGGTCCAGCCGCCGCCGCCGTCGTCGCAGACCTCCACGCGCACGGAGTGGTCCGGGCGCTCTACATGGAGGTGGAGATGGTCGTCCGGCCCGGCGCAGCCGTGCAGGACGCTATTCGTCACAAGCTCGCTGACGAGCAGCCGCAGGTCGTCGCGCCGTGGCAGCTGCTCTTGATCCGCGAGCTGTTCTATCGCGTGCCGCGCAGCCCCAACGGCAGCGGGCCCGCCACGCAGCTCAATCGTCGTCAAGAAAAACCCCTGTCTAGGACTTGATTGTTACCCAATCCGGGCCATGGCAATCCCGGGTACCGTTCGGGCCGTGCTGGCCAAGCTCGTCGCCGACCTCGACTACCCGATGTACATCGTCACCGCCGCCGCGGCCGGCGAGCGCTCTGGCTGCCTCGTCGGCTTCGGGACGCAGACGAGCATCCACCCGGAGCGCTTTCTGGCCTGCATATCACGGAAGAACCACACGATGGGCGTGGCCGAGGGGGCGGACGTTCTGGCGGTCCATTTCGTCAGCGACGAGCCGAAGCAGCGGGACCTGGCCGAGCTCTTCGGCGGCGAGACGGGTGACGCCACCGACAAGTTCGAGCGCTGCGCCTGGCACGAAGGAACGGGCGGCGCGCCCTTGCTCGACGACGTCCCCAACCGCTTCGTCGGCCGCGTGCTCGAGCGCTTCGACCTGGGTGACCACGTGGGCTTCCTGCTCGATCCGGTCGACGCCGACGAGGCCGACGAGGGCGTGCACGAGCTGGGCTTTCAGGAGGCCAAGGACATAGAGCCCGGCCACCCCGCCTGAGGGCGGCGACTCAGCCGGCCGCGTTGTAGACGTCCGACCCGAACGGCTGGAGGTCGGACTTCGCGGCGAAGCCGAGGTGGCTCAGCCCGAAGATGTCCTCGATGCTCCGCAGCATCGAGTAGTGGTTGTACGGCGTCGCGTTGGTGGAGCCCGGCTGCACGAACTGCGACAGCAGGACGCTGCCCGTGCGGCCGCCGCCGTTGCCCTTCGTCGTGCCCCCCGGGTTCGGCGAGTTCGGCCCGGCGGTCTCGCCGCAGCATGAGGAGGCGTCGCTCGTGTCGGCCTCGTCGAAGGTCACGATCAGGAGGCTGCCGTCGGACCACGCCGGCGAGCCGGTGATCTTCGGCACCCACGTCTGGAGGAAGCTGTCGGCCGCGGGCAGGCCGCCGGGACCGCCGTCCGCGCACGTGGCGTCATGCGCGTCATGGCAGAGGTCCGGAGTGATGAACGCCAGGTTCGGCGTGGTGGCGGAGGAGGAGAGATCGCTATCGAGCTGCGTCAGCGGCACGTCGTTAGCGGCGCACGCGCCGGAATCGATCAGCGAGTGGAAGTACACGAACGGGTTGTGGCGCGCGGCGTACTGGCTCGTGGCCGTGGCGTTCTGCGTCTGGTCGAAGCTGTTCAGCGCCGGGCGCTCGCAGTTCGACGCCATGTCCTCCATGTAGCCCTTCCAGGTGAGGCCGGCCGCGCTCAGCTGGTCCGCCACCGTCTTCACGGTGGCCGGGTAAACGCAGCCCTGGCCGATCGCCTGGTCGTCCTGTCCGATCGTGCCGGGGAAGAGGTTCATGTAGAAGGGACAGTCGGCCTGGGTGACGATCGCGGGAGCCTGGCCGCTCACCATCGCGATGTAGTTGTCGAGGCTGTTGTGGCCGATGCCGTAGTACTGGGTGAGCAGCTCACCCTGGGACGGCAGCGTCTGCGACAGATAGGGCGCCTGCGAGTTCGGGCCGAACGTGGTGTCGAAGCCCTTGTTCTCGAGCACGATCACGAAGACGTGCTTGATCGGCGGCGGCGCCGCGGCGGCGGGCGCGGCCGCCAGAAGCGGCAGGGCCAGCAACGTCATCGCGAGGAGAATCCGACGCATCCGAGCGGGTTCTTCCCCACCAGGGGTTACCCCTAAACAGGGGTACCGTTCGTCTAGACGAGCCCGGCCACGATGCTGACCGTTCCGGCCACCGCCGCGGCGGCCAGCACTAGCCGCCGGTGCCGCTCCGCGTCGAGCTTGTGGAACAGCGCGGCGCCGAAGCGGTGGCCCACCACGGCGGCGGCCGCGAGCGCCACGAGCAGCGGCCAGTGGGGGAGGGAGCGGCCGGCGTGAGCGATGGTGGCAAGCGCGGCTGTGCCCGCCAGTGCCAGCACGAGGAAGGCGGCGGCTCCGGTGTCACGCAGTACGTGGCCACGGAGTCCCGCGCGCGTGAATGTGAGCACCACCACCGGCCCGTTCAGGCTCGTGGCGGTGGTAAGCACACCGGCGCAGACGCCGCCGGCCGCGAGCGTGCCGGCCGGATCCGGGCCGCGCTGCGCCTCGATGTGACCCGCCGATGCTCGCGCCTGAAACAGGGCCGCGACGACGATGCCCACCCCGATCGCCACCTGGAGAACGTGGGCGTCGATGTCGCGCACCACGAGCGCGCCGGCCACGATGCCCGGCAGCGCCCACGCGCACAGCAGCGCGGCCGCGCGAACGTTGACCTCGCGCTTGCGCCCTTCGCTGTAGAGGATCAGCGAGTTGATGAGGAGCGCGAGCAGGAGCAGCAGCGTGACCGCCTGCGCGGGCCGGAACGCTCCAAGCGCGGCCGGTGCGACGAAGAAGCCGAAGCCGAAGCCCACGCTGGCCTGCACAGCCATGCCGACGACAACCGCCGCCACGAGTACGACGTCGAGAACGATCGCTGGAAGCTAACGCCTCGCGCTCAGCGCGAGAGCATGCGCCCGACGGCGCCCATCAGCTCGTTCACCTGCGCGTCCGGCTCCGAAGGCCCCTCGCCCTCGCCGAGCAGGCAGTGGCGGGCGTGGCCGTCGAGCAGGCCGAGCGCGATCTTGTCGAGCGCCGCCTGGATGGCGGTGATCTGCGTCATCACCTCAATGCAGTAGCGATCCTCCTCGACCATGCGCGTGACGCCGCGCACCTGTCCCTCCACGCGCGCGAGCCTGCGCAGAAGGTCGTCCTTCGATGCCGTGTAACCGCGTTCGGGTGCCATGGCGAGGAGTGTACCAGATACCCCCAGGGGGTATGTGATACCGTCGAAGACGTGCTCGACGTGATCTGGAACGGACTGAAGGACAGCTTCCTCATGGCGTGGGAGGTGTGGTGGGCGCTCGTGCTCGGCTTCGGCATCTCCGCGATCGTGCAGGCGTGGGTGCCGCGCGAGCGGATCGAACGCGCGATGTCCGGCTCCGGCCCGCGCCCGGTCGCGCTCGCCACCGGTCTCGGCGCGGCGTCGTCCTCGTGCTCGTACGCCGCCGTGGCCATCGCCAAGTCGCTCTTCCAGAAGGGCGCGTCGGCTACCACGGCGCTGGCGTTCCAGTTCGCCTCCACCAACCTCGTGTGGGAGCTCGGGCTGGTGCTCTGGGTGCTGATCGGCTGGCAGTTCACCGTCGCCGAGTACCTCGGCGGCATCGTGATGATCGTGCTGATGGCGATCCTGCTGCGCGTGTTCGTGTCCCCGCAGCTCGAGGAGCGCGCACGCGAGCACGCTCAGGCGGCGGACACCGGCCACCAGCATCACGCCGCGAGTGCCGAGCTGAGCTGGCGCGAGCGCATCGCGTCGGTGGGCGCCTGGTCCGACGTGGCCCACAACTTCCGTGGCGACTGGAAGATGCTCTGGAAGGAGATCACCCTCGGCTTCCTGCTCGCGGGCTACATCGCGCAGCTCGGAAACGACTTCTTCAACGGGCTCTTCATCAAGAACGCGCCCGCCGGCCTCACCGCGATCGAGAACGTGGTGGTCGGGCCGATCATCGCCGTGCTCTCGTTCGTGTGCTCGGTGGGGAACGTGCCGCTGGCCGCCGTGCTGTGGTCGGGCGGCATCTCGTTCGCCGGCGTGCTCGCCTTCCTGTTCGCGGACCTCATCGTGCTCCCGATCGTCGCCATCTACCGCAAGTACTACGGCACGTCGTTCGCGCTGCGGATCACCGCGCTCATGTTCGTGACGATGGTGATCGCCGCGCTGGCCGTGGACGGCATCTTCAGCGCGCTCGGCCTGATCCCCACCGGTCCGAGGCCCAGCCGGGACGACATCTTCGGCTCCGTTCAGCTCGACTACAAGCTGGTGCTGAACATCGTCGGCCTCGCGATCTTCGTCAGCCTGTTCTGGCTCACTCGCCGGCGCGGAGCGACCGATCCCGTGTGCGGCATGAAGGTCGACAGGGAGCGGGCCGTGACCGCCCAGCACGACGGCCACACCTACTTCTTCTGCTCAGAGCACTGCAGGCACGGCTTCGAGGAGGAACACGCATGAACCGGCTGGCACTGAGCGCCACCGTGCACTGCCTGAGCGGCTGCGCGATCGGCGAGGTCCTCGGGATGGTGCTCTCCACGTGGTGGGGCTGGGGCGCCGCGGCGTCGATCGCTCTCGCGATCGTGCTCGCCTTCTTCTTCGGCTACCTGCTCACGAGCCTGCCGCTCCTGCGCTCCGGCATGCCCGTCCGCCGCGTGGCGCCGCTCGCATTCGCATCCGACACCGCATCGATCACGACCATGGAGATCGTGGACAATCTCTTCATCATCCTCGTGCCGGGCGCGCTCGCGGCCGGGCTAGCTGACGGCCTGTTCTGGTGGAGCCTCGCGGTCGCCCTGGTGATCGCGGGCGCAGTCGCGTTCCCGATCAACCGCTGGCTGATCGCCCGAGGCCGCGGGCACGCGGTGATGCACAAGCACCACTAGGCACTGGGCAGTTTGAAGTGCGTAGTGGGTAGCGGGTAGTTGTCAACCTACGCACTACGCGCTACCCACTAGGAAACTCGCGCTTTCTTGAGCGTGGGAAGCACCTTCTCTCCATACACCTGCACCGCACCCACCGGGTCCGCGCCCGAGTTGTTCATCAGCAC
>JAICJR010000101.1 GCA_025928345.1 Thermoleophilaceae bacterium | reverse complement strand
GTGTTCGAGGACGTGAAGATCGGCCCGTCGCCGCTGTGGCTCAAGCAGCGCCTGACCGCGGCCGGGCAGCGGCCGATCTCGAATGTCGTGGACATCACCAACTACGTGATGCTCACGACCGGCCAGCCGCTCCACTCGTTCGACCTCGACAAGGTGCGCGGCGGGCGCATCGACGTGAGGCGCGCGCGCGACGGCGAGAAGATGACGACGCTCGACGACGTGGAGCGCACCTTCGACTCGAGCATGGCGCTCGTGTGCGACGCCGAGGGGCCGTCGGGCATCGGCGGCGTGATGGGCGGCCAGATCTCAGAGGTGTCCGACACGACCACGCGCGTGCTGATGGAGGCGGCCACCTGGGTGGGGCCGAACATCCTCGAGACCTCCAAGACGCTCGGCCTGCGCAGCGAGGCGAGTGCCCGCTTCGAGAAGCAGCTGCACCCGGACCTGGCGGTAGCGGCGCAGCGGCTGGCGGCGCGGCTGATGGTGGAGCTGTGCGGCGCGCGCCTCGTGCCTGGTGAGATCGACGTGTATCCGCAGCCGGTCGCGCCGCGCGTTGTGAAGCTGCGCCACCCGCGGATCGAGAGGCTGCTGGGCGTCCGCATCCCGGAGGACGAGGTGGGGGCGATTCTCGGACGGCTCGGCTTCGAGCTCGCCGATGCCGGCGACGGCGAGTGGGACGTGACGATCCCGTACTGGCGCGACGGCGACGTCCAGCGCGAGGCCGACCTGATCGAGGAGGTGGCGCGCATCCACGGCCTCGACAGCCTGCCCGCCACGCTGCCCGCGCGCTCGCAGGCTTTTGGCCGTCTCACGCGGGTCCAGCGGCTGCGCCGCCTCGTGGAGGACTCGCTGCGCGACCGCGGCTTGAGCGAGGCGATCTCGTGGAGCTTCACCCGGCCCGAGGCGATGCACGCGCTGCGACTCGGCGACGTGCCGCTCCTGCGGATCGACAACCCGCTGAGCGAGGACCAGCGCGTGCTCCGGCCGCTGCTCCTGCCCGGTCTGCTCGACAGCGCCGCCTACAACGTCTCGCGCGGCCGCGCCACGCCGGCGCTGTTCGAGTCCGCGCACGTGTATCGCGGCACTGGCAGCCTGTCGGCGAACGGAGACAAGCCGCAGCAGGGCTCCACGCCCGCGATGGAGCGCCATCACGTCGGCGCGCTGGTCGTGGGCGGCGGCGGGTTCCGCGCGATGAAGGGGATTCTCGAGGGAATGCTCGAGACCACCGGCGCGGAATGGTGGGTGGAGCCGGCCGAGCGCCCGTTCCTTCACCCCGGCCGCAGCGCGAGCGTCCTCGCCGGCGACGAGCGCAAGCTCGGCTGGATCGGCGAGCTTCATCCGATGGTGGCCGCCGAGTGGGACCTCACTGGCACCTGCACGGCGTTCGAGATCGACTTCGAACTACTTGCCGAGATCGTGCCCGAGACTCGCCACTACCAGCCGATCTCGCCCTTCCCCGCCGTGATCCAGGACATCGCGGTTGTGGTGGACGACGACGTGCTCGCCGGCGTGGTGCAGGCGACGGTGGACGAGGCCGGGGGAGACCTGCTCGAGCGCGTCACGCTCTTCGACGAGTACCGCGGCGAGCAGCTCGGCGAGGGCAAGAAGTCGCTCGCACTGCGGCTCGAGTTCCGCGCTCCGGACCGCACGCTCACCGACGAGGAGGTGGCGGAACGCCGCACGGCGATCGAGCGCGAGCTCGGAGAGCTGGGAGGGAAGCTCCGTGCCTAGCCGGGTTGCCGTCTGCGGAGCCGCGGGATTCGCGGGCGGGCTGTGCGCCGCGCTCGTTCAGCGCCACCCCGAGCTCGAGCTGACGCTGCTCACCGCGCGCAGCGACGCCGGCAAGCGCCACGACGAGATCTACCCGCGCTACCGCGTGCCGCTCGAGATGCACGAGTTCGACGCGGATGCCGTGGCGGAGGCGGCGGACGCCGCCTTCGTGGCGTATCCGCATGGCGCATCGGCTCCGGCGGTGAAGGCGTTGCGCGAGCGCGGGCTGAAGGTGGTGGACCTGTCGGCGGACTTCCGTCTCGAGCAGGGCCGCTACGAGAGCTACTACCAGCCGCACGGCGCGCCCGAGTTGCTCGAGGAGGCCGTCTACGGGCTCACCGAGCTGCACCGCGAAGCGATCCGAGAAGCCGACCTCGTGGCTGCGCCCGGCTGCTATCCCACCGCGGCGATCCTCGCGCTCCACCCGCTGCGCGAGCTGATGCGCGACGCAGTTGTGGATGCCAAGTCCGGGGTGTCGGGTGCCGGAAGAGAGGCCACCGGTACGACGCACTTCGTGTCGGTGGACGAGAACGTGAACGCCTACAAGGTGGAGGGACACCGCCACCGCGCCGAGCTCGAGCAGGAGCTTGGCGAGCACGCGCCCATCACGTTCACGCCGCACCTCGTGCCGCTCGACCAGGGGCTGCTGGCCAGCTGCTACGTCAGCACCGACAACGGCATTTCAGGGGACGAACTGCGCGAACTCTTTGAACAGGAGTACGCGAACGAGCCCTTCGTGGAGCTGTCGGACTCGCCGCCGGGAGTCCGTGACGTGCGCGACACGAACATGTGCCGCATCCACGCGACCGTAGAGCCGGCGACCGGCCGCGTGCTGGTGTTCGCAGCCATCGACAACCTCTGGAAGGGCGCGGCGGGGCAGGCGGTGCAGGACCTGAACCTGATGCTCGGTCTCGATGAGACGGCGGGCCTGCTGTGAGCTTCTTCCGCTCGCGCTGGGTTGAGGCTCCGTCGCACGTGCGCGAGCTTGAGCCGAGCGCACTGCCGCAGGGCTTCCGGGCAGCGGGCGTCGCGGCGGGCCTGGCTACCGATCGGCTCGACGTCGGCTTGCTCGTGTCGGACGAGCCCGAGACCGTCTCCGCCGCGCGTTTCACGTCGAACGCTCGCGTGGGCGCGCCGGTGATTGCCTCGCGCGCGGCGGACACGCACCGGCTTCGGGCGGTGGTGGCGAACGCCGTATGCTCGAACGTGGGCGACGGACAGCGCGGGCTCGACACCGCGCGCGCGACCCAGGCGCTCGCCGCCGAGCTTCTCGGCATCGAGCCCGCGCAGGTGGGCGTGGCGTCCACCGGCGTGATCGGCACCGAGCTGCCGCGCGAGCCGCTGCTCGCCGGAGTGCGCGCCGCCGCCGGCGAGCTCGGCGGCGACGCCGAGAACTTCTCGCGCGCGATCCTCACGAGCGACAGCGGCCCCAAGCGCGCCTGCCTCGAGGTCGAGCTGTCCGGCGGCACCGCACGCCTCTCAGCTCAGGCGAAGGGCGCCGGCATGATCTCGCCGCGCTTCGCCACCATGTTCTGCTTCGTGCAGACGGACGCCGCCATGGCGCAGGAGACGATCGACCTGCTCACCGGCGTGACCGTGAAGCGCTCCTTCGACCGCATCAGCGTGGACGGCCAGCTGTCCACCAGCGACACGGTGTTCGCGCTCGCGAACGGAGCGTCGGGTGTCCGCGTCGAGCCCGAGTCGGACGACGAGCTGCGCTTCGGCGAGGCGCTGGACGCCCTGCTGCGCCAGATCGCGCTCGAGATCGTGGCCGACGGCGAGGGCGCGAAGCGCGTGGGGAGGATCGTCGTGCACGGCGCCCACGACGTTGTGGAGCCGGTGGCTCGCGCGATCGCCAACTCGCCGCTTGTGAAGACGGCCCTGCACGGAGCCGACCCCAACTTCGGCCGCATCCTGCAGGCGGCCGGGATGGCCTACCCGCCGGGCAACGGCTTCGTGGCGGACCTCGAGATCGAGGGCCACCAGGTCGTCTCCGCCGGCGAGGCGATGATCGACGACCTGCGGGAGCTCGAGCCGCTCGTGCAGGGCGGCGAGGTGGAGTACTCGCTCACGCTGCCCGGCGAGGGCGGCGAGACAGAGGTGTACTTCAGCGACCTCTCGCCCGAGTACGTGCGCTTCAACTCGGAGTACACGTCGTGAACCAGAGCCGCGACGTCGCCACGATCCTCGAGGCGCTCCCCTACATCCGCGAGTTCCACGGTCGCACGATCGTGATCAAGTACGGCGGCGCGGCGATGATCGACCCGGTGCTCCAGGAGGAGTTCGCGCGCGACGTCGTTCTCCTCAAGTACGTGGGGATGAACCCGATCGTGGTCCACGGTGGCGGCCCCGAGATCACCCGCTACATGGAGCGGCTCGGCATGAAGGTGGAGTTCGTGGAGGGGCTGCGGGTGTCGGACGCCGACACCGTCGAGGTGGCGAAGATGGTGCTCGTGGGCAAGCAGAACAAGGACATCGTGCTGCTCATCAATCGCCAGGGGCAGCCGGCGGTGGGCCTCTGCGGCGACGACGGCCTGCTCTTCCGCGTGCGCAAGCAGCTCGCGGCCGGCGAGCGCGACATCGGCTTCGTGGGCGAGATCGAGCACGTGGACGTGAACGTGCTGAACCACATCGCGCAGGACTACATCCCGGTGGTCGCCTCGGTGGGAGCAGACTCCGAGGGCAACTCCTACAACGTGAACGCGGACGCCGCCGCGGCGGCCGTGGCGGCCGCACTGCGCGCCTTCAAGGTCATCTTCCTCACCGACGTGGAGGGCTGGCTGGCGGACCCGAACGAGCCGGACAGCCGCATCTCCGAGGCCACCGCGAGCGAGGTGCGCGAGCGGCTCGGCGGCATCAGCGGCGGCATGCGCCCGAAGCTCGAGGCATGCGTAAGCGCCGTGGAGGACGGCGTGGGCGCCGCGCACATCATCGACGGGCGGCTCCAGCACTCGCTCCTCCTCGAGCTGTTCACCGACCAAGGAATAGGAACGAAGATTTGCCCCTAGGACTCACTGACCTCCAAGCCCTCGAGCGCGACTGGGTGATGCCCACCTACGCGCGCCAGCCCGTCGAGTTCGTGCGCGGCGAGGGCTGTCGCCTCTGGGACGCCGACGGCAATGAGTACCTCGACTTCCTCGCCGGCATCTCGGTCGCGCAGATCGGCCATTGCCACCCCGCGCTCGTGGAGGCGATCCGCGAGCAGGCCGGCCGGCTCATGCACGTGTCGAATCTCTATTACACGGAGCCGGCCATGCGGCTGGCGCAACGGCTGGCCGAGAGCTCGCTTGGCGGCAAGGTGTTCTTCTGCAACTCCGGGGCCGAGGCGAGCGAGTGCGCGATCAAGCTCGCGCGCCGGCACCGCCGCGGCGGCGAGGTCGTCGTTGTCACAGACGGCTTCCACGGGCGCACCTACGGCGCGCTTTCTGCCACCCCGCAGGAGACCAAGCAGGAGCCGTTCGCGCCGCTCGTGCCCGGCTTCAAGGTGGTGCACCGCGATGACGCTGCCGGCCTCTCTGACGCCGTGGGCGAGCAGACCGCAGCGGTGCTGATCGAGCCCATTCAGGGGGAGTCCGGGATCCACCCGATCGCAGACGACGTGCTCGTGGCCGCGCGTGAGGCGTGCGACCGCCACGGAGCGCTCCTCATATTCGACGAGGTGCAGTGCGGCATGGGCCGCACCGGCACGCTGTGGGCCTACGAGCAGACACCCGCGCGCCCCGACGTGATGACGGTGGCGAAGGGTCTCGGGGGCGGGCTTCCGATCGGCGCCTGCATCACGTCGCCCGAGTACGCGGACACCTTCCAGAAGGGTGACCACGGCTCGACGTTCGCCGGCGGCCCGGTGCCGTGCGCCGCGGCGCACGCGGTGCTCGACGTGGTGCACGACGAGGCGTTCCTGGGCGAGGTGCGGGAGAAGGGGGAGCGGCTCCAGGCCGGGCTGCATGACCTGCCCGTCACGAACGTGCGCGGGCGCGGCCTGATGTGCGCGTTCGACATCGATGGGGCGCCCGAACTCTCCACGCGCCTGCTCATCGAGCAGCGCCTGGTGGTGAACGCCACAGGGCCGGTCACCATCCGCCTCGAGCCGCCGCTCACGGTCTCGCTCGAGGAGATCGACGATGCGGTCGGGCGCGTCGGCGCCCTCCTGTAGCTCCGCAACCTCATCGGCCGACCGCTGTTTTAGGATGCAGTCATGGCTCGGGGGGTTTCGCTGGTCACTCTTCTGTGCGTCGTCGCGCTCGCGGCGGCTCCCGCCGGCATCGCCGCGCCCGCGCACGAAAGTGCGAACTGGACGGCGAAGCTCTACGCGCCCACGCACAGGCCGAAGGCCCGCAAGGCGTGGCGGATCAAGATCGTTGCCCACAACGGGCGCAGGAACCTCCGCGGCACCGTCCAGTACCACTTCCTCTACCAGGGAGAGGTCGTCTCGACCCAGGGCTGCCACCCGAACAGGCCGGATCCGTGCAGCTTCAACGGCACCTACCGCGACCTGATCCGCTGGCCGGTTCGGGCCGTCGGGATCAAGCTGACATTCCAGGCGACGGTCAAGACGAAACTGGGTACCAAGAACCTCAATTATTGGATCAAGGTACGCCGCTGAATCTGCCCTTAAGGGGCGATTAAGTCTTCAGCCGGACCGCATGATGGCGATCTACTCTCGGGAGGGGGATCGCGCTGACCAATCGCATCGAATCGCTGTACCACTCCGCCGAGGGCGCCCTGCGGCTCATCGCGGAACGCGCGGTCAGCATCAACCCCTGGTGGCTGCTCGCCGGGATCGTCGTGTACGAGCTGTCGCAGGCCGTGCGCACGCGCGGGTGGTTCACCATCCTGCGAGCGGCGTATCCGGAGGCCGAGGAGCTGCGCGCTCGCGACGTGACCGGCGCGTATCTGGCCGGTGCGGGCCTGAACTCCGTCGTGCCGGCCCGCGGTGGCGACTTCCTCAAGCTCTTCCTCGTACACAGGCGCGTGCCCAAGGCGCGCTACTCCACGCTCATCGCGACCTTCGCGCCCGAGACGCTGCCCGAGATCGTGCTCAGCACCGGCTTCGTGATCTGGGCGCTCGCACACGGCTTCCTGCCCGTGCCGGTATCCACGAACGACATCCCCGAGTTCGACGTGTCGTTCGTGATGACCCATGTGCTCATCAGCCTCGCCGTCACGGTCGGGGCCGGCGCCGCGCTCTTCCTGGTCGTTCGCTTCGGGCGCCGGCGCGTTCGCGGCCTGGCCGCGCGGGTCAGGCAGGGCTGCCAGATCCTGCATTGTCCGCGCCGCTTCGTGGTGGGCGTGGGCGGCCCGCAGGCGCTCAGCCGCCTCGTCCGGCTCCTCGCGATGGTCTGCTTCCTGAAGGCGGTCGGCCTGCCGGTGACCGTGAACACCGCGATCCTCGTGATGGCCGCCCAGAGCGCCGGCCGCATCGTGCCGTTCGCGCCCGCCAGCGCCGGCTTGCGCGTGGCCATGCTCGCCTACGGCTTCCCCGCCGTCACCGACAAGCCGATCGACGTCGCGAGCATCACGAGCTTCTGGTTCACGGTTGGTGCCGTGCACCTGGTCGGCGGGCTGCTGATCTCGATCGGAGTGCTGGCGGCAACCTTCGGCACCCTGTCGCCGAAGAAGGCGCTGGCCGCGATCAAGCTCGCCCGCGTGCAGACAGCCGCCGCAGCCACGCGCTGACTGTTAGCGTCTCGCGCCTCATGGCGGAAGTCGAACGGCGAGCGCTCACAAAGACAGCTTCCTACGAGGCAATCCCCGGCGAGGTGGGCCGCGTGCTGCTGCTCTATTCCGGTGGGCTGGATACGAGCGTGATGCTCAAGTGGATCCAGGATGAGTACGACGCGGAGGTGGTCGCACTCACCGTCAACCTGGGCCAGCCGGGCGAGGACTTCGACGTGGTGCGGGGCAAGGCGCTCGACCTGGGCGCGCTGGAGTGCTTCGTGGTGGACGCGCGCGAGGAGTTCGCAAACGACTACGTGCTGCCGGCGATCAAGGCGAACGCGCTCTACGGTGGCGGCTACCCGCTTTTCACCGCGCTCGGCCGCCCGCTGATCGCCAAGATCGCGGTGGAGAAGGCGCGCGAAGCAGGCTGCGACACGGTCGCCCACGGCTGCACGGGCAAGGGCAACGATCAGGTGCGGATCGAGTCGACGGTCGTGGCGCTCGACCCAGGGCTCAAGATCATCGCGCCCGTCCGCGGCTGGCAGATGGGCCGCGAGGAGGAGATCCAGTACGCGCGCGAGCACGGCATCCCGGTGAAGGGAGGCAGCGAAAGCGTGCCTTATTCGATCGACGACAACATCTGGGGCCGCTCCTCGGAGGGCGGACCGATCGAGGACATCGAGGAACCGCCGCACGACGACGTGTTCAACCTCGTCACCAAGCCGCAGGACGCTCCGGACGAGCCGGAGGACGTGGAGGTGGAGTTCGAGCAGGGGCGCCCGGTTGCGCTGAACGGCGAGCGGCTGGGTCTCGTGGAGCTGCTCGAGCGAGCCGGCGAGCTCGGCGCCAAGCACGGGGTGGGGATCGTGGACCACATCGAGGACCGGATCGTCGGCCTGAAGGTGCGCGATCTATATGAGGTGCCGGCGGCGGAGATCATCCTCACCGCCCACAAGGAACTCGAGAAGCTCGTCGGCACGATCCATCAGAACAACTTCAAGCCCACGCTCGACAACCAGTGGGCGTTCCTCGTGTACGCCGGCCTCTGGTACGAGCCGCTGCTCAGCGATCTGGGCGCCTACATGGACGCCGTCAACCAGCAGGTGACGGGCAAGATCACGATCCGCCTCTACAAGGGCCGCGCCACGGCGGTGGCGCGCTCCTCGCCCAACGCTCTCTACGACGCCGCGCTTGCCGGCTTCGGCGAGTCCGGCGGCCTCTTCTCCCAGCAGGCGAGCCCCGGGTTCATCGAGCTGTGGAGCCTCCAGTCGAGGATGGCGTACGCGATCCGCAACCGGGTAAAGGAAGACAAATGACCACCAAGGGATACACGGTGCTCGGCTGGCTGGTCTGGCAGATCGGCTCGCGGGTGGCGAAGAAGAAGATCACGCAGAACAAGGCCAAGATCGGCGCGGCGGGAGTGATCGCACTTGTGCTGATCGGCGGTGTTGTGGCCGCCAAGGCCGGTTCCGGCGACGACTGAGGTAGCGCGCACTGAGCGGCTCGTGATCCGCACCTTCCGGGAGGACGATCTCCCGGCGGTGCACGCGATCTACACGGACTCGGTCGTCTGGCGCTACATGGGCTTCGGCCCCACGACGACGATCGAGGAGACGCGCGAGCGGCACGAGCGCATGCTCGGCTACCAGCGCGACAACGGCTTCACGTTCTGGGCCGTCACGCTCGCCGACACGGACGAGCTGGTCGGCGACTGCGGCCTGATCCCGCTCGAGGGAGTGGGCCCGGAGGTCGAGCTTGGCTACCGGTTCGGCAGCGCGCACTGGGGCAAGGGCTACGCCACCGAGGCGGCCATCGCGTGCCGCGACCTCGGTTTCGACCGCTACGGGCTCGAGCGCATCTACGTGGACGTGCACCCGGAGAACGAGCGCTCACAGAACGTGGCGCGCAAGCTCGGCGCCCGGCTGCTCGGGCCGGCGAAGCACCGCGGCTTCGACGTCGTCCGCTTCGTGATCGACAGGGACTAGTACTTACCGCTGACCCGGGCCCAGATGCGGCTGAGCCAGGTCTCGGTCTTGTAAGCACCGGTTGGCTGGGACACGTCGTCCACGCCCACCTCCATGGAGGCCGGTGCCGGCTTCGGCTCGGGCAGGTTGGCTGCCGCGGCGGCTCCGTCGATCTTCAGGTCCACGCCGCGCTCGTGCATAGAGGCGATCAGCTCCCAGTCGGCGAAGCGGTCGCCGTGGGCTGTGTCGATGATCACGCCCTCGAAGATGTCGTCCTCGGGGACGGCGAGCACCTCCTTCACCTTGCCGACGAGCGAGCCGTCAGAGGCGAACACGGCCGTGCCCGGCTGGAGCGCCTCCCAGGAGGTGGGCGAACCCTCGTCCATGCCGGAACCCTATCCCGAGCGCGCAGGATTTCGCGTTCGCGCTCACCGGGCGCGGGTAGGAGGAAGCCATGGAGTCTTCACACCCTGAAACGGCCCGCGATCCGCTGCCGGACCAGCCCGCCGCCACCACATCCGAGCCTACGGCGCCCGCAGCTCAGCCCACGCGGGCGGGACGCGGCCCAACGCGCACGAGCGGCGCTTGGACCGGAGCCATTGCCGGCACCATCGTGGCGCTTCTTCTCCTGATCTTCATCCTGGAGAACACCCAGCAGGTGAAGGTGAGCTTCCTCGGCGCGCACGGGCACCTCAGCCTCGGCGTGGCGCTCCTGCTCAGCGCCGTGGGCGGTGCGCTGATCGTCGGGCTGATCGGCGCCGCCCGCATGGCTCAGCTGCGGCTGCGAGCCCGCCGCGCCGAGCGCGCGGGCAGCTGAGCTCGCCCGGTCATAATTCGCCTGTGGCCTACGACGAGGATCTCGCAAACCGCATCCGCGAGCTCGTCGCGAACGAGGGCGGCGTGACCGAGAAGAAGATGTTCGGCGGTCTCGCCTTCCTCATCAACGGCAACATGTCCGTGAGCGCGAGCGGCCAGGGCGGCCTCCTTCTGCGGGTGGACCCCGATGAGACCGAAGCGCTCACGCGCAAGCCCCACGCCGAGCCGTTCATGATGCGCGGCCGGCGGATGAACGGCTGGCTCCGAGTGGCGCCCGAGGGCCTGAAGACGAAGCGCCAGCTCGAGCCCTGGGTCACGCGCGGCGTGAAGTACGCCCGCTCGCTCCCAGCCAAGTGATAGCCGGTCTCAGGCGTGCGCGGCCGTACCCGCCGCGGCTTGTGGGTCTATCGCAGCAGCCTCCGGCGTCGGTGTTCCTCGCGCTCGAGTGAATCGCCGATCAGATAGAGGGTCGGCGGCCACAGCCCGACGAACAGTGCGCGGCGTTCCGCGTTTCCTCGCTCCTCCTGGTCCACCGTCTTGGCGCGAATCCACAGGGCTACGCAGAGGCCGACCGACGAGAGCGAAGCGATGTGGAGGTGCCAGCCTCGGAGCCCGGCTGAGTTCAGCTTTCGTGTGAACACGAAGGCCGCCTACCCGCGTCTCGGTCCGTCCAACCGGCCGCGCTTCACCGCCACAGCCTCGGGTAGCAGGGAGGAGTGGCCGAACTCCCACTCTCGCGACGCCTCGCCACGGCCGCTCGCTGGCCGGTTGGCATAGGGCTCACCTCGTGGCGGTACATGTGGCGCACCACACCGTTCCATCGCGGCGAAAGGCTCGGCTCGATCGCCGACGACTCCCCTCCGCCACTGCCGGAAGGCGCTGCCCTGAGCGACGTGCAAGGGCCGGACGATGGCTTCGGCCCGCTCTTTCACCGCAGCTACCGCGTCAACGTCCGCGAGCCTCGGATGTCCGCCCGGGATCTGATGGCGCGGCTGCAGGCGGATCCGGATGCCGCCGCTCCGGGCGAGTTCGCGACCTTCGTGAAGGTCGAGGGCGCGGAGGGAAGCATGCGCATGGGCGACGAGTTCATCGTTCGAATGGCCGGGCCCTGGGACGGGCCCGTACGCGTGGTCGACGTGACGGACAGCTCGTTCCGGCTCGTCACGCTCGCCCGCCACCTGGAGGCAGGCCAAATCGAATTCCGGGTCTCAGACACCGACCGCGGCCTGACCTTCTGCATCGAGTCGTGGGCGCGGAGCGCGGACCGGCTCGCCGACCTGCTCTACCAGCACCTCCGTATGGCCAAGGAGATCCAGCTCCACATGTGGACCTCGTTCCTGGAGCGGGTGGCGAAGATTGCCGGCGGCCGCGTGAGCGGTGGGATCAGCATCGATACCCGGCGGGTGAGCCTGGAGACCGACAAGCGGCTGACCCGGCTGCGCGACCTGTCGCTGAACTTCGATCCGACCCAGTGTGAGACGCATGTCCAGGAGAACGGCTGGCACGTCGACGATCTCTGGCAGGCGCTCCCGTCGGAGCCCCCGGGGCAGCCGGTGGAGGGGGGAAGCTGGCGTACGGCGCAGCGCCTCATGCGCGGCTACGAGTTCGCCGATCCTTCCATCGTTCGCGCGCTCTACGACCGCGACGAGCCGCTGG
>JAICJR010000066.1 GCA_025928345.1 Thermoleophilaceae bacterium | reverse complement strand
TCCTACCAGGTGACCATGAACATCGGCGACTCCGAGGAGGAGGCGCGCGCCGCGTTCGACGACTACATCTCGAAGTACTACCCCGAGCTGTCGCAGGCGATGGACCTCTCCAACTGGGGCCCCGTGGGCACCCCGGAGACGATCGCCGAATGGCTGCGCGAGTTCCACGCGCGCGGGGTGGACTACTTCATCTGCCGCTTCGGAGCGATCGACCAGTTTGGGCAGGTCGAGCGCTTCGCCAAGGAGATCCTGCCCATGTTCGAATCGGAAAGGGTGAGCTGAGGCATGCCGGACGCAGCGAGCATCCGAAAGGACGCCGAGCTTGTCGTCGACGTCTGCATGACGGTCGAAGAGGACGACGTCGTCACGATCATCACCGACGACGAGCACTCGCACGAGGCCCACGCGGTCGCCGAGGTGTGCATGGAGCGCGGCGCGTGGCCCGTGGTGATGAACAACGAGATGCAGGTGCGGCGCGGACTCGCCGACACGCACTTCCCGATGGCGCCGCCGCAGAACCTGCACCAGGCGATGACCAGCTCTGACGAGATCATCATCATCACCAACCTCGAGTGGGCGAACCGCTTCGCGCACATCTCCGCGGTCAAGGAGTCGGTGGCGAACAACGCGAAGATCGCCTCGGTCGAGCCCGGGATGGGCGAATGGGGCCTGACCATCGAGATGCTCCACGCCGCGCGCAAGCGCGCGCAGGACGCGATGAAGGCGCTCGAGGGCGTGGAGAAGGTGCGCGTGACCTCGCCGAAGGGCAGCGACTTCACGGTGACGATCAAGGGCCGCCCGCCGCTTGCGCTCGTGCCGATCAAGGAGCGCGGGATCATGATGGGCCCGCTGCCGCTCTGGGCCGAGGTGGCCTACGCCGCCGTCGAGGACCAGACCGAGGGCACGATGGTGGTGGACGGCGTGATGCTCGGGATCGGCCTGCCCGGCCAGGTGAACGAGCCGATCACGTGGACGCTCGAGGGCGGCAAGGCCGTGAAGATCGAGGGCGGCGACGACGCCAAGCGCCTGCGCGAGGTGATCGAGGGCGTGGAGAACTCGACCGTGATCGGTGAGTTCGCGTTCGGCGTGAGCGACATCGCGCCCTTCGGCACGCCGTCCGAGAAGGGCCGCGTGGGCACCGTGCACTGCGCGCTCGGCGACAACCACAGCGCATACCCCGGCGGCCAGAACGTGTGCAAGCTCCACCTCGACGGCGTGGTGCTCGACGCCACGCTCCAGGTGGTCGACGACGGGCGCTACATCATCAAGGACGGTCAGTGGGCGCTGTGAGCGACGTTCGCGCGGTACCGCTCGAGGACGTGCCGCTGATCGAGCTGCCGAACGGCAGCTGGAGCCGCATGGTCGTGACCGATCAGTCCGTGTCCGGCAACGGCGCCTCGATCGGCTACTCGGTATTCACACCGGGCACCGCGACGGACCCCGTGTCGCACAAGACCGACGAGGTCGCCTACGTGCTGAGCGGCAGCGGCGAGCTGCGTCTCGACAAGGGCGCGGTGGCGTTCAGGGCCGGCTACGGCCTCTTCATTCCGGCGAACGTGTGGCACGCGGTGGTGAACACCGGGGACGAGGACGTGGCGATGGTGTTCGGCTTCCCGTTCCCGAGCTATCCCCCAACCGAGAGGCGCGAGAGTTGACCGACCCGACCGCAGCGACCACCGCGATCGCGCGCGACGAGAGCCTCGCCGTCGAGGTGGCTTGGGCCTGCCGCATCCTCGCGTCTCAGGGCTATCAGGACCTCACCCTCGGCCACGTGAGCGTGCTCACCCCCGACGGCGTGATGTACATCAAGCGCAAGGGCGTCGCCCTCAGCGAGGTCACGCCCGACGACGTGCTCGTCTTCCCGGTGCAGGCGAACCTCTCGGACGCGCCTCGGGACATGCACCTCGAGGCGGTGCTCCACACGGAGGTGTACAAGCGCCGGCCGGACGTCCGCTGCGTGATCCACGGGCATCCGATGTACGCCACGGCGTTCGGCGCCACCGACGCGAAGCTCGAGACGCTCACGCACGATGCCGTGCTGTTCACGGACCGCATCAGCACGTACGAGGGCGTGCCGGACCTGATCACGGGTGACGCGCAGGGCAAGGAGGTGGCCGACGCTCTCGGCGACGGCACGGTGATCCTGCTTCGCAACCACGGCGTGCTCGTGGCCGAGCGCGACGCCCCATGGGCGGTGCTCACCGCGGTGCTGCTCGAGAAGGCGGCGCAGCTCCAATTCGTGGCGTCGGCTTACGGGCCGCTGCGTCCGATCCCGGATGAGCTCGTGCAGTCGATCCATGAACGCAAGTACCAGTCGGGCTTCCCGGACGAGTACTGGCACGCGTGGATCAGGGCGCTGCGGCGCTCGGGCCAGGACGAGGGGATGCCGGCGTGACCGTCGAGTTCACGCTCAACGGCCGCCAGGTGAGCGTTCCCGCGGAGCCGAACACGCTGCTGCTCGACCTGCTGCGCGACCACTTCCGGCTCACGGGCGCCAAGCGCTCGTGCGACGTTCAGGTGTGCGGCAGCTGCACCGTCCTCGTGGACGGCGGCCCGGTGAGCGCCTGCACGTATCTCGCTCATGAGGCGGCCGGGCGCGAAGTGCTCACGATCGAGGGGTTCGCCGAGCTCCCCGAGTTCGAGCACTACGCGTCCGCCTTCGAGCGGCACGCCGCGGTGCAGTGCGGCTTCTGCACGCCGGGCTTCCTGCTCACCCTGAAGTCGCTGCGCGACGCGGGCGATCTCGAGACCGAGGAGGACATCCGGCACGGGCTCGACGGCAACCTCTGCCGCTGCACCGGCTACCGCGCGATCCTGGAGGCCGCCCGGGACATCGGGGAAGTGGCGGCATGACGGTCGTCACCGGCACCGGCACGCGCGAGGTCGGACGCTCGCGCACCAGGCTCGACGCACGCGAGAAGCTGCGCGGCGAGGCGATGTTCACGGGCGACATGGAGGTGCCCGGCATGCTGTACGGCCGCGTGCTGCGCTCGCAGCATCCGCACGCCGAGATCGTCTCGATCAACACCTCGGCCGCGGAGCGGATGCCCGGTGTGGCGGCCGTGCTCGTGGGTCGCGACCTGCTCGACATCGACCCCTACTACGGCCACGCGATCAAGGACCGCCCGATCATCGCGATCGAGCGCGTGCGCTTCAGCGGCGAGCCGGTGGCGGCCGTAGCTGCTGAGGACGAGGCCACCGCGGAGGCCGCGCTCGCGGCGATCGAGGTGGTGTACGAGGAGCTGCCGCTCGTCGACACGATCGACAAGGCGCTCGATCCGGCGGCGCCGCTGCTCCACGAGGGCCCGATCCGCCCAGGCCTCTTCCACGGGCTGGGCAACCTCGGCGAGCGCGACGGCAACATCGGCTACCGCTACCGGCTCGACTCCGGCGACGTCGCGGGCGAGTCGGCCGGCGCTGCGTTCGTGACCGAGGGCGAGTACCTCTTCCCGGCGGTCTACCAGTACGCGATGGAGACGCACTCCGTGATCGCGGACTGGAAGCCGAACGAGATCGCGATCTGGGCGAGCTGCCAGCACCCGTTCCTCGTGCAGGCGGAGATCGCCGACCTGTTCGGCCTGCCGATCGGCGCGGTGCGCATCCAGGTGCCGTATCTCGGCGGCGGGTTCGGCTCCAAGTCGTACACGAAGATGGAGCCGCTCACGGTGGCTCTCTCGCGCAAGGCGCGCGCGCCCGTGAAGATCGTGAACCGCGTCGACGAGTCGATGGTGACCTCGCGGCGGCACGGCATGCGCTGCTGGATGCGCACCACCGCGGACGCGGACGGCACTCTGCTCACGCGCGAGTCGCGCTTCTGGCTCGACACCGGCGCGTACATGGACAACGGCCCGCGCGTCACAGCCACCGCCGCGGACTCGGCGCCCGGGCCGTACCGATGGCGCGCCGTCCACATCGACGCGATGTGCGTCTACTGCAACACTGCCCCTTCGGGCTCCTACCGCGCGTTCGGCGCCACCCACCTGCAGTGGGTCGCCGAGTCGCAGCTCGACGAACTTGCGCGCAAGGCCGGCATCGACCCATTGGAGATGCGCCGGCGCAACCTACTGCGTCCAGGGGAGCCGGTCCGCCCGGATGGCTCTGGCAAACCCTTGGACGCGGACTTGATAGGCGACGTGGAGCGCGCCGCCGCCGCCGTGGGCTGGGATGAGCCGAAGGGGCCGCTCGTTGGCCGCGGCGTGAGCGTGGGCCTGCTGGCCGCGGGCGCGCATCCGGTGTCGCGAGCGTCGGTGCGGATGCGCGCCGACGGCTCGGTGGAGGTGAGCGTGGGCACCACCGAGATGGGCCAGGGCCCGCGCACGGTGATGGCGCAGATCGCCGCCGAGGAGCTCGGCTGCTCGAGCGACCGCGTGCGCGTGCTCGGCGCGGACACCCGATTCACCCCGTACGACCGCTCCACCGGCGCGAGCCGCTCCACCACGCTGGCGGGCAAGGCGGTGCAGAACGCCGCCGCGGCCGTGGCGGCCAAGCTGCGCGAGACCGCCTGCGAGGTGTGGGACGTGGCGTCCGAGCTGATCGAGCTGCGCGACGGCAAGGCGGCCTACGGCGACCTCGAGATGGAGTTCTCCGAGGTGATCGCCAAGCGCTTCGGCTTCACCGGCGGCGAGATCATCGAGGGCGGCGAGGTTCGCCCCATGGGCGGCGACACCGGCTCGTATGCGGAGGGCCCCGTGTTCTGGGAGGTGTGCGTGGCCGCCGTCGAGGTGGAGGTGGACCCCGAGCTCGGCAAGGTCAACGTGACCCGCACGGCCACGGTCGCGGACGTGGGCCGGGCGATCAACCCGCTGCTCGTGGAGCGCCAGGACGAGGGCGCGTTCATGCAGGGCTACGGCAACGCGATGTTCGAGGAGATGGTCTACCGCGATGGCGAGCTGATCAACGACAACCTCCTCGAGTACCGCGTGCCGCGCATCCAGGACCTGCCGCGGCAGATGACTTCGATCGTGGTGGAGAACGAGGACGGCCCCGGCCCGCACGGCGCCAAGGGCTGCGGCGAGGGGGCGCTCGCCGCCGTGCCCGCCGCGATCGTGAACGCGCTCGGCGACGCCGGCGTGCCCATCACCCAGCTGCCGCTCACGCCTGAGCGCGTGTGGCGGCGGCTCCAAGACCTTTCTGAACCCCAAAGCACGGAGGAACTGACATGACGGAGATTGCGCGCGCGGCCATTCTCGGCACCGGGACGATGGGGCCGGGCATGGGCGCTGTGCTGGCCCGCGCCGGCATCCAGGTGTCGCTGTACGACGTGAGCGCCGAGGCGCTCGAGCGCGCCAAGGGCGGCGTGGAGATCGCGAAGGGCGTGCTTGACCGGCTCGACGCGCCGAAGTCCGAAGGCGGCGACGTGAGCTTCGAGCCGGATCTCGCCACTGCGCTCCAGGGCGCCCAAGTGGTGGCCGAGGCGGTGCCCGAGAAGCTCGAGCTCAAGCAGCAGGTGATCGCCGACGTGGAGCAGCACGTGTCCGACGACGCGATCATCGCCTCCAACACCTCCGGCATCCCGATCACGAAGATGGCCGAGGGGATGCAGCACCCCGAGCGGCTCGTGGGCTGGCACTGGTCCAACCCGCCGACGCTGATCCCGATGAACGAGGTGATCCGCGGCGAGCAGACCTCGGACGACGCGGTGCGCACGATCGAGGAGCTCACGCGGCGGATCGGCTACCACCCGGTCACGCTCAAGAAGGAGGTGCCGGGCTTCGTCGAGAACCGCGTGCTCTACGCGATCATGCGCGAGTGCCTCGCGCTCGTCGACGAGGGTGTGATCGACGAAGAGGGGCTCGATCTCTGCGTGCAGTGGGGCATCGGCTACAAGCTCGCCGTGATCCCGCCGATCCACCTGCTCGACGTCGCCGGGCTCGACATCTACACGAGCGTGGCGAGCTACCTCAACGAGGACCTCTCAGACGAGAAGGGCGTGTCCTCGAAAGCTCAGAAGCTGCACGACGAGGGGCGCCTCGGCATCAAGGCCGGCGGGGGCTTCTTCGACTACACGCCCGAGCTCGCGCAGCAGCTCCAGCAGGAGCGGGCGGGCAAGCTCGTGGCGGTCCGCAAGGCGCTCAGCTAGAGGGGAGGACTCGCCATGGCCAAGGCAACGAAGGTGCGCCTGCTCGACAGCGGCACGCTCGTGATCGACCAGTCGCACATCACCTGGAACGTGGGCTGCGGAACGCCGGTGCGGTTCCCGGTCTACAGCGTGCTCGTGGAGCACCCGGACGGGCTGATCATGTTCGACACGGGCTACGACCTCGACGTGGTGAACGAGTTCCTGCCGTTCGAGCTGCCCGAGCAGACCGAGCAGCAGACCGTGCCCGCGCAGCTCGAGCTGTGCGGGTTCAAGCCGGACGACGTGGACGTGCTCGTGAACTCGCACCTCCACTTCGACCACTGCGGCGGCAACAGGCACCTCACGAGCGCCACGGTGTGGATGCACGAGCTGGAGATCCGCGAGGCGCGCTCGCCCGAGCCGTTCGAGCGGCTCGGCTACGCGGACAAGACTTGGGACCACGCGGAGGCGAAGTTCAACCTCATATCCGGTGACCTGACGGTGGCCGACGGCGTGCACCTCTTCTACACGCCGGGTCACACCATCGGGCACTACTCGATGCTCGTGGAGATGGACGGCCGCAAGCCGCTCATGTTCATGGCCGACGTGAGCTACACGCCGGCGGCCTACGCGGCCGATCAGCAGGCCGGTTTCCACAACGACCCCGTGGCCGGCGTGCGCTCGATCCGGCGCATTAAGCAGCTCGTGAAGGAGTGGGACGCGGAGGTCTTCTTCACGCACGACATGGACGTCTTTGGGACCTACAAGCTCGCCCCCGACCACTACGCCTGAGGAGACCGCTGAATGAAGTTGGAGAACAGAGTCGCGATCGTCACCGGAGCCGCGCAGGGCATCGGCAAGGCGATCGCGGAGAAGCTGGCGTCGGAGGGCGCCACGATCGTGGCCGCGGACATCCAGGGCGATCTTGCGAAGGAGACCGCGGACGCGCTCGGCGGGACCTCCGTGCAGGTGGACATCTCGAAGGAGGAGGACGCCCAGCGGATGGTCGACGAGACGTTGTCGGCCCACGGCAAGGTGGACGTGCTCGTGAACGCCGCGGCGATCGTCCCATTCGTGCCGTGGGACGAGGTGGACTTCGCCTACTGGCGCAACATCATCTCGGTGAACCTCGATGGGCCGTACCTCGTGTCGCGCGCGGTGGAGAAGCCAATGCGCGAGGCGGGCTACGGGCGCATCGTCCTGATCGCGTCGAACGCGTTCTACGCGGGCACGCCGAACATGGGCCCGTACCTCGCGGCGAAGGGCGGCGTGGTTGGTTTGACGCGTGCGCTTGCGACGGAGCTCGGCAAGTACGGCATCACCGCCAACGCGGTGGCGCCCGGCATCACGCGCTCACCCGCCACGCTGAACTCCCCGCACAAGGACGCGTTCGACTTCGTGCAGGCGCTGCAGGCGATCCCGCGCCACGGCGAGACGCAGGACATCGCGCCGGCCGCGGCGTTCCTCGCGTCCGAGGAGTCGGGCTGGGTCACCGGCCAGGTGATCGTGGCCGACGCCGGGCACATTCGCGACTGATGGCGCCGGCTGTCACCCGCGCCGGCGCGATCCTCGCCGTGGCCGACGTGGAGCGGTCGGTCGCTTTCTACTCGGAGCGGCTCGGCTTCTTCGCCGTGGAGGCCACCTACGACGATCCGCCGTACGCGACGCTCGTGTGCGGCGGCACGCGCCTGTCGCTCGCCGAGCAGGGCCATCCCGCCGAGGACCGGCCGGGCGTGACGATGAATGCGCCGGCCGACCCCTCCTCGCTGCAGGCCGTGCTCGTGCTCGAGATGAGCGGCGTGCGCGACGCCTACGAATCACTGTCCGCGGCCGGCGTGCCCTTCCTCGCCGAGCCGTACTCGCCACCGTGGGGCGGCCACCGCTGCTTCGCGATCGATCCAGATGGATACCTAGTCGAACTCGAGGAGCCAGCATGAAGGCCGTCCGCCTGATGGGACCCGAGGAGGTCCGTGTAGACGATGTTGCCGAGCCCGAGCTGGTCGAGCCCGGCGACGCGATTGTTCGCGTGAAGCAGACCGCCCTCTGCGGCGCCGACCTCTTCCCCTACCACGGGATGACGCCTGGCTTTGAGTCCGGCACCGTGCTCGGCCATGAGTTCGTGGGCGTGGTGGAGGCGGTTGGCGACGGCGTTACGGCAGTCAAGCCGGGCGACCGCGTGGTCAACACGAGCATGATCTCCGACGGCACCTGCCCGCACTGCCGCGCCGGGCGCGTGACCCAGTGCGAGTCGCGCGCGCTGTTCGGCTACTCGGGCGTGTACCCGCGGCTCGAGGGCGGCCAGGCGGAGCTCGTGCGAATTCCGAACGCCAACCGCTCGCTGTTCGTGATTCCCGACAACGTGTCGGACGACGACGCGGTGTTCGTGGCGGACATGCTGCCCACGGGTTACGCCGGCGTGCGGCGAGGCGGCGTGGCGCTGGGCGACGTGGTGGTGGTGCTGGGCACTGGGACGGTGGGCCTGATGGCCGTGATGTCGGCGCGCGGGACCGCGCGCGAGGTGATCGCCGTGGATGGGGTGGCGGAGCGCCGTTCGCTCGCGGAGAAGATGGGGGCGACGGGGGTAACGCCCGATCAAGCTGCGAGCGCGGTGGAAGCCGCCACCGCCGGCATGGGCGCTGACGTGGTGATCGAGGCCGCCGGCGTCCTACCTGCGCTTGACGCGAGCCTCGAGCTGGTGCGCCCGCAGGGCACCGTGTCGGTAATCGGCGCGCACTTCGAGCCGGACTACCCGCTCAACAACCTCTTGATGTTCGAGAAGGAGATCACGCTGCGCTTCTCGATCGGCGACCCCACGCGCGACCGCGAGCGCCTGCTCGCCACGATCGAGGCGGGCGTGATGAAGCCCTCCCAGGTGGTCACGCACCGCATGTCGCTCGACGAGGCGCCGGACGCCTACCGGCTGTTCGACGCGCGCGAGGCCGTGAAGGTCGTGCTCAGCCCGTAGCCGCGGGCTGCATCACCGTGAACGACGCGCCCTGCGGGTCGATGATCCCGGCGAAGCGTCCGATCGCCATGTCCATCGGGCCGGCCGTGATGGTCGCGCCCAGCTCCTTGGCCTTCGCCACCGTGCCATCGCAGTCGTCGACCGCGAAGCACACGGCCCAGTGCGGCGGCACCTCGGGCGGGAAATACTCGTCGTTCATCTGCATCATGCCGCCGACCGGCCTGCCGTCCACCTCCCAGACGGTGTAGCTCTCCGGCGCGCCCTCGAACTGCGGCCGGCCCATTCCCCAGCCGAACACCTGCGGGTAGAAGGCCTTTTCGCTGTCGGCGTCGCGCGTGAGCACCTCGTTCCAGCAGAGCGAGCCGGGCTCGTTCACCAGTTCCGCGCCTTGGAAGCTCTTGGGCTGCCAGACGCCGAACACCGCGCCGGTCGGGTCGCTGAACACGGCCATCCGGCCGATGTCCATCACATCCATCGGCTCGACGATCACGCTGCCGCCCGCGGCCTTCACCTTGCCCGCGGTCTCGTCAGCGTCGGCGACGCTGATGTAGGTGGACCAGGCGGTCGGCTGGCCGTCCTCCTGCATGTGGCCCATCAGTCCGGCCACGCTCTTGCCGTCGTGCTGGAACATGCGGTAGCCGCCGGTCTCCTCGACCGGCCCGGGCGAAGTCGCGTCCCAGCCGATCAGCTCACGGTAGAAAGCGGCCGACGCATCGGCGTCCGCCGAGTAAAGCTCGACCCAGGACGGTGTTCCGGGCGGGTACTCGGGCATCGGGGTCTCCTCTCTCGGGACGGGTCCGGGGCGCATGCTCCCACCACGCTGTGCGCGCGTCTAGGGAGCCGGCTCCTCCCTGTGCTCGCGCAGCGCCCCTGCGTGGGCGCGCGCCGACGGATCGCGCCGCGTCCTCATGATGCTCGCCACCACCGTCACCGCCAGCACGACGCCGATCACGGCCAGCGATAGGCCGATCGATATCTCCGGGATCGACTCGTTCTGCGTGTGCAGGTAGTGCAGAACCAGCTTGACTCCGATGAAGGCCAGCACCACGGCGAGGCCGGTGGAGAGATACACGAGCCGGGCGAGCAGACCGGTGACGAGGAAGTAGAGCGCACGCAGGCCGAGCAGGGCGAATGCGTTCGCTGCGAACACGATGTACGCCTCGCGCGTGACGCCGAACACCGCTGGGATCGAGTCGAGCGCGAACACGACGTCGGTGCTGCCGATCGCGAGCAGGACCAGGAACAGCGGCGTGAGGACACGACGGCCGTCGACCCGGGTGACCACGCGCCCGCCGTCGTAGTGCCGGCTGAGCGGGAGCAGCCGGCGTGCCGCGGCCACCACCACGTTGTCCTCGATCGAGGGGTCCTCGTCGCGATGGCGGTAGAGCTGCACCGCCGTGGCCAGGAGCAGCAGCCCGAATACCAGGAACATCACGGAGAACGCGTTGAGGAGCGCGGAGCCGAGCACGATGAACAGCGCGCGCAGCACGAGCGCGGCCACGATGCCGATCGTTAGCGCCTTCTTCTGGTGCTCCGCGGGCACGGCGAAGGAGCTCATGATGATTACGAACACGAACAGGTTGTCCACCGACAGGCTCTTCTCCACGGCGTAGCCCGCGAAGTACTGGGCGCCGAAGTCCCAGCCGGCCATCAGTCCGAGCACGACGCCGAACGCCAGCGCCGCCGCCACGTAGAAGGTGGACCACGCCGCGGCCTCGCGGAAGCGCACCGCGTGCGGCCGCCGCCCGCTGATCGCGAGGTCGACCACGAGCAGCAGCACGATCGCCGCGACCGTGGCTGCCCAGGCGGCGGCGGTGACGTTAAGCGAGCCCACCGCCTGAGGCTATTCAGCGCGGGCGTGCCCCTAGCGCCGGAGCTCGCGGACGAGCAGCTCGTTGCCCTTCTCGAGCTGTTCGCGCGTTGCCGCGCCCACGCTGGTGACTCCCGTGGCCCGGTTGATGCGCGCATGTACAGCGGAGTGGGGCTCTCCCGTCTTGCTTGCAACGAGAGCGGCGAGGCGCGATCGCTCCGCGCGCAGCCGGCGCCGCGCCGCGGACGCCGTCTCCGGTTCGGGCTCCGCAGCTGCTGGCTCCGGCCGGCCCACAGCGGGAGCTGGCTTCGGCGGCGGATCGTCCGTGGGGAAGAGCTGCATGGTCGTCTCGGAGTAGATCTCGCCCGCCAGCTCCGCGGCCGTCGAGCTGAGCGCCTCGAAGCGCTCGCCCGCCGCGCCGCGCTCCGGCAGCAGCTCCGGCTCCACCAGCTCGCCGTCCTCAGCGGCTCCCAGCTCCACGGCGTGGCGCCGCTCCTCCTCAATCTGGAACGCGAGCTGCTTCAGGCGCTCGTCGGCCGGCAGCAGCAGGTAGCTCATCTGCCTCGCCGGTGCGGGCGTGCGCCGCACGAAGCGCCCAACCACCTGGCGGAAGAAGAGCTCCGTGCGGGCGGCGGTGGCGTACACACCCACGCGCAGGCGCGGGATGTCCACCCCCTCGGACACCATCAGCACCGACACGAGCCACCGCCGCGTCGACGCCGAGAACGCTGCGATGCGGGCACTCGCACCCGGCTCGTCGCTCATCACGATCTCCGGCGTCTCGCCCGCCACCTGTGCGAGGCGCGCCGCGATCGCGCGCGCATGCTCCTGATCGGACGCCACCACGAGCCCGCCGGCATCGCGATGCCCGTCCGCGCGCACCGCTGACAGGCGCGCGTCCGCCGCCCGAAGCACCTCGCCCATCCAGTCGCCCTCCGGGTCGAGCGCCGTGCGCAGCCGCCGCGCGGATTCGGCCTGCGGCAGCACCTGCTCGAAGGTGGCGCGGCGCAGACGGCCGTCGGCACGCCACTCCATCTCGCCGTCGTAGGGGTGAAACGCGATCGGGCGGCAGACGCCGTCGAGCAGCGCGCGCGAGTAGCCGTAGCTGAAGTCGGCGATGCTCACGCCGTCGGAGTCGTACGTCACCCACGGAATCGGCGAGCTGTCCGAGCGAAAGGGCGTGCCGGAAAGCAAGAGCCGGAACACCGCGCCGCCGAACGCCTCGCGCGCGCGAGTTCCCCAAGCGGCGTGGTCGCCCATGTGATGCGGCTCGTCCGCGATCAGCAGCGTGGGACGCCGCGAGGCGCGGGCGTGCGTCCGCGGGCCGGCCGCGATCGTCTGGTAGGTCACCGCCAGGCCGTGGCGGTCGCGCGGCTCGGGTCCGTCCGCGTTCGGCCGGTTGGGCTCGAGGTCGAGCCCGTAGCGGGCGGCGTCGGCCGACCACTGGCGGCAGATGTGCGTGGTGGGCGCCGCCACCACCACTCGCTCCACGCGGCCGCTCGCGATCATGTCGTAGGCCACGCGCAGGCCGAACGTGGTCTTGCCCGCGGCCGGGGTGGCCGAGGCGAGAAAGCTCGCGCCCGAATGCCCCGCCACAGCCTCGAGCGCCTCCCGCTGCCACGCGCGCAGCGGCCGCCCCTCAGGCCAGGCGGGTAGGGCGCGGTGGCGCGCGGAGGCTGTGGGGCTGCTCGTCACGGGGGCCGAGCAAGGTAGGAGCGGGATCGGTCGGAAACGACCGAAACCCGCTCTATGCAGGCATGTTCGCCGCGCCCTGCCTGATGGCTTCGCGGATGCGCGGGTAGGTGCCGCAGCGGCAGACGTTGCGAATGCCGTCGAGGTCGGCGTCCGTGATCTCGCGGCCGGCCGCCTTCGCCTCCTTCACGAGCGCCACCGCCGCCATGATCTGGCCGGGCTGGCAGTAGCCGCACTGCGCCACATCGATGTCGAGCCACGCCTGCTGCATCGGATGAAGGTCCTTGCCCACGGTCGCCGGCAGGCCCTCGATCGTCGTGATCTCATCGCTGGGCTTGATGTCGCCCACCGGCACCGAGCACGGGTTGAAGGCCTTGCCGTTGATGTGGCTCGTGCACGCCTTGCACACGCTGAGGCCACAGCCGTACTTCGGCCCGGTCACGCCGAGCAGGTCGCGCAGCACCCAGAGCAGGCGCACATCGTCCTCGGCGTCCACGCTCACCTGCTTGCCGTTGAGGATGAAGGAGTGTGTGGCCATCTAGCTGACGTTCTCCAGGCCGTTGGTGGGCGACTGCGGGATCGGCGGCGAGGTGGGATACGGCTCGAAGCCGAGCGGCCCGTCGTGGTTGATGGGAAAGCTCGTTGGCGTCTTGCCGGTGGCGCGGCCGTACGCGCAGGCCACCGCGGCCATCGACGTGCCCACGCCGAACTCGCCCACGCCGCCCGCCTTGCCGGTGGTTGGCGGCATCACGATCACGTTCACCTCGGGCGGCACGTTCCACTGCCGCGTGTAGAAGGCGTTGTCCCAGCTGCCCTCGAGGTACGCGCCCTTCTCGAGGTGCAGTCCGTACGAGAGCACCTGCGCGATGCCGTCCATGATCCCGCCCATGATCTGCGCCCTGATGCCGAGCGGGTTGATCGGCAGCCCCACGTCGACCACGTGGGTCACCTTCGTCACGCGCGGGCCGGTATAGGCGTCGCGCACCTTGCGGTTCACCGTCGCCGGACGGCAGTCGATCTCCACGAGGCAGGCGGACGCTCCCTTGTACTCCTTGTGGATCGCGATGCCCTGGGCGGTGCCGGCGGGCATCGGCCGTCCCCAGCTACCGGCCGATGCCGCCTTCTCGAGCACCGCGGCCAGGCGGTCGTCGCGCACGAACTCGCGCCGCAGCGCGAGCGGGTCCTTGCCCATCGACTGCGCGAGCCGGTCAACCATCAGCTCGGTGGCCGTGGTCACGTTCGGGCTGTACACGTTCCGCACGCTGCTCGTGTTGAACGTGTTGAAGTCGTAGATCTCGTTCAGCAGCTGTGTGACCGCGCCGAAGTTGTACGGCACGTTCGCCGTGAGCATGAACACCGTCTGCGAGAACTGGAGCGAGTTCTGCTTGGGCAGGCTCTGGTCCATCGAGGTGAGGAGGTCGCCGATGCCCTGGGTGAAGTCGGTGGCCACGCAGGTGTGCCGCTGATCGAACGAGAGCACGTTTCCCCCGGCGTGCGTGATGCGCACGCGCGAGGTCGTCATCGGGTGAACTCGGCCGTGGCGGAAGTTGTCCGTGCGGTGCCACATGAGCTTCACGGGCTTGCCGAGCTGCTTCGAGATCCAGGCGGCCTCGAAGGCGGCGTCGCAGAAGAGGTGGCGCCCGAACGAGCCGCCGCCCTGGGTCACGTGCACCGTCGTCTTGTCGGGCGGGATGCCGAGGCTCGTGGCGATCTGCTCCTTCGCCCAGATCGGCGACTTGAGGCTCGACCAGATCTCGGCGCTGCCGCTGCGCACGTCCGCCACCGCGCAGTTGGTCTCGAGCGGATCTCCCGGGCGGAAGTGGAAGGTGAAGACCTCCTCGATCGTGGTCCCGGGCAGCTTGGGCGTGAGCGGCAGCTCGTTCTTCTTCAGGTCGGCCGCAACGTCGTCCGCCGACTTGCCGTCCACCGGGCCGGGCGCCCACGTCACCTTCAGCGCGCGCACGGCGTCGATGCACTGGCCGAAGGTCTTCGCCCGCACCGCCACGCCGCCCTGCACGAACTGATTGTGCTCGACGATCGCCACGTCGGTCACGCCGGGCATCGCCTTTACGTCCGCGAGGTTCTGGACCGATACCGCGTGGCCGTTGATCGTCGGCGGGCGGCAGAGCATCGTCGGCAGGGCGTTCGGCACCTGCAGGTCCATCGCGAACTGCTTGCGGCCGGTCACGGCCTCGAGGGCGTCGATCCTGCGCTGGTCGCTCCCCACCACCGTCTGCGCGGAGCTCGCCTTGAGCTTCGGCGTGACCGCCGTGGTCTTCGTCACCGCCGCCTTCTGAGCGAGGTCCGCGAACGAGAGCGTGCGGCCGCCCGGAGCGGTGATCACGCCGGCCTTCACCGACAGCTGAGACGCGAGCACATCGAGCTCGTCGGCGGCGGCCTGCACGAGCTGCCCGCGGGCGACGGCGGCCGCCACCCGCAGGGGCTCGTACAGCGCGTGCATCGAGTTCGAGCCACCGGTGAGCTGGTTCCACACGAGCTCCGGCCGGGCATCCGCGAGCGTCACGTGCACCTTCTCCACGGGCAGCTCCATCTCGTCGGCGATCGTCATCGCGCACGCCGTCGTGATGCCCTGCCCCACCTCCGCGCGGGGCAGGTCGAATGAAGCGCTGCCGTCCGGGTTCACGGTGACCTTCAGGAGTCCCATGGTGGGGAGGGCGGCCTCGGTGAGGATGTCGCTCAGGTCGTAGTGGTCGACCGGCTGGACCGTCGGAAGCCCGGCGGCCTTCGCCTGCTCGGTGACCAAGCCGAAGCGAGCGGCCGCGACCACCGTGGGTGCGGCGATCAGATACCCGACCATGCGGCGACGCGTAATCCCGCGCTCGCCAATTGCCCCTGCCGTCACTGGCCTCCCTCAGCCGAACGACTTGCGCACGGCACGGTATAGCTCGCGCGCGCCGAAATCAACTGCGACATGCAACTGCATGACTTTGCTTGAGTTCCGCCGGGAACTACCGGGGGGTACGTACGGATGCGACTGTTCGCTTTGCTGTGCGCGGGGCTGCTCGCGCTTGTGTTCATGACGTCGGCCGCGAGCGCCGCTGATCCAACTTTCAGCGCGCACGGCAGCGCCGAGCAGGTGTACGTGACGGGGCTCGCGCCGAGCGAGCAGATGTCTCTTCTCGACTCGTCCGGCAACACCGTGGCCACGCAGCAGGCGGACCAGCAGGGCGGACTTCTCTTCCGCAACGTCACGCCAGGATCGGGCTACCGCGTGCAGGCGAGCGACGGCACGGAGTCCGGCCCGCTCACCGTGCTGTCGAACGATCCGGCCCCGCCGAGCACCGACGTCTACAACCAGTCGATCCCGTCGAGCGGCTACGGCTACCTGACCACGCGCGACGGCACGAAGCTCGCGATCTACGTGCACCCGCCGCAGGATCTGGCGAAGGCCGTGTCGCTCCCCGCAGGCATCCAGATCCCGAACGTGGACGCCGG
>JAICJR010000029.1 GCA_025928345.1 Thermoleophilaceae bacterium | reverse complement strand
GCGCCGTTCCCGCCCGCCTTCGTCCAGCAGGCCACGATGGCCCCGCTCGCCCTGATCGCGCGCCACCGCGGCCACGGGCGCCGCTACCGCAAGCTGGGCCCGCTGGCCCCGGCGCACTAGAACGTGTTGAGCCAGGGGCCCGCGTACGTCACCGCCCACCCGCTCGTTGCCGGCGGTGGCGTACAACGCTCTACACCGGGCTGAAGACGATGAGTGGGATCCGCCGCGCGCCGGCGCGGTGCTGATACACGTCGTAGCCCGCGTAGAGGTCGTTGACCTTCTCCCACAGCCGGGCGCGCTCCTCGCCGTCCACCTCGTGGCCCACGTAGCGTCCGCTGCGCCCGCGCGGAGCGAGGATGTCCACCGTGGGGTTCGCCTTGACGTTGTGGTACCAGGCCGGATGCGTCGGGCTGCCCGCCTTCGACGCGACCACCACCAGGTTGACGCCGTCAGTGGCGTAGAGAAGCGGCGTCTCGCGCGGTACCCCGCTTTTTGCCCCCTTGACGGTGAGCAGGAGCACCGGCTGCCCCACGGCGATGCTGAAGCGGCCGCGCGTGAGTTTCAGCAGTGTGGGATCGACCCGGTTGGCCACCTCCACGAAGAACCAGCCACCGGCAGGCGAGGCCGCGAAGCGCTCGAGCATGCGCTCCCACCACCTGAGCTGTCTTGTACGCGCGCGAGCCACGGACCGTAGGAGCGCACTCTAAAGCTAAGTCTCCCGGCTTCCCAACCGATCACCCAGGGCATGGAAGCGCCCTGCGCGCCCGACAGCCTGCCCGATCCGCATTCCCGGCCCCCCCGCGGGAGGATCGCGGCCGTCCTGCCGGCCAGTCCCGCCTACCGCTTCGCGGCGCTCGTTATCGCGCTCGGCGTGGGGGTGCTGGCGCTCCTGATCGAGCGCGGCAGCTTCGCTCCAGTCGCGGCGTCGCCCTGGCAGGCGGTCCTCCTCATGAGCCTCGCGGTGAGTGCCGAATCGATCTCGCTCAAGTCGCCCCGCCAGCATGACGACACCCGCGTGAGCCCCGGCAGCCTGGTCGCGCTCATCGCCTTGCTCATGTACGGCACCGGCGCCTGCGTGGTCACCTTCGCCGGCGGAGTGTTCGCGTGGGGTGTCGTATCGCGCCAGCCGCTGGTGAAGGTCGGGTTCAACACCTCGCAGTACGCACTCGCCGCGGCCGCCGCCGGGGCCGTGCTAGGAGCGCTGTCGGGAGTGCCGCACCCGGGGCTGCCGATACATCCAGGCGATCTGCCCGCCATCGCGGCGGCGTCGCTCGCCTTCCTGCTGGTGAACGACGTGAGCGCGATGATCGTCTCCGGCCTCGCCATGGGAGTGCCGGTGTGGGTCCAGCTCAGGCGCAACCTCGCGCTGATCCTCCTGATCGACGGGATCCTGGTGGGGTTCGCGCCGGTGGCCGTGGTGGCCGTGCACTTCAGCGGTGCCACCGTGCCGCTGCTCGCACTGCCTTTCGCGGCGATCTACTACAGCGCCCGGCAGGCGGACCTGCGCGGCCACGAGTCGACGCACGACGCCCTCACCGGTCTCGCGAACCGCACTCTGTTTCGCGCGCGCGTGGAACAGGCGATCGAACGCGCACGCCACAGCGGCGCGCGCGTGGGCGTGCTCGCGCTCGACCTCGACAACTTCAAGGACTTCAACGACACGCTCGGCCACGCCGAGGCTGACCAGCTGCTCTCCGGCGTGGCGGAGCGGATGCGCTCCGTCGCCGGCTCGCACGATGTAGTGGCGCGCCTCGGCAGCGACGACTTCGGGATCATGATCGCCGAGGCCGAGGGCGTGGCGCGGCTGAACGAGCTGGCCCTCTGCATCCGCGCCCTGCTCGACGAGCCATTCGTGATCGCCGGCCTGCGCCTGGGCGTATCGGCGAGCGTGGGAATCTCGTGCACGCCCGACCACGGCAGCGACGCCGACGTCCTCATCCGCCACGCCGACGTCGCGATGCACCGCGCGAAGGTCCGGCGCACCGGAGTGGACGTCTACGACGCCGGCACGGACCCATACAGCCCCGAGCGGCTCGTGCTCGCCGCCGAGCTGCGCGAGGGAATCACCCGGGGCGAGCTGGTCCTCCACTACCAGCCCAAGCTCTCGGTGGGGACCGGCGAGGTGGTGGGCGTGGAGGCGCTCGTGCGCTGGCGTCACCCGCAGCGCGGCCTGGTGCCGCCGGGCGAGTTCATCGAGCTCGCCGAGCGCACGGACGTGATCGGCGCGCTCACGATGAACGTGCTGCGCATGGCGCTCGGTCAGGTGGCGTCCTGGCGCAAGGTCGGGATCTCGCTGCCGGTGGCGGTCAACCTGCCCGCTCAGATACTGCTCGACCGCGACCTCCCGGCGGACGTGGCGTCGCTGCTCGCGCGCTTCGGCCTTACGCCGGACAGCCTCGTGCTCGAGATCACCGAGGGCTCGCTGATCCACGACCCGCACCGCTCGGCCCAGATCCTCGACGCGCTCGCGGGCATGGGCGTGCGCATAGCGATCGACGACTTCGGCACGGGCTACTCCTCGCTCGCCTGGCTCAAGCGCTTCCCCGTCGACGAGATCAAGGTCGACCGCTCCTTCGTCACCGACCTCACCGAGGACGAGAGCGACGCCGCAATAGTGCGCTCGACGATCGAGCTCGGCCGCTCGCTCGGAGTGAGCGTCGTGGCCGAGGGAGTGGAGACGGCCGACGTGCTCGAGCGGCTGGCGGAGTACGGGTGCGACGTGGTGCAGGGGTACCTCGTCTCGCGCCCGGTCCCTGCAGCGCAATTGGTTACGTGGCTTCGGGCGCGAGACGAGAGGTCGGAGGTCGGAGGTCGGAGGTCGGAGACCCCAGCGCCGACCGAGTTGTAACCCGCGCGCCCTACTCACGAATCGTCAGCAGGAGTAGAGTGCCGCTACTTGGCTCTCGCTTGAGGAGGAGGAGTAATGGCGGAAAGCGTTCGGGTGAACGTCACTGTCAACGGCGAGTCGCGCTCGTCTGAGGTGGAGCCGCGGCTCCTACTGGTCCATTACCTGCGCGACACCCTTGGACTGACGGGCACGCACATCGGCTGCGATACCTCCAACTGCGGCGCGTGCACCGTGCTGATGGATGGTGAATCCGTGAAGAGCTGCACTGTGCTGGCGGTGCAGGCGGACGGCGCGAAGGTGCAGACGATCGAGGGCATGGCGCCCGCCGGCAACGGCGCGCTGCACCCGATCCAGGAGGCGTTCTGGGAGCACCACGGGCTCCAGTGCGGCTACTGCACGCCGGGCATGATCATGGCGGCGGCCGATCTCCTCAAGCGCAACCCGAACCCGACCGAGGAAGAGGTGCGGCACGGCCTCGAGGGCAACCTCTGCCGCTGCACCGGCTACCACAACATCGTCAAGGCGGTGATGGCTGCGGCGGAGTCGATGCGCTCCGGAGAGGGGGTGCCGGCATGAGCGCGGTAACGGAGGGGGCAACGGGCACGCAGAGCGGCCCGATCGGCCGCCGGATGAAGCGCAAGGAGGACCCGCGCCTCATCACCGGCCGCGGCAACTACGTCGACGACATCTCGCTGCCGGGCATGCTGCACATGGCCCTCGTGCGCTCGGACGTGGCCCACGCGCGGATCACTTCGATCGACAAGAGCGCCGCCGAGGGCATGGAAGGCGTGCACGCAGTGATCACCGGTGAGGATCTCGACGTCGGGGCGCCGCTTCCGATGGTGTGGATACCGCCGGGAGTCGAGGTGAAGACGCCCGAGCACTGGCCGCTCGCCCGCGGCGAGGTGAACCACGTGGGCGACCCGGTGGCAGCGGTCGTCGGCTCGGACAAATACGGCGTGATCGACGCCGCCGCGCAGATCGTCGTGCAGTACGAGGAGCTGCCCGCGGTGATCGACCCGGAGAAGGCACTCGAGGACGGCTCGCCGCTCGTCCACGATGACCTCGGCACCAATAAGACGCACGAGTGGGCGCTCGGCGGCGGTGACATGGACGCCGCCATGGCCGAGGCCGATGTGGTGGTGGAGCGCCGCATCGTGAACCACCGCACCGCGGGCGCGGCGATCGAGCCGCGCGGCTGCATTGCAGAGTGGCGCGGCGAGTCGGTCACGCTCTGGACCGCCACGCAGATTCCGCACCTCGTCCGCCTCTTCCTGGCCGGCGAGCTCGGTGTGTCAGAGGAGAAGATCCGCGTGATCGCTCCGGAGGTGGGCGGCGGCTTCGGCAGCAAGCTCAACCACTACGCCGAGGAAGTGCTCGCGTGCTACCTGTCGCGCAAGCTCGGCCGGCCGGTGAAGTGGCTCGAGACGCGCTCGGAGAACCTCGCCGCCACGACCCACGGACGCGACCTCATCGTCTACTGCAAGATGGGCGTGAAGCGCGACGGCACCATCACGGGCCTCCACGCGAAGATCGTGGCGGACCTCGGCGCCTACTACCAGCTGCTCACCCCGTTCATCCCGTGCTTCGCGGCGTTCGTGATGAGCGGCTGTTACAAGATCCCCGCGGTCCAGACCGACATCGTCGGCGTGTTCACGAACAAGTTCGCCACCGACGCCGTGCGCGGCGCCGGCCGGCCGGAGGCCACGCACGCGATCGAGGTGATGATCGAGCAGGCGGCCGCTGAGCTGGGGATGGACCCGCTCGAGTTGCGGCGGAAGAACTTCATCCCGAAGGAGGACTTCCCCGCCGAGGTGGCCGTGGGCGTGGTGTACGACTCGGGCGACTACCACGGCACGCTCGACAAGCTGCTCGAGCACGTGAACCTGGACGAGTTCCGCCGCGAGCAGGCGGAGCTGCGCGAGCACGGCGTGTACCGCGGTATCGGCTTTTCCACATATGTGGAGATCTGCGGCCTGGCGCCGTCGCGCGTGGTCGGGCCGAGCGGCGTGGGCATCCAGGGCGGCTTCTGGGAGTCGGCGGTGGTGCGCGTGCATCCGTCAGGCGCCGCGACCGTCTACACCGGCAGCTCGCCGCACGGCCAGGGTCACGAGACGGGGTTCGCCCAGATCGTGGCCGAGCGCCTCGGTATCGAGCCGGAGAACGTGGAGGTGATGCACGGCGACACCGACACGGGCCCGTTCGGCATGGGTACCTACGGCTCGCGCACGCTGTCGGTGGGCGGCGAGGCCGCAGGGCGCGCGGCGGTGAAGGTGCAGGAGAAGGCGAAGAAACTCGCCGCTCACCTGCTCGAGGCGGCGCCGGAGGACATCGAGCTGGCCGACGGCAAGTACCAGGTGCGCGGCTCGCCGGACAAGGGCCTGGCGCTTGCGGACATCTCGCTCGCCGCGTACGTGCCGGAGAACATCCCCGAGGGGATGGAGCCAGGGCTCGAGGAGACGTCGTTCTACGACCCGGAGAACTTCGTCTGGCCGTTCGGCGCCCACGCCGCGATCGTCGACGTGGACATCGACACGGGCAAGGTAGAAGTGGCTCGCTACGTGGCGGTGGACGACTGCGGGCGGGCGATCAACCCGCTGCTGATCGAAGGACAGGTGCACGGCGGCATCGCGCACGCGATCGGCCAGGCGCTGTTCGAGCAGGTGGTCTACAACGACGAGGGCCAGCTCATCACGGGCACCTTCGTGGACTACGCGCTCCCCACCGCGGCCGAGCTGCCGAGCTTCGAAACCGACCGGACGGAGACTCCGTCCCCGGTGAACGATCTCGGCGTGAAGGGCGTGGGCGAGGCCGGCACGATCGCGGCCACGCCGACGATGGTGAACGCTGTGGTCGACGCGCTGCGTCCGCTCGGCGTCAGCTACATGGACATGCCGCTCACGCCCATGCGCGTGTGGCAGGCGATCCAGGAGGCGCGCGGCGCCGGCTCGGGGCCGCGCGCGACGGAGCAGGGAAGGCAAACGGACGAGCACGGCTCTGGGAGCGCCGGCTCAGGACCAGCCGCACCGGCTGAAGGAGGTGAGTCGTGATTCCCGCGAACTTCGACTATGCGGCCCCGGAGTCGCTCGATGAGGCGATCAGCACCCTCAGCCAGGGTGGCGATGACGCCAAGCTGCTCGCAGGCGGCCATTCGCTCTTGCCGCTGATGAAGCTGCGACTGGCGGCGCCGTCGCTGCTCGTGAGCCTCGGCAAGGTGCCCGGGCTCAGCGGAATCGAGCGTTCCAACGGCGGCTTCTCGATCGGGGCGATGACGCGGCATGCGGAGATCGCCGATGCCGAGGAGCTCGGCGTGACCGCGCACGCGGCCTCGCTGATCGCCGACCAGCAGGTGCGCAACCGCGGCACGATCGGCGGCTCGATCGCGCACGGCGATTCCGCGGGCGACCTGCCCACCGTGTTCCTCGCGGCCGAGGGCACCGTGACGGCTCAGGGTCCGAACGGCGAGCGCCAGATTCAGGCCACCGAGATGTTCAAGAGCTTCCTCACGACGGCCGTGGGGCCGGACGAGGTGGTGACCTCGGTGTACATGCCCGCGCTCGACGGCTACGGCTGGGGCTACGAGAAGTTCGTGCGCCGCTCCGAGGACTGGGCGATGGTGGGCGTATGCGCGCTCGTGAAGTCGAACGGCGGCACATGTGAGGACGTGCGCGTCGCGTTGACGCACATGGGCGCGACGCCCTTGCGTGCCAGCGCCACCGAGGAGGCGCTGCGCGGCCAGTCGCTCTCGCCGGAGTCGATCGCGCAAGCCGCCGAGCAGGCGGCCGAGGGCACGAACCCGCCGGGCGACGTGAATGCGACGCCCGATTACAAGAAGCATCTCGCGCGCGTACTGACGAAGCGAGCGCTGATGGCCGCGACCGGTGGCTAACGTCTGGGTGTGGCGTTCAACTCGATAGAGGACGTTCAGCAGACGCTGTCGTCCGACCATTACCTGGCCGATCGCGCGCTTGCGACGTCGGTCTTCCTCGCTGAGCAGCTTTCGCAGCCGCTGCTGTTGGAGGGCGAGGCCGGCGTCGGCAAGACCGAGGTGGCCAAGGCGCTCGCGCATGCGACGGGCGCGCGGCTGATCCGGCTTCAGTGCCACGAGGGCATCGACCTTCACCAGGCGCTGTACGACTGGGACTACCAGCGCCAGCTGCTCGCGATCCGCGCGGCGGAGGCCGGACAGGGCGGCGAGCTGCCCGAGTCGCGCCTCTTCAGCCGCGAGTTCCTGCTGCGGCGCCCGCTGCTCGAGGCGCTCGAGGAGGAGGGCCCCGTGGTGCTCCTGATCGACGAGGTGGACCGCGCCGACGACGAGTTCGAGGCGTTCCTGCTCGAGTTCCTGTCGGACTTCCAGGTGACGATCCCGGAGCTCGGCACCGTGGAGGCGCGCGGGCACCCGCTGGTGATCATCACCTCCAACCGCACCCGCGAGCTGCACGACGCTCTCAAGCGCCGCTGCCTCTACCACTGGATCGACTACCCGACGCCCGACCGCGAGCAGGAGATCGTGCGCGCACGCCTGCCGGAGGTGCCGGACGAGATCGCGGAGCGCGTGTGCGCGGCGGTGGCCCGGCTACGCGCGCAGGAGCTCTACAAGCTACCCGGCGTGGGCGAGACGATCAACTGGGCGCGCGCGCTGCTCGCGCTCGGCACGGACGACCTCGAAGAGGCCCTCGGCGTCGCGCTGAAGGTGCGCGAGGACATCGACCGCGTGAGGGAGCAGGGAGTTCTCGAAGGTGTCTGAGGCGGCCACGCTCGGCGCCGGGGTGACCGGCAAGCTCGCCGAGCTGGCCGCGCAGATGAGAGCGGCCGGCGCGCGCGTCGGCGTGGACGAGCTGCTCGTGGCACACCGCGCTCTCGCGGCGATCGACCCGAGCTCGCGACGCGACGCCTACAACGCGCTGCGCGCGGTGCTGTGCTCGAAGCATGCGGACATACCGGCGTTCGACGCCGCCTTTGTCGCCTGCTTCGGGTCAGGCCACGAGGAGGAGCTCGACCTCCTGTCCACCGAGCTTCAGGCCGCTGGCATCGCGCTGCCGCGGATGGCCGTGCCGGGCGACCAGCCCGCCAAGCAGCAGGCGATTGACCAGCGGCCGCTGCCGGCCGCGTGGAGCGACGTCGAGATCCTGCGCGAGAAGGACTTCGCCGAGTACACCGAGGCGGAGCGCGAACTGGCGCGCAAGCTGATCGTGCGCCTCGCCCACCGGCGGCCGACGCGCGAGAGCAGGCGGCTGCGCAGGGCGCGCGGCCGCGGCGAGACCCACGACCTGCGCCGCACGATCCACGCGTCGCTGCGCTACGGCGGCGAGCCGATGGAGCGGCGCTGGCGGGAGCCGTCGCGCAAGGCGCGCCAGGTGGTGCTCGTGTGCGACGCGTCGGGATCGATGCAGGCGCACGCGCGGATGCTGCTCCAGTACATGCACGCGTGCGTGGAGGCGCGCGGGCGCGTAGAGGCCTTCGTATTCGGCACTCGCTTGACGCGCGTAACGCGCGAGCTGGCCGGCCGCGACCACGACGCCGCGATGACTCGTGCCACACACGCCGCCGGTGACATGTCCGGCGGCACTCGTATCGGCGACGCGCTCGCCACGCTCAACCGCGAGCACGGCCGGCGCATCGGCCGTGGCGCGGTGGTGGTGATCCTCTCGGACGGCTGGGACCGCGGCGAGCCTCAGCAGCTCGCGGACGAGATGGCGCGCCTCAACCGCTGTGCGCACCGGCTCGTGTGGCTGAATCCTTTGAAGGCGCATGAGGGCTACGAGCCGCTCACGCGCGGGATGCAGGCCGCGCTTCCGTACGTGGACCACTTCCTCGCGGGTAACTCGATCGCGTCTTTGGAGGAGTTGGCGGAGCTGCTCGAGGGCGAGATGTCGTGATCGGCGCCGTGGTGCTCGCCGCCGGCGAGGGCTCGCGGTTTGGCGGACCGAAGCAGCTGGCGGAGCTGGACGGGCAGCCGCTGCTGGAGCACGTGCTGGTGACACTCGCGGCGCTGCCTGCGGTTGAACGGTTCGTGGTCGTGCTGGGAGCGCGAGCCGATGAGATACGCGCGCGCGTGGACATGCACGGCGCGGAAGTGGTCGTTGCTGACGACTGGGCGGAGGGTCAGGCGGCGTCGTTGCGGGCCGGACTCGCCGCACTTGATGACGTCGATGGCGTGCTCATTCTTCTCGGGGACCAGCCTGGGATCACGCCCGCAGCGATCGAGGCGGTGCTTGCCCACTTCGACGGAACGCGCGCTTTGCGTGCCGTCTACGACGGTTTGCCGGGCCATCCGGTTGTGCTTCCGCGGGTGCTGATTCCTCAGGCGTTGGAACTGCGAGGCAATGAAGGAGCGCGGGAGCTGCTGGAGGCCTCGGGCGTGCGACGCATCGAGGTGGGGCACCTCTGCGAGCCGATCGACGTGGACACGCCAGCCGACCTAGATCGGCTCAACAGCCCCTGACGCTCTGAGATTTTGGTCGTCCTGCAACCAAAATCTCAGGCGGTTCAGCTCTTCTTGCGGTCGACAGCCCGCTGCAGCTGCGACTTGTTCATCTTCGAGCGGCCCTCGATGTTCAGGTTCTTCGCCTCGTTGTAGAGCTGGTCGCGCGTGCGGCCCTTGGCGCGATTCGTCCCAGAGCGCTGGCCGCCCCGGCGGCCGGACGACATGTCCTGCGTCGAGGTCCTCGAGCGCGTGCGCGACTCGCCTGACCGCGCCCGCTCCTTGTTCACCGTGCGTGCCGCGATCTCCTCGGCGCGCGACTCGGACGCACCCTGGTCCTTCTCGCTCTTCTTGATGTGCTCGTACTGGCGGGCCCGCTTCGTGCCTTTCTTTACGCCGCGTGGAGGCATGCCGCTCCTCTCGTCACTTGTCCACCGAGCACGCGGGTACCCGTCCGGCCCGGATAGCATGCCGCCCCTTGGACCTCCGCCTTGAACAGATAGTCCTCGAGACCGACCGCTGGCGGATCGAGGGACAGCTCACCCTTCCGGCGGAGGGCTACCGCAGCCGCCTCTCCGACTACGTGAACCAGCGCGACCGCGAGTTCTTCTCGCTGCAGGACGCGAAGCTGACGTCGCTGGATGCGCCGGAGAAGGTCGAGGAGATGGCGTTCGTGATGGTGGCGAGGCGGCACATCCGCCTCATCGCTCCTGGCTCGTAGCCCCGCGGCAGAGTACGGCCCTCCCTACTCCGTACCCCTACTCCCTACGGACCCGGTACGGCGTTAGAGCCTTTCGAAACCCCTGTACTTCTCCCAGTCCGTCACCGCCGCCTCAAACGCGTCCAGCTCCACCTCGGCCGCGTGCACATAGTGCGACACCACCTCCTCGCCGAACGCCTCGCGCGCCACACCGCTCTGCGCGAACAGCTCCTGGGCGTCGCGCAGCGTCGTGGGAACGCGCGCCTTCTCCGACTCGTAGGCGTTCCCCCCGAACGCCGGCTCGAGCTCTAGACCGCGTTCGATCCCGTGCAGGCCGGAGGCGATCATCGCGGCGATGGCCATGTACGGGTTCACGTCACCGCCGGGTAGCCGGTTCTCGAGCCGCAGTCCCTGCCCGTGCCCCACCACCCGCAGGGCGCAGGTGCGGTTGTCGCGGCCCCAGGCCACGGCCGTTGGAGCGAAAGCGCCGGGCACGAAGCGCTTGTAGGAGTTCACGTTCGGCGCATACAGAAGGCACAGCTCGCGCAGGCAGTCGAGCTGGCCGGCGAGGAACCTCTTGAACACGGCCTCATCGGCCGCGAACACGTTCGACCCATCCTCGTTCGCGAGCGACAGGTGGATGTGGCACGAGTTGCCCTCGCGCTCGTCGAACTTGGCCATGAAGCTGATCGCCACGCCCTCGAGCGACGCGATCTCCTTCGCCCCGCTCTTGTAGATCACGTGGTTGTCCGCCATCGACAGCGCGTCGCTGTAGCGGAAGTTGATCTCGTGCTGGCCCAGGTTGCACTCGCCCTTCGAGTTCTCCACGCGCATTCCGGCGTCGCCCATGTCGTTGCGGATCTTGCGGATGAGCGGCTCCAGGCGAGCGGTGCCCGTGAGCGAGTAGTCGGCGTTGTAGAGGTTGGCCGGGCGCAGGTCGCGATAGCCCTTGTCCCACGCCGCCTCGTACGTCTCGTTGAAGATCAGGAACTCGAGCTCGGTGCCCACGTTGGCGGTCCAACCGCGCTCCGCGAGCCGCTCGAGCTGCGCGCGCAGGATCGCGCGGGGAGACTCCGCCACCGGCGAGCCGTTGTCCCACTCCACATCCGCCAGGCAGAGCGCGCTGCCCTCGAGCCACGGCAGACCCCGCAGCGTGGAGAGATCCGGCTTCATCATCAAGTCGCCGTAGCCGAGATCCCAGCTCGCGATCGCGTAGCCGGACACGGTGTTCATCTCCACGTCCGTGGCGAGCAGGTAGTTGCAGCCCTCCGCGCCGTGCGGCAGTACCTCGTCGAGGAAGTGCCGCGCGGTGAGGCGCTTGCCCATGAGCCGCCCCTGCATGTCCGGGATGGCGAGCACGACCGTGTCGATCGCGTCGTGCTCGACCGAGCTGCGCAGCTCGTCCAGGTTCACTGGGCGGTCATGCCTCCGTCGGCGGACACGATCGCGCCGGTCATGAAGGACGCCTCGTCCGACGCGAGGAAGAGCGCCACGTGCGCGATCTCCTCCGGTCGGCCGGGCCTCCCGATCGGCTGGAACGACTCGATCGTGTCGTACACGTGCTGCAGGCCGCCGAGCATCTCCGCGTGCGCGTAGTTGATAGGCGTGTCCACCCAGCCGGGACAGATCGCGTTGCAGCGGATGTTCTGCTTCGCGTAGTCGAGCGCCACGCCCTTCGTGAGCATCACCACCGCGCCCTTCGACGCCGAGTACACCGACAGGAACGGCTCGGACACGATCCCGTTCACGCTCGAGATGTTCACGATTGAGCCGCCGCCCTGCTCGAGCATGTGCGGGATCGCCGCCCGGCACCCGTAGATCGGGCCCTTCACGTTCACGGCGAGCGTCTTGTCGATCACCTCGTCCGGGACCTCGTGGAGGACGCCGGGGATGTTCACGCCCGCGTTGTTCACGAGCACGTCGATGCGGCCGTGGGTCTCCACGCAGTGCTGCACCATCGTCTGCACCTGCGCCGGGTCCGACACGTCAATCCGCATGGCGCTCGCGGCGTCGCCGATCTCGGATGCGGTCTGCTCGACGTTCGCGGCGTCGACGTCCGCGCACACCACGCGCCCGCCCTCCTCGGCAAGGCGCACCGCGATCGCGCGCCCGATCCCGGAGCCTGCGCCGGTGACGACGCAGGCTCTGCCCTCCACCCGGCCCACGGTCAGCGGCTCAGGCCGGCGCGGCGGCCGGCGGCGGCTCGCTCGGCGGCGACGCCGGCTTCTCGTCGATCACGCGGCCGAGCTCGTCCATCTCGATCGTGCGAATCGGCCCCTTGAACCAGTGCCTTGCCGACACCCACCACCAGATGCTCACCGCACCGATCACCACGAGGAAGACGAGCGGTGTGTAGTTGGCCACCTTGTGGTCGAAGCCGCTGTTCCACGGCACCGCCGCGTCCGTTGTCGGCAGGATGAACAGGATCGAGATGAACAAGACCCAGAGCATCGAGATGATGTTGAGCGGCTTGTACCAGCGCCCCAGCGACCATGGCCCCGGATCGAACTTGTCCCCGGCCCGGAAGCGCAGGATGATCGGGAGGATGTAGGCGACGTAGAGGCCGATGGTGGCCACGGAAGTGACCGCCGCATAGACGAACAGCGTGTTGCCACTCCACGCCGGCGCGGCCAGCAGGAACGCGAGGAACGCGATCAGCATCACCGCGTTCGACGGCACATGGTCCTTGTTCAGGTGGGACCAGATCCTGTGCCCGGGCACCGCGCGGTCGCGCGAGAACGCAAACAGCATCCGTGAGGCCGAGGTGATCGCCGACATGCCGCAGAAGAGCTGGCCAACCACGGCGATGAACAGCATCAGCTCGGCACCTGTCTTGCCGAGCGCCTGGTCGAGCACCTCGGTGACCGCGAACGAGCCCGCCCCGGTGACCTTCGTCAGGTCCTTGATCGCAAAGGTGAGCGCGAGGATCAGCACCCAGCCCGCGATCGCCGAGACGAGCACGGAGTTGATCACGCCCTTGGCGGCCGATCTCGAGGCGTCGTGAGTCTCCTCGGATAGGTGCGCGGACGCGTCGTAGCCCGTGTAGGTGTACTGGGCTTGGAGGAAGCCGAGCATGAAGATGAACACGAAGCTGACGCCGCTCAGCCCGGAGTTGTTGACCGTCTTCGTGAAGACGAACGAGACGCTCTGGTGGTGGTCAGGGACGATGATCAGCACGAGCGCGATCACGGCCACGCCCACCACGTGCCAGTAGGCCGAGATGTGGTTCAGCACACCGACCAGCCGCACGTTGAAGATGTTCAGCGTCGCGTGCAGGACGAGGATCGCGACGTACGCGTACATGATGTGGTGCGTGTCGTTGCCGTAGGAGAAGACCAGGTTGAGCAGCGTGGTGGTGAAGATCGCCGCGCCGTAGTCGATGCCCGCGGTGATGGCCACCTGGCCGATGAGGTTGAACCAGCCGGTGAACCAGCCCCATGCCGGGCTGCCGAGCTTGGACGCCCACCAGTAGAGGCCGCCCGCCGTCGGGAACGCGGACGCAAGCTCCGCCATCGACAGCGCGACGATGATCACGAACACCGACACGATCGGCCAGCCCCACGCCTGCTGGATCGGACCGCCGTAGTTGATTCCGGTGCCGTACAGCGTGAGAGCACCGGACAGGATCGAGATGATCGTGAACGACAGGGCGAAGTTCTGGAAGCCGCTCATGCGGCGGTTGAGCTCCTGCTTGTAGCCGAGCTCGGCCAGGCGACGCTCGTCGTCCGTCATCGGGCGCGTCTCAACAGATGCGTCCACGGCGAGTCCTCCTCCACTTGGTACGTTGACCCGACCTTTGGTCGGAGGGCAGACTAGACCCGGGTCAAGACGGAGTCAAGGTCCGCGAAGGCGCCGCCTCAGACGTGCGCCGGAAGCAGCGCAATGAGGATGTGCTCGGTGCCCTCGAGGTGCTTGCGCGCGAGCTCGGCGGCGCCGGTCGCGTCCCGTGCGGCGAGCAGCTCGATGAGCTGCGCATGCTGCGCGTTCGACTGCGCGAGCACCTCCTCCGGATGGGCGATCAGCCCGATCAGCTCGCTCATGTCGCCCTGCACCTCGGTCATGGCTGCGACGAGCCGGTGCGAGTGCGAGGCCTCGGCGAGCGCGATGTGGAAGCGGATGTCCGCGCGCCTGTACGGGTCGAAGTCCTCGCCGATCGCGCTCATCGCCTCCACCTGCTCGCGCATGCGGTCGAGGTCCTCGTCCTCGGCGCGCTCCGCGGCGAGCAGGGCGGCGCCCGTTTCGATCGCCACGCGGTAGTCGAGGATGTCGCGGAATTTGTCGAGCGCCGGCGCGGGTCCGGCCGTGAGCGGCGGGGCGTCCGCCACGAAGGTACCGCCACCGCGCCCGCGCGCGGCCACGAGGTGGCCGCTCTGCACGAGCGCGGTGAGAGCCTGGCGAAGTGTGGAGCGCGAGATGTCGAGCTGCTCCGCCAGCTCACGCTCCGGCGGCAGGCGGCTGCCCGGGGGAAGCAGGCCCACCTTTATGGCGGTCCCGAGGCGCTCAACCGTCTCCTCGAACGTCGTGGGCGGCTGAACCCGCTCGAAGATCGCCTCCACCGCCGCGCTGCGGTCCATTGCGCAAAGGTACATCTCTTGGGCCATTGAGGCAAGGTTGGTCGTTTTTGCGCAATTTCCGGAAGCTTGAGCGGTTGAAGCGGGGGGTCGAACAAACGTCCAATCGACCGTCCAGGGCTAATCGCCCGCTCTGGCTATGGCGATGCTCATCGCATGCCCTCCGTCCCGTCCAGGCTGGCTGCTGTCTGCGCATGCATTTTTGCCTTTGCGCTGACCTCCCCCGCGCTCGCTGACAAGGGCGGCGACAAGACACCGCCGCCTCAGCCCACCGGCCTGCAGGCGCCCGGCCAGGACCAGTCCGGCCCGGGCAACGGCAACGCGAACGGGAACGGAAGTCCGGCTCCCCAGGCGCCGGCTCCCTCCTATCAGCCGTCCTCGAGCGGCGGCACCTCCGACGGCTCGCAGTTCACGCACAAGATGAACAAGGGCAAGGGCCATGTCGCACCGGTCTTCAGCCCGAACAAGTCGGGCCACGGCAACGGCAGCTCGAGCTACAGCCCGAAGCAGGAGAAGACAAAGACGCCCGTGCCCACCTACACGAGCCCGCCGGCAACCACCACGACCTCAGCCACCACGCCCGCCGGCGGCAACACCGCGGCGCCCACCACGCCCGCCACGCCGGCCGGCGGCAGCGCTCCCGCGCCCACGCCGAAGAAGACGGCCGGCAAGCACGCTTCCAGCCACACGAACCACAAGAAGAGCTCCCGCCCCTCCTCCGGTGCCATCGCACCGCATCCCTCCGCATCGGTCATCCGCCCGGTGCGCGCGGTGGGCGTGGCTCCTACGCCCGCGCCGGCGGCGCCACAGAAGCCGGCACGGCACGAGGGAACCAGTCATGCACTTGCCAGGGTGCGCGTCTCAGTCGTTACTCGCACCGTGCATGACATCGTCCAGGTGATCCCCGGTCCGGTTAAGGCCGCGATCGGGGCGATGGCGGCGCTCCTCCTCGCCGCCATCGCCTCCTGGACAGTCGTCACGCTGCGCGCGCGCCGGCTCCGCCGCCAGCGCGGGCAGCTGCTCCAGGAAGTCGGCCTGCTGCAGGCCGCGCTCCTGCCCGAGGTGCCGGAGCGGATCGGTCCGCTCGAGGCTTCCGTGGCGTACCGGCCGGCCGACGGCCCGGGCGCCGGCGGCGACTTCTACGACGTCTTCCAGCTCGAGGACGGCAAGATCGGGCTCGTGCTCGGCGACGTCGCCGGCCACGGCCGTGACGCCCTCGCCCGCACCGCGCTCCTCCGCTACACGCTCCGCGCATACCTCGAGACCGGGCTCGAGCCGCGCATCGCGATGCGCCTCGCGGGCGAGACGCTCGAGCACAACCTCGGTTCCGCCTTCGCCACCGCAGCCGTCGCCGTCTTCGACCCGGCCGCCGGCAAGCTCACCTTCTCCTGCGCCGGACACCCGCCGCCAATCCTGCTCGGCGCACCCGAGCACGAGCCGGTCACGGCCGTGTCCGCGCCTCCGATCGGCGTGGGCGAGCGCACCGGCGTGCGCCAGACCACCGTCGCGCTGCCCGTCGGCTCAATCGCCTGCTTCTTCACCGACGGCCTCGCCGAGGCGCGCGTCGACGGCGAGCTGTTCGGCCGCGAGCGCCTCACCGCGGTGGTCGCCGAGCTGAATGGACACATCACCGCCACCTCGCTGCTCGAGCGCATCCGCGAAGAGGTTCACCACATGCCCGACGACATGGCCGCGTGCGTGCTTCGCCCGATGGTGGACGCGCCAGAGACGGCGGATCCCAAGCAGCGGATCGAGGAGCTCGAGCTGCGCGCAGGCGGCGAGCGCGACCTGCGCCGCTTCCTCGCCGCCTGCGGCATCCCGCCCGTGGAGATCGGCGACCTCGTCCGCCGCGCTGACGCGCGTGCCGAGGACTACGGCGGAGCGATCGTGCGCGTGAAGATCCTCCCGGGCGAGCGCCCGCAGGTCACGCTGGCTCTGCCGCTGGTCGAGTCGCTCACCTCCGCGCGCGCTTAGCGGCCCTGGCGAATCTGCAGCCGGTTGCCGTCCGGGTCCTCGAACTGGGCGACGTAACCCCACGGGAACTCGAGCACGTCGGAGACGAACTCCACGCCGCGGGACTTCAGCTGCTCGACCGTCTCCCGGCAGTCGTCGCTCTCGATCGTGATCGACGCCGGCGGTCGTCCCATCGCCGGCTCGGCCTGTCCCGGTTTCCCGGGCCAGAGAACCAGCTGGAAGTCGTCGCCCTTCACGCCGACGGTGAGAAAGCGCGGGCCGTCGGGGGTCGGGTTCTCAACCCGCTTCTCCAGGCCGAGGACGTCCGTGTAGAACTGGAGCGCCTCGTCCTGGTCGCTCACGAGAACACTTGTGTAGAAGACCTTCTCCAACATTGCCGTTCCTCCAATGGTCGTGGTCACTGATCCCAAGACGGACCACGAGCCGTAAACGTGACAGCGGGGGAACGGCGAAAGCGGAGAGGGAGGGATTCGAACCCTCGAGGCAGGTCAACCCCGCCCACGCGATTTCCAGTCGCGCTCCTTAAGCCACTCGGACACCTCTCCGGAGCGCGATAAAGCCTAGGGGATAGGCCCGGGTGTCTCTGACCGGCCTACGGGAACGTGAAGGTGCCCTCGAAGATGTCGCTGTTGCCGAAGTTCGGCGCGCAGTCGGCCTCGACATCCGGCGCGGCCGCCGTGGAGTCGTTGTCCACCAGCTTCTGCCGGTAGGTGTCGATGGCGGGGCAGTCGGCCGCGTTCCGCACGTCGTTCCAGACCGCGAAGCCGGTTCCCGGCGCGGCGGCGGCGTAGCTGTAGTCGCCGATGAACTCCGTCGTGAGGTCGTTGGCGCTCGAGCCTCGGGCGTCACCGCTCGGCCCGCGCTCCACGGTCGTGAAGTCGCCGATGCTGCCGTCCGAGCCCACGCTCGCGTGCCGCACCACACCCTGCGCCATCCGCGGAGTCGCGGTGGTCGCCTGGAAGGGCTGCTCGAAGTTCGTGTAGGTGATCCACACGTCCTTGCCGTCCGGGCCGATCGCCACCGCCGGGAAGTCCGGGCGGTCGCTCGACGGAGATGCCGAGTCGATGGTCTGGAAGCTCCGGCCGCGATTGGTCGAATAGATGACCTTCGCCTTCTCGTTCGGGTCGCTCGCGCTGGTGGGAGTCTTCCCGTCTGACCAGGTGACCACGATCTCGTCCGTGGGCTTGCTGATGTCGGGGGCACCGTTGGCGATGTCCACGCTGGGGAACGAGTCCGTGCGCGCCCCGGCGTCGCCGTCGAAGCTCACGTCGGCCTGAATCGGATCAAAGATCCCCACCGGCGTGACCTGCGAGATCACGCGCGGGCGCGTGAAGGTCCTGCCACCGTTGTCCGAGGTGGCCAGCAGCACCGCCCCGTTACGCGTATGAATGTCGGTGCCCGACCAGAACACGTAGACCCGGCCCTGCGAATCCGTGCGGATCGCGCATCCCTGCCGCCCTCCGGTCTGGCCGTTGCCGGTGGCCGGCGTGAGCTGCACCGGACGGGAGAACGTGCTGCCGCCATCCGTCGAGCGGTAGAAGACGATGGGCTCGGCAATGCCGTTGCCCTTCTCCTGACTCCGGAAGGCGGTGTTGCAGACGTAGAGATTGCCGAAGAACGGCGAGTTCGAGTAGTTGTCCGCCCAAATCGAGTCCTTGTCGGAGAAGAGCGCCGCGTTCTGCCTGCTGACGATCACGGGGTTGGACCAGGCCGAGTTGCCGCCCGTGCCGGTGAGGTCATCCGTGTGTGAGACCGCGATTGCCTCGAAGCCCTTGAACGTCTGGTCTGTGCGCGTTGTGCCGAAGTTGGCGGTGAGGTTGCCGTAGTAGAGCCGCGCACCGTTCGCATAGGAGAAACCGCCGCCGGGCAGCGGCTGCGGCCCGAACGCGAGCGATGGATCGCCGTCCGACACGAGTCCCTGCTCGAAGTAGTTGGGAAGCGTTCCGATCGACCCCACTTGAGGCTGACATGGGTCAGGACCGAGACAGTCGCGAGCGCTCCAGCCCGTGTACGTGGGCTCCGTCCAGCTCCCGCCGCCGTCGCCGGAGAAGTAGATGCCGCTGGAGCCGACGCCCTGGGTGAATGGACACGTGGTGGGGTCGCCCGCCGCGCAGGCCTCCATGTCGCGCTCCTCGTTGGCGCCCGCCGCCAGGATCTGCGGATTGGCGGCATCGACCGCAAGCCCCGGCTCGTTCGACTTGTTCTGCGAGAACGGACTGACCGGGCTGCCCGTGCTTGGCACCTGCACATCCGCACGTGCCGCGCCCACCGAGGCGAGCCCGAAGGCAAGAGCAAGGACACCTGCGAGGGCCAACCTGCGCCCACCCAAAGAAACGGCGTCCACCATGACGGCACCTCCCGTGAAGTCGACTCGGTCCGTGAGGGCGCACACGATACGCCCGTTAGCGCGAATGGTGGAGCGATTTGGCGCCGCGCCACAAGCCGCGGCGAAGCGCCGCTACAGACCGAGATCGCGCACGCCCGCCTCGTTCCAGCCGAGATGGTGCGCGAGCTCGTGGCGCAGAACGCGCTCGACCTGAGCGGCGAGGAGCTCGGGGTCGTACCCGAAGTCGCGCTCGAGCGTGTCCTGGTAGATCACGATGCGATCCTCGTAGTAGCCGCGCGCGACCGTGTCGCCGAAGTAGTGGCCGTACGCGCCCGCCTGCGCGCCGCGTTGCGAGACCACCACCGGAGTCTTCTCGAGCAGCGCCTGAAAGTCCGGCGGCAGCCGGTCGATCGCGTCCGACACCAGGACCTCGAACTCGGTGGCGCCGCGGGCGAGGTCCGGCTGCCGCGCCAGCTCCTCGCTCCGGCGGACAAGGCGCTCGAAGTCCTCCTCGCTCATGCCGTCAAGGCCCATCAGCCCGACCGTCCCCCACGCGACTATCAGGAAGAACGCGAGCACCGCCACGATCAGCGTGGCGAGCCCGCCCGCGCCGGAGAGCGAAGGGGGGTGAAGGAACATGAGCAACACGCCCACGGCGAACACGGCAATCGCGGCGGCGCGCAGTGCAGAGCGAGGTCCTTCGTTCATCTCGATCCAAGCGTACGCCGCGTGTGGGAGAGGTTTGCGCCCAGCTGCCCGCGGGGTACCCCCACTGCAATGGCACCGCTTGTACTCGCAATCTTCACGCTGCTGGTCCTCGCCACGGGCGCCGCCTTCGTATGGGGCACCCCGATCCTCGGCATACCGCTCTTGATCATCGCCCTCATCGTGGGCGCGGTGGGCTTCTTCGCCGGGCGTGCCAAGCGCGCCGGCGACATCAAGACCGAGCTCGACGACGCCAAGGCTCAGAAGACCGAGTTCACCGAGCGGGACCGGCAGACGCTGGCCTGATCGCGCGGCCGCCGGGCACCCACCGGCATGAAGCGCGTTCGCATCGGCTGCTCGGGCTGGAACTACAAGGCCTGGCGTGAGTCGTTCTACCCGCCGGGTCTGCCTCCGCGGCTGTGGCTCGAGCGCTACGCCGGCGCGTTCGACACCGTCGAGATCAACAACACCTTCTACCGCCTGCCCAACCGTTCGGCGGTGGAGAACTGGGTGAAGCAGACGCCGGAGGGCTTCGTCTTCACGGTGAAGTCGAGCCGCTATCTCACGCACATCAAGCGCCTCACCACCATGGACGACGGCGTGCGCGTGTTCTATGAGCGCATCGAGCCGCTCGTGGAGTCGCCGAAGATGGGCCCGGTGCTGTGGCAGCTGCCCGGCAACTTCCAGCGCGACGACGACCGTCTGCGCGCCGCGCTGGCCGCGCTGCCGAAGGGCCGCCACTGCTTCGAGTTCCGGCACGCGAGCTGGTTCTGCGAGGACGTCTACCGCCTGCTGCGCCGGCATCGCGTGGCCCTCGTGATCGGGGACACACCCGAGCGCCCGTTCCAGACGCACGCGTTCACCGCCGGGTGGACCTTCGTGCGCTTCCACTACGGACACCGCGGCCGCGGCGGGAACTACTCGCGCACGGAGCTCGAGGAGTGGGCCGCGCGGCTGCGCGAGTGGCGCGAGAGCGTGGAGGTGTACGCGTACTTCAACAACGACTGGAACGAGTACGCCGTGAAGAACGCGATCGAGCTGAAGCGGCTGCTCGGGGTCTAGCGCTCAGGCAGGGCAGAGCCAGCGGTCGTCGTCAACCGCGTCCGGCGCCCCGCCGTCAGGCGGCGGGAAATGCCTGCGGAAGCTGAACGCGTCCGGCGAAGGCCCGATCGCGCTCAGCAGCGTGACGCGCTCCTCGGCCTCCGCGACAGTCGGCACGTGGCCAGCCGGAATCCACCACAGAGCGAGGTGCATCTCCATTCGCGAGAACCACTCACGCCGGCGCTTCATCACGGCGAGGTGCGCGGGCGCGGTGTAGACGAACGCGCGCAGCGCCTCGATCGACTCCCACACCGACATGTTCACGATCAGCGAGTCGTCGTCGAAGACGGTAACCGCAGTCGCATTCCCGTCCTCCGTCTGAAGCCGCCAGACAAAACCAGGAGCAGAATCAGCGACAGCATTGACCGGATCAAGAGCCTCGACGAACTCACGCAGCAACTCCGAATCAAGCGGCTCAAGAGGCTGAGCAAGATTCACCTGAGCGAGATGAAACGCAGCCATGGGCAACAGCCTATGACCTATGACCCATGACCTATGACCTACTAACCGGCGTTAGGCGGATGGCCCGTAGCCTGGCCATCCTCATCGTCGCCGGCCTCGTTGCGCTCAGCCTCCTCGCGCGCGCCTCCGCCGGCGTCGTCGGGAACCTGCTCCTCGGGGCCTTCCTCCGGCAGCTGATCCGACTCTTCTCGCTCCATGCGGCGAGACTACCTAAGGCGTCGCGCCGGCAGCCTGCCGGTCTGGCGCGGGACCACCATCAGGGCGCATCTTGGCGAAGCGGCGCATCATGCGGCGGGCGTTCTCGGTCTCGACGACGAGTGAGCCACGCCGCGTGGCCTTCAGCACAAGTCCTTTCGAAGCTTCGACGGCCGTCCGCTTTGGAGCGGATTCGGTCGGGTCGGCATCCATCGCATTCCTCCCTCGAATGGCGCCGGTGGGGCCCGGCGCTCGGACGTCCTACCCACGCGGCGGTAGGCATAAACCAAATGGGTGCAATTTGCGACTTTTCGGGTGACGTGCGTGTCATCTGTACGCTGAGGCGATGCTTGGCAGGCGGACGGCGGCGGTCACGGTCGTGGCTGCGGCGGCGACGGCCGCCGGTGCCCTTGGCGCGTCACATACGCGCGCACCGCACATCGCCGGCTGCCCCGTGTTCCCCACGAGCAACCAGTGGAACCTGCCGGTGAACAAGCTGCCGGTGGCAAAGAACTCGGACGCCCTCGTCCGGTCGATCGGCGTCGACAATCCGGTGCACGCCGACTTCGGGTCCGGCCGCTACCAGGGCGGGCCGATCGGCATTCCCTACACGACCGTGACGAGCCGCCAGCACAAGGTGCGCGTGCGCTTCGACTACTCGGACGAGTCCGACAAGGGGCCCCGTATCCGATCCCGCGGAACGTCCCGATCGAGGGCGGACGCAACTCCACGGGGGACCGTCACGCGATCATCGTCGACCGCTCGCGCTGCCGCCTCTACGAGCTGTTCGCCCTGCGGCACACCGCGGGCGGCTGGCACGCCGGCTCGGGCGCGATCTGGAGCCTGCGCTCGAACCGCGTGCGCCCGAAGACGTGGACCTCAGCCGATGCCGCCGGCCTTCCGATCCTCCCCGGCCTCGCGCGCTTCGGCGACGCGCGCCACGGCTCGATCAACCATGCGCTGCGCTTCACCGTTCGTGACACGCGCAAGGCGTTCATCTATCCCGCGCGCCACCAGGCGGGCGACACGAACGATCCAAACGTTCCCGCGATGGGTCAGCGCTTCCGGCTGAAGGCGAGCTTCGACATCTCACACTTCCCGAAGCAGTCGCGCATCGTGCTCAGGGCGCTCAAGAAGTACGGCATGATCGTGGCCGACAACGGCTCGCCCTGGTTCATAAGCGGCGCGCCGTCCTCGGGCTGGAACAACGACGACCTGCACCAGCTCGGCAGAGTGACCGGCCGCGACTTCGAGGCCGTGGACACGAGCTCGCTGCCGCGCGGCTGACTAGGTCCGGACCCGCTGAGCGAGCCGCTTGGCGCGCGTGCGGCTGGCGCCGTCCGCCCCGGCGCGCGCGATCGTCTCGAACTCCTCAAGCGAGCGGCCGGAACCAACGGCCACACAGGTGAGCGGCGACTCCGCGAGGCTCGCCGGCATCCCCGTCTCCTCGCGGATGCGCTCGTCGAAGCCCTGGAGTAGCACGCCGCCGCCGGCGAGCAGGATCCCCCGCTCCGCGATGTCCGCCGCGAGCTCGGGCGGGGTGCGCTCGAGCGTCTCCTTCACGGCGTCGATGATCTCCACGAGCGGCGCCTCGAGCGCGCCGCGCACCTCCTCGGCCGTGAGCATCACCGACTTCGGCAGACCGGAGACGAGGTCGCGCCCGCGTACCTCAGCGCTGGCCTCGTCCTCCTGTGGCCCCGCCGTGCCGATCGACAGCTTGATGTCCTCGGCGGTCTGCTGGCCGATGGCGATCCCGTGCTCGCGCTTGATGTAGCCGGCGATCGCCTCGTCGAGCTCGTAGCCGCCGGTGCGCACCGACTCCGCCACCACGATCCCGCCGAGCGAGATCACCGCCACCTCGGTGGTGCCGCCGCCCACGTCCACCACCATGTTGCCCACGGGCTCCTCGATCGCGAGGCCGGCGCCGATGGCCGCGGCGATCGGCTCCTCGATCAGGTGCACCCGCCGGGCGCCGGCCGAGAGCGATGCCTCGATCACTGCGCGCTTCTCCACATCCGTCACGCCCGACGGCGCGCACATCACGAGTCGCGGATGCGCGAAGCGGCTCTGGTGGACCCTGCGGATGAAGTAGCGGAGCATCTGCTCGGTCACCTCGAAATCCGCGATCACGCCGTGCCTGAGCGGCCGGATGGCGGAGATCGATGCCGGGGTACGGCCGATCATCCGCTTGGCTTCGCTGCCCACGGCGTGGACCGCCCCGGTGTTCGTGTCCATCGCCACAACCGACGGCTCAGACACCACGATTCCGCGTCCGCGCACGTACACGAGCGTGTTCGCCGTGCCGAGATCGATGGCCATGTCACGGGCGCCGATTTGCGAGGAAAAAAGGCCCATGTGCAGGGTCAGCGTAGTCGTCCACGCAAACTGCGGAGTTCCTCGGCCAGAGACGCGGCTTCTATTCAAGTCCGGCAGCGGGAGAGTCGATTTACCAACAGGGGGACTCGCCCCGCGGTCCGCCCTGCCCCAGATGCACGCGAACACGCCCCGAAACCAGATCCAGTGCTCCGAATCGCCGGAGTCCTCGATCGCGCACCTGCGGGGACTGCTCGAGGTGACCCGCCTGCTGCGCGGGGAGCACAAGCTGTCCTCGGTGCTCGATGCGATCGCGCACACCGTGTGCGAGGCGCTGGGCTTCGCCACGGTAGTGGTCACCCTCTACCGACCGGCTTGGAACGACTTCGAGGTGACCGCCGTCCACGGCAGCGACGACGCGCGCCGGGTGCTGATGGGCACGGTGCGCGAGTGGGAGGACATCCAGCCGCTCCTCGACGAGCGCTTCCTGCGCCGCGGCGCCTACTTCATCCCGCACGACGAGTTCGACTGGAGCTCGATCGACGGCGCGAGCTTCGTGCCGGACCTGACGCCGGGCGACGCGCCTGACGCCTGGCATCCCGAGGACGCGCTGCTCGTGCCGCTGCGCCGCGGTGACGGGAGCACGCTCGGCCTCATCTCCGTGGACGAGCCCGCGTCCGGGAGCACCCCGACGGACGCCGAGCTCGACGTTCTCGTGGCGCTTGCCGCCCACGCGTCGCTGGCCGTTGAGAGCGCGCAGGAGGCGGAGCGCGCCGGCCACTACCGGCAGTCGCTCGAGCAGCTGCTCCTGGTGTCGGCTCGCCTCACCGAATCGCGCTCGATCGACTCGATCCTGCAGTCGGTCTGCGACGGGATCCGCGAGGCGCTGAAGTTCGAGAAGGTCTCTATCGACCTGCTCGACCGCGCCGACGGCCGCTTCCACGTGCGCGCCGCCTCCGGCTGGGAAATGGCCGGCGCCACGCTCCCACCCCCCGCCTCGATCAAGTCGATCGAGCCGCTGTTCGATCCACAGTTCGAGGTCGAGGGCTGCTTCCTCGTCCCCGCCGACGAAGCCAGCGCGCGCGTGGGCAGCTTCGAGACCACCTACTCCTCGGTGTCGAACGGGCGCGGGCCGAACGCCTGGAACCACCACTGGCTGATGGTGCCGCTGTACGACCGCGAGCGGGAGGTGATCGCGCTGATCTGGGTGGATGACCCCGAGGACCGCCTGATCCCCTCGCCCGACAGCCTCAAGGCGCTCCGCATGTTCGCCAACCAGGCGACGACGGCGCTCGACTCGATGGCGCAGTTCGAGGAGATGCGCTTCCTCGCCGACCACGACCCGCTCACGCGCCTCGGCAACCGGCGCTCGTTCATGGCGCGGCTCGAGCTCGAGAGCTCGCGCGCGCTGCGCTACGGCACCTCGTTCGCGCTCGTGGTGTGCGACCTCGACGGCTTCAAGGACGTGAACGACCGGCACGGGCACCTCGTCGGCGACGAGGCACTCGAGCACGTGGCGAGCGTGCTGCGCGACGCGCTGCGCAGCTCGGACGGCGCCTACCGGCTCGGTGGCGACGAGTTCGGGCTGATCCTCGTGGAGGCCGGTCCCGACGTGGCCGCCGAGGTGGTGGACCGCATCTCTTCGGCGCTCGCGTTCCAGCATGACGAGCGGCTCAGCGGCCTCCGCGCGAGCTTCGGCGTGGCCGTGGGACCCGCGGATGGCGTCACGCCCGGCGGGCTCTTCAACGTCGCCGACCAGGCGATGTACGGGGCCAAGCGCTCCGGCGGCGAGGCGGACCTGCCCGTATAGCTAAGTTTCGGCGGTATGCAGACCGTCGAGCTGATCGCCGCGATCATCGCCGTCATCGGCCTGATCGCGTATCCGATCGTGATCCACATCGTGGAGCGGGGCACGCCTCAGGCCGCAAAGGAGGAGGCGGCGCGCGTCTACTTCGACGAGCACGGCCGCTGGCCTGACGACGAGTGAG
>JAICJR010000205.1 GCA_025928345.1 Thermoleophilaceae bacterium | reverse complement strand
TCGTCGCCCGCCTCGTGGCCGTAAGCGTCATTCACCTGCTTGAGCCGGTCGACGTCGAGCAGGAGCACCGCGCCGGGGTCGCCTTGGCGCTCGCTCCACGCGAGGTAGGCGTCGAGCTCGCGGAAGAAGCGCCGGCGGTTGTGGAGGCCGGTGAGCGGGTCGTGGTCGGCGAGGTAGAGCAACCGCTCCTCGGCGTGCTTCTGCGCGGTGATGTCGAGGATGAGGCCCTGGAGCATGCGACCGCCCTGCTCGTTGCCGATCACCACGGCGTCGTCGCGCACCCACACCTCGTTGCTGTTGCGATCGAGCAGCCGGTATTCGCACGAGAATGGCGTGCCGTCGCGGAACGTCCGGGACTCCGCTTCGAGCACGATCTCGCGGTCGTCTGGATGGACGAGCCTGAACCAGAGCCCGGGATCGGCGCACCACTCCTCGGGCGTGTAGCCGAGCAACTGCTCGACCTGCGGGCTGACGAACTGCCACTGGCATGTCGAGCCGAAGTCGGCGGTGTAGCTCACGGCCGGAATGCGCTCGACAAGCTCCTGGTAATCCGTGTCGTGGGTGGGGCGAGCTGAGGGACGCATGGATCCATGGCCTACATCGGTGCGAACGTGCCAAACCCTGAGCGGGAGTTATGTGATTTTCATCAGGCCTGAGCGGGGCGAGAGCGCGGGTTGAGGCCCGGCGCCATCTCTTCATCGCACGAACCGCGCGACGCAACGGGTGCACTTTGGATGACACCCGGACTCCCCAGACCGGAGAAAGCGAAGGAACCAGCGCTCGCTCATGATGTCCTGAGTAACCTGCCCCGCCGTGCCCCGGATCGTCACCGCGCTCGTGCTGTGCCTATCCGCTGCTCTTCTGTTCGCTGCATGCGGCGGGGGCTCGCGCGTCTCGCACGATTCGGCCGAGATCCCGGCCCACGTGATCGTGCCGCAACAGGGGATGAACCGACTCAGACTCGGCCTGACGGAGGTCCAGGTGCAGGCCAAGCTCGGCGAGCCGGACGCGCGAGCAGACCTTCTCGGATCTGAAGGTGGCGGCGAAATTGTGGAGTGGCGGTACCGCCGTGAGCGACTCGAACTCGACTTTCGCGCGCCCAACGGCAACGCAATGACACTCAACACGATCTCGACGCGCGACGGAGGCACACGGACGGCGGAGGGCATCGGCGTCGGCTCGTCCGAGCGAGCCGTGAGAGATCGCACGAACTCGTCGTGCGCTCCGGCGGACCCTGGAACCCTTTGGTGCACGATCGACGGCGGCGGACGGGAGACGCTCTTTAAGCTGCGCGCCGGCCACGTGTACGAGGTCACCGTCACCGTCGTCTTCCCGTAGAGCTTCGGACATCGCTTTGTGACAAGCCACAAGTAGCCTTCGCCGCAATGGTCATCGCGATCGATGGGCCCGCCGGGGCGGGCAAGTCCACTGTGGCGCGCGGCGTTGCTGAGCGGCTCGGGTTCACGTATCTCGATTCCGGCGCGATGTACCGGGCGGCTGCGCTTGCGGCGATGGGGCGCGGCGACCGCAGCGTCGCCGAGGTGGCGGATGAGCTCGACATCCAGCTTGGCGAGCGCGTGCTTGTGAACGGGACGGACGTGACGGCGGCGCTCCGCTCGCCGACCGTGTCCGAGGCGGCGTCGAAGATCGCCACCGACCAGGCCGTGCGCCAGGCGCTCGTGAGGAAGCAAAAGGCGCTGCTCGAAAATGGCGATTGGGTGGCCGAGGGACGGGACATCGGCACCGTTGTGAAGCCAGACGCGGAGCTCAAGATCTTCCTCACCGCCAGCCCTGAGGAACGCGCGCGAAGAAGGGCGGCCGAGCTCGGCTCCGACTGGCGGACCGTCCTCAAGGATCAGGCGATCCGCGACCAGACGGACTCCGAGCGCGAGCACTCGCCGCTCCGCGCGGCGCCCGATTCGATCGAGCTCGACTCCACCGGCCGCCCGGCCGAGGACGTGATCACGCAGATCGTCTCGCTCGTTCGCAAGGTCGCGAACGCGAGGTAGCGAGCAGCGGATGGCGCTTCCGAAGGTGGCCGTCGTCGGCTACCCGAACGTGGGCAAGTCCACGCTCGTCAACAGGCTCACCCAGACGCGCGAGGCGGTGGTGCACGAGCAGCCGGGCGTGACGCGCGACCGCAAGGAGCTCGAGACCGAGTGGAACGGCCGCCGGTTCCTGCTGATCGACACCGGCGGGGTGGACCTGGAGGAAACGGACAACCTCGCGCGCGCGGTTCAGGAGCAGGCGCGCAGCGCGATCGCCGAGTCCGACATCGCGGTTCTGGTGGTGGACGCGCGAGCCGGCCTCAGGCCAGGTGACGCCGAGCTGGCGCACGAACTGCGTCGCGCGCCGATCCCTGTGATCGCGGCCGCCAACAAGATCGACGGCCCGAGCGCCCTCCCGGACGCCGCCGAGTTCCATGCGCTCGGCCTCGGCGACCCGGTGCCCGTGTCGGCCCAGCACGGCCTCGGCACGGGCGATCTGCTCGACCGCATCGCCGAGCACCTCGAGCACACGCCGGACCGAGAAGAGGACAAAGCCCTCCGGCTCGCGGTGATCGGCCGCCCCAACGTCGGCAAGTCCTCGCTCGTCAATGCATTTCTCGGGCAGCAGCGGGTGATTGTGAGCGAGCAGGCGGGTACAACGAGAGACGCGATCGACACGCGGCTCGAGATCGACGGCCGCGAAATTCTTCTAGTGGACACCGCCGGGCTACGGCGGAGGGGCAAGGTGGCCGGAACAGTCGACTACTACGCGCAGCTGAGGTCGGAGAGGGCGGCGGAGCGCGCGAACGTGGCACTCGTGGTGTGCGACGCGAGCGAGGGCGTGACGAGCCAGGACCTGAGCGTGGCCGAGCTGGCGATGAAGTCGAACTGCGCGACGATCATCGTGCTCAACAAGTGGGACATCGGCGAGGCCGACCTCGAGGACGCAAAAGCCCGCGTGGCTCAGCGCATTCGCCTCAGGCCCAAGGTGATCACGGCGTCGGCGAAGACCGGCCGCAACGTGCGCAGGCTTCTCCACGAGGCGCTCGAACTGGGGGACAGAGCCGCCCAGCGCATCCCCACCGCCGAGCTGAACCGCTTCCTCTCCGACATCCAGTCGATCCGCCAGCCGCCGACCGTCCGCGGCCGCAGGCTGCGGATGTACTACATGACCCAGTACGAGACGAGCCCGCCGCGCTTCGCCATCCAGGTGTCCGACCGCGGGCGACTGACGCGTGACTACGCCTATTTCCTGGAGAATCGCCTTCGCGAGCGCTATGGCCTCGAGGGAGTGCCACTGGTGATCGACTACCGGGAGCGGCAGGGACGCCACACGCGAGGGGGAGGACGCGGATGACCCAGACGAAGCGCAAGTACCTGGTGAGGAGGATCGTGGCGTCGGCGATCGTCGCGGCGCTCCTCGGTGTGGGTCTCGCGCGCGCCTTCACCGGCGGCTCCCCGCCGCCCCCGCCGGACACCGCCGCGACGATGGTGCCGGCGAACACGCTCGTCTATCTCAACCTCGGCACGAGCAAGGGCGCTCTGCAGTGGAAGCGCACTTCCGCCGCAATGGCGAAGCTCCCGCTCGCCGGCCAGCTCCGCGACGCGCTCTTCAGCGCCACCACGAGCAGCACCCTCGGAAATCTCACTCTCAATGACGTGAAGCCGTGGCTCGGGAACGAGGCGGCTTACGCGGAGCTGCCCGGCACCGCGCAGAACCTGCTGCTCTTCCGAGTGCGCGACCAGCGCGCCGCTCTGCGCTCGATCGCCCGCGCCGCAGGATCGTCCCCGCCGGAGACCCACGACGGCACATTGCTGCGCAACGTGGGCGGCGGCTCGCTCGCCGGCGTGAGGAGCGGCTGGGCGCTGATCGGAGCACGCGGCGCCGTGCAGGCGGCGCTCGACCTGCGCTCGCGGCCCGCCTCGTCACTTGCGAAGGACCCGACCTACTCGGACCTCTCGGGCGGCCTGCCGGGCGACCGCGTGGGCAACGCCTGGCTCTCGCAGTCGTGGCTGAGCGCGCACCTCGCCGGGCCGAGCGCGATCCTCGCCGGCCTCGCGCGCGTGCCCGCGTTCCAATCGGCGGCGATCGGCTTCGGGGACGACGGCAAGGTCATGCGGCTGGCGTTCCGTGCCCGCCCGGCCGCGGGCCCCGCCTCCGGTCCCGGCTGCAACAGCGGCGGCGCCGGCCAGGGCGATTCGCTGCTCACGAAAGCGCCCGCGCGTCCCGCCCTCTTCCTCGGCATGCACGGCGCAGGCTGCATGCTGCAAGACCTGATGGCGTCACCCACGTCCGGCCTCGGCCACGTGCTGCAGAGCTTCGCCACCCTGGCGCAGCAATCCGGGGTGAACGTGCAGCGCGACATCCTGCCGCTCCTGCGCGGGAACAGCGGCCTGTCGCTCACGCCCGGCCCGACGGTCACGCTCGACGCAGGCAGCGTTCCGGCCCAGCAATCGCTCAACGTGCTCGGCCGCCTGCAGCCCGCGCTGATCAAGCTGCTCAACCCGGAGGCGGGAGGCGTGGCGCCCACGTTCGGGGCCCAGACCGTAAACGGCGTGACCGCGATGACCGCGAACCTCACGCCCGCGCTGCAGCTGAGCTACGCGGCGTTCGGCGGCGATCTGTTCGTCTCAACCGCGCTGAGCGGCATCGCCGATGCGAAGAAGGGCGCGCACCTCGATCAGTCGAAGGATTTCAAGCTCGTGCTCGGGCAGCGACCGAAGGACGCCTCGGCGCTAGTCTTCCTCGACTTGGAGAAGCTCCTCGCGCTCGCGGACCAGGCCGGACTCGGGTCAAATCCCACATACGCGGCGGTCCGCGACGACCTGCAGAAGATCGGCGCTGCCGGCGGTGTGCTGTCACGCGAGGGCAATGACATCGACGCGGAGTTGCGCCTGAAGAACCCATGAGCGAGTACGAGAACCTTTCAGACAACGAGTTCCTGTTCACGTCCGAATCGGTCACCGAGGGCCACCCGGACAAGATGGCCGACCAGATCTCGGACGGCGTCCTGGATGCCGTCATGCGGGACGACCCGAACGGTCGCGTGGCGTGCGAGACGCTCGTGAACACCGGCCTCGTGGTGGTGTCCGGCGAGATCTCCACGCAGACCTACGTGGACATCCCGAAGATCGCGCGCGAGACGATCCGCAAGATCGGCTACGACAACGCCGCCTACGGCTTCGACTGCGACACGTGCGCGGTGATCACGGCGATCGACGAGCAGTCGCCCGACATCGCGCAGGGCGTGAACGAGGCCTACGAGCGGCGCACGAGCGCCGACGACGATGACGAGATGGACGTCGCGGGCGCGGGCGACCAGGGCATGATGTTCGGCTACGCCACGCGCGAGACGCCTGAGCTGATGCCGATGCCGATC
>JAICJR010000121.1 GCA_025928345.1 Thermoleophilaceae bacterium | reverse complement strand
GTGCCCGAGTTCGCCGGCGCGTTGAGGCGCAGGGCGGGCGCCCCGCCCAGTCCGTGGACGCGCAGAACTGCCACGTCGTCATGCGGATCGAAGAGGATTGCCTGAGCGGGCAGCCGCGCGCCCTGCCCCTGGAGCTGAACGGTCGTGTCGGTTTCCCCGGCGACCACATGGGCATTCGTGACTACGATGCCGTTGCCCGCCACCCATCCCGAGCCCTGTACCCCCAAACCGCAAGCAGTGCCTAGCACCCGGACGACGCTGTGGCCAGCCGCCCGCACCTGAGGATCCCTCGCCACGCGCGAGTCCGGCGCGGGCACGTTCGCGGGCGGGCCGTTTACCGACGGCAGCGGGTCGAAGCGCGCGAGCGCGTTGAGCAGCGGCCCGCTCGGCGGAAGCGCGCTGTTGAGCGCCTGGAGGATCGTGGAGCGCTGGATGTCGCGCCGCAGGTGACGGGCCCCGGGCGTCTGCAGGGCAACCGCGCCCGCCACCCACGCGAGCCCGAGCCCGAAGCACGCCACGAGCACCGCGCCGGCCGCGCCATCCACGGTGCCGAGCCCGGGCCCCATCCTGCGCCGCAGCTCGAACCCGAGCGTCTCGAGCGCGGTCGCGAGGACGCCGCCCAGAATCAGCGCGACCACCAGGGTGACGAGCGGCGCGTATGGGGACTCCGCGCCGCCCTTGAGCAGGACCGGCGCAAGCCGCGAGCCCAGGAGCGCCCCCAACACGAATCCGCCAAGCGACAGGACCCCGACCACGAGGCCCTGCGTGTATCCCCACACGGCCATCAGCAGGGTGAAGGCCACGATGATCCAGTCGACGGTCGTCACAGAGGCGCACAGACGTTATTCCCAGGAAGATGAGACCCGCCGCAAGACCCCACACTCGTGCCGCGCACCAGCGCGCCGTTCGGCGGCGGCGAATCGGCGCGGCGAGCATCGTTGCCATCGCGCTCATCTCCCTCGGGTTGGGAATCGTTTACGGCGTCACCCGCGAGTCCGCATCGCAGAAGGCCGCGCGGGCGTTCACGCTCGCCTGGGAGCGCGGCGACTACGGGACGATGTACGAGCAGCTCACCGACGCGTCACAGGCGCGGGTGAAGCCGGGCGAGTTCGTGAAGGCGTACGAGACAGCGCGCGGCACCGCCACCACAGTCCGGATGTCAGCCGGCAAGCCGCACGACGAGGGGCATGGCCTCGTGCGCGTCCCGATGACGGTGTCGACGCGCATCTTCGGCACCGTGCGCGCCGACCTCGTCATGCACACGCAGGGCGGCAAGATCGGTTGGAGCAGCAACCTCGTCTTCCCCGGTGTGCCGCGCGGAGCGACGCTCAGCCGGACCACCGTGGCGCCGCAGCGGGCCAAGCTCGAGGCGCGCGGAGGGAAGGTGATCGCGGAGGGTCCGAGCGACTCCCGCAGCTATCCCGCCGGATCCGTGGCGGAGTCGATCGCCGGCTCCCTCGGCGAGCCCGCCACGGCAGCCGACCGCAACCAGCTCTACAGCCGCGGCTTCCCAACCGGGACGCCCGTGGGTCTGTCCGGGCTCGAGCGGGCATTCGAGAACGAGCTCGCGGGGCGGCCGGGCGGAAAGCTCATGGCTGGCGGAAAGGTGCTCGCGCAGGCGCCCCCGCGGCCCGCGCGGCCGGTGCGCACCACGATCGACCTCGGCATCCAGGCCGCGGCCGTGTCCGCGCTCGCCGGACGCTTCGGCGGCATCGCGGCACTCGACGCGCGGACCGGCGAGGTGCGCGCGCTTGCCGGGGTCGCGTTCTCGGCGCCGCAGCCGCCGGGCTCAACCTTCAAGCTCGTCACCGCCACCGCGGTGCTCGAGGCGCATGACGCGAAGCTCAGCACGCAGTTCCCGGTTGCCCAGAAGACGACGATCGACGGCGTGGACCTGCAGAACGCAAACGGCGAGTTCTGCGGCGGCACCCTCGCCCAGAGCTTCGCCAAGTCGTGCAACTCGGTGTTCGCGCCGCTCGGCGTGAAGGTCGGCGCCGCACGGCTCGTCCACACGGCCGAGCGCTACGGGTTCAACGAGCAGCCATCGATCGCCGGCGCGCTGCCAAGCACGATTCCGGCGGCGGACGCGATCGGCTCCGAGCTCGCCCTGGGCTCGACAGCCATCGGTCAGGGGAAGGTGCTCGCCACGCCGCTCGAGATGGCGTCGGTGGTGCAGACGATCGCCTCGCATGGCATCCGCCACCGGCCGACGCTCGTGCCGGGGAACCCGCCGGGCAAGCCTGTGCGGGTGATCTCGAGCCATATCGCGAAGGAGATGCGGACGATGATGCTCGGCGTGGTGCAGTACGGCACGGGCGTGCGGGCGGCCATCCCGGGGACCACCGTGGCGGGCAAGACCGGCACCGCGGAGCTCGAGAGCACCGTGCCGAAGCCGGGCGAGCAGCCGCCGCCGGGCGAGCAGCAGGCTCCCGCAGGAAGCAAGACCGACGCCTGGTTCGCGGGCTTCGCGCCGGCCACCCACCCAAAGCTCGCCGTCTGCGTGATGCTCGTGAGAGCCGGCGCGGGCGGAGACACAGCAGCGCCAGCAGCGGCAACCGTGCTCAGCGCAGGGCTCTAGATATCGAGCTCGATGCGCTGGGAGTCCGGCACAGGTCCCGGGCCCTGAGGGTTAATTTCAAGGTCCATCGGCCGGTTCTCGATCGCCGTGACCGGGATCTTGAAGAGCAGCAGCGAGCCACCGATCGGCCCCTCAGCCGCCGCGCTACCGGGCGTGGGAATGCACTGCTTCGCGCTCAGCGGGCGCGGCCGGTAGGCGAACACGTTGGTGGGCGGCAGCTGCTTGGGCAGGAACTGCTGGCCCTCCGTGTCGACGATCCGGAAGTTGTCCACCGGCGTCGACGCGCCGCCGTGTGTGTGGTTCACGTCGTTGCAGACCTGGATGAACACGCCGTAGTAGCCGAAGCCGGGAGGCGCCTCGGGTCCCTGGAAGTAGTCGTGGTCCTCGGGGTCGCGCAGGTTGAGCTCGCGCGTGATGAAGACCGTGTACGTGAGCCCGTCGACGATCACGTTCTCGCCCTCGGGCTCAGGGGACAGGTGATGGCGCGAGCAGCCGGAAAGGACCGGCACGACGAGCGCCGCAAGGGCGAGGACGGTGGCAACCCTCTTCATGCGGCCGGGCAGTCTAACGAGCCGGGACACGATCAGAAGCTTCCAAAGCGAGCGGCCTTCGCCGGCTCGAAGCCCGCGATCGTCGCGCGGGCGAGCGGAGCCTCCGGCCGCTCCTCGAAGATCTTCCTCAGCCGCGACAGCGACGACTTCACCCGGCGGCGCAGCCAGCGGCGCCCGCCGAAGCTCTCCTTGAAGGCGTCGAGCCGCGTGGCCGGCTCGGTCCAGACGACGAGGTCGATGCGCGTGGCCGAGGGGCCCACGGGTTCGAACGTGTAGTCCACGAAGCCGGGCGTGCGGCCGAGGCGGTACAGCCTGAGCGTCTCGCGCAGCACGCGCGGACGCGCCGCCTCCACCACCGCCGTCTCCACCCACGTGTGGTTGAGGCGCATCTTCATGTGGAAGCGGGCGGCGGCCCCTGCGCCCGACGAGCGCGGGCGCGTGAGCCGGAACTCGCGCTGATACTGACCGCACCAGCCGGGGCGGTTGGCGAGGTCCGCAACGAAGTCGTAGACCTCATCGCGCGGCGCGGAGATAGTCACGTGTGCCCGGATCGGACGCATGCCGCCGGGCATTGTATGGAGCGGCGGGGCTAGGCGGCCTTGGGGATCACCGCGAGCCGGCGATCCGTCGCATGCACCCGCTCGGAGTGGTGCGGCGCGCGCTCCGGCTCGGGCAGGCGGGCGAGGCAGAGCGAGCAGAGCGCCTTGCCTGTCTCGAACACGTGGACCACCTCGCCCGCGACCGGCGTCCGGCGGCAGCGCGAGCAGCTAGAGCGGTCGTGCCCGAGCGCGCGAACGCTGTGCCGGAGGATGATCGACGCGAGTTCCATGACTGGGTGTTCGCCGGTGCTCCCCCTTGACCTGCCGCCTGCAATTGGCATGTCAGCGTGGTTAGTCTGGGGGAGGCAAAACGTCCCAAATTGGGTAGCCCTTTTGGGCAAATGTGTCTCTTTTTGCGCAAATTCCGGGCAAATCGCCCTAGAAAAGAGGCCAAGGCATCGTTATCATCCGCACGATCACCCAGCAGGGAGTGAGAATGGACGCTTTTACCGCCGGCACACTCGCAGGGGCTGGATCGTTCCGCTGCGAGACCTGCGGATTCGCGATCGCCCTTCACGAGCGCGACGAGATACCCGCATGCCCCCACTGTCACGGTGGCCGTTTCCGCCGTGCGTCGATATTCGGAGACAACAGCGAGCTCGAGCCGATCGGGTCCCACGAGGTGGAGATACCGGACTGGCTCGAAGGAGCGCGTGGTGCGCTCGTGGGCGACGGCGACTATGTCGCCTATGACGAGGACGACCGCGTACGGGTGGTCGCACTCCAGGAGGGCTGGACCCGAGTGGGCCGCAGCCTCGCCGCCCACATCCGCTTCGACGATCCCACCGTGTCCCGCCGCCATGCGCTGCTGCACCGCGAGGCGGGCGGCGTGCGCGTGCTCGACGACCGCAGCCTGAACGGCGTGTTCCTGAACGGCGAGCGCGTCGACTGGCACGAGCTCGAGGACGGGGACGAGATCGTGATCGGCCGCTTCCGGCTGTACTTCATCAGCCTGACCGGGGAGACTGTCGGCCGCGAGCGCGAGGGAATCGGCAGCGCCGCGCGCTGACAAGCCGTGCCGTGGCCGGCCGCCTCATCTGGAGGCGCCGGCTGAGGGAGGAGTGAGTCGAGGGCCCCGGCGGGGCCCTCGGTCATTGTGGGGGTGGCAGGATTGCCCTTGCGATGGCGAAGCTCGAGAAAGCCGACTGGTGGACGATCCGCCGCGCGCAGAACCGCAAGCCGGCGACCTACACGTGCCCGTTCTGCGGCGGCTTCCTCCCCTCGATGTCGGAGCACGTGCTGATCGCGCCCGAGGGCGACACCTCGCGCCGTCGACACGCGCACACCGCCTGCGCAGCAGCCGCCCGCAAGGCGGGCCGCCTGCCGAGCCGCGATGACTGGCTGAAGACGCAGCCGAAGCAGCCGGGCCTCCTAGCCCGACTGCTCGGGCGTCGCGCTTAGCGAGCGCGCGGGCGGGTCCTTTTCGGATAGTCCCAAGTTGGGACGACCTTCAAAAGAGGAGCGCAGCTCCACTCTCGCTGCCTCATTGCTGCCGTTGTCACCCGAAGCCGGGCACCGCTGAGTGTGGGCGGAGCCGGGTCCTATGACCGACCTATGACCTATGACCTGATCACTCGGTGCTCACCGAGGGATCGGTCTGCTCCCGCTGCGGCACCGACATCACGAAGTGCCGCTCCGGCTCTGCCGCCAGATCCATGATCCGTAGCGCCTCGTCCGGCTGCCCAGTGCCCCGCAGCTCCTCGGCGTAGTGGCCGAGCAGCTCCTGGATGTCGAGCATTCCCTCGCTGTCGATCTCCTCAAGTGACACCTTCGCGCCCTTGCCGCGGCGCCGGATGAGCGCCTCGCGGGTCAGGCCCCAGTCCTCGTTCACACGTAGATACACGCGCCCGCCGGTCTGGCCGGCGCAGAACCACGGGCCAGGGTCACCGAGCACCACGGCCCGGCCGCTCGTCATGTACTCGAACGCGAAGCCCTTGATGTTCGCGCGGTCGGCCACGCAGCCGAGCTCGTCCTCGAGCCGGCCCTCGGGCTCGCCGCCGATCACCACGTCGGCGCCTGACAGCCGGATGCAGAAGCGCGAGTCGGCGTTGCCCTGCACGAACAGCCGCCCGCGCTGGGCGCCGTAGGCGAAGGACTTGCCCACCGAGCCGTTCACGCGCCGGCCGAAGCGGTTCTTGCCCTTCATGATCGACACCTTGCCGCCGAGCATCGTCTTCGCCACGCCGTCCTGCGCGCCGCCCTCCACGGTGATGTCCACGCCGTAGACGTTGAACGCGCCGAGGCCCTGGCCGGCCACGGAGCCGCCGTTGAAGTGGAGCGACGCGAGCGTGTCCTCGGAGGCGGCCGGCGCGGTGTCCGGCTGGAAGATCCGCGCGCGGGCCAGCTCGCCGGCGAGCTCGGTGCCGAGCACGCGGTCGTCGGAGGTTGCCGGCCGCGGGTACGAGCGGCGCACCAGCGTGCCGCCGCACACCTCCGTGGCCAGCGCGGCCACCTCGCGCGACGCCTCCTTCGGCTTCATCCGGATCGGCCGCGCGACGACGAGGCCGGGCTCGGAGCGCTCCTCCTCCGGCATGGGCAGATCGAGCGGCTCCAGATCCAGGAACTCCTCGAGCGGCTTGATCAGCTCGGACACGTCCACGTGCTCGCGGTACCGCGCCTGCACCAGGAGATCCGACCGCCCCACGAGGTCCTGCGCCCGCTCGTAGCCGAGCGACGCGCAGATCTGCCGCACCTCCTCGCCCATCGACGAGAAGAAGCGCGTGCACGACTCCGCCGCCGGCTCGTACTGCTGCGGCGTGAACTTCTTGAGGCCCTTCATGTCGGCCTCTTCCTTCGTCTCGATCTGCGTGGCGATGCCTACGTGGCAGGTGTCGAGCTGGCAGCCGCGGCAGATCGTGCAGCCGAGCGACACCATCGCCAGCGTGCCGAAGCCCACCCGGTTCGCGCCGAGGCAGTGCAGCTTCACGATGTCCCAGCCGTGGCGGTAGCCGCCGTCGGCCCAGATCTCCACGCGGTTGCGGATGCCCGCCTCCATCAGCGCGAGATGAACAGCGCGCGTGCCGATGTCCGAAGGCAGTCCGACGTGCCGCAGAGCATGCGAGCGCGCCGCGCCCGTCCCGCCCTCGAAGCCCGACAGCGTGATGATGTCCGCACCCGCCTTGGCGATGCCCACGCCGATCGTACCCACGTTCGGCACCACGGGCACCTTCACCGACACGCGCACGTCCGGGTTCGCGGTCTTCAGCTCGTCGATCAGTTCGGCGAGGTCCTCGATCGAGTAGAGGTCGTGGTTGTTCGACGGCGAGATGAGGTCGGTGCCGACCGTCGCGTTTCGCGCCTGAGCCACCTTCTCGGTGACCTTCTTGGCCGGCAGGTGGCCGCCCTCCCCCGGCTTCGCCCCCTGTCCGATCTTGATCTCAACCAGAAAAGAGGAATTGACCATCTCGGACGTCACGCCGAAGCGCCCTGACGCCACCTGCTGGCCGCGCCACTTCGGGTACTTGCCGTACATGTCCTGGATCTCGCCGCCCTCGCCGTTCATCGCGATGATGTTGGCCCGCATCGCCGCCTCGGCGTAGGCGCGGTAGGCGGTCTCGCCCTGCGAGCCGAAGCTCATCGACGAGATCACGATCGGATACGAGTGGAGGCCGACGCCGGGGTCCGAGTCCGCGATCGGCTCGCGGTCCGACTTCACGTCGAGGATGTGGCGCAGCGAGATCGGCTGCTCGAGCTCGAGCTCGCGCACCTTCTCCGAGTAGTCCTCGTACGAGGCAACGCCGTTGGCCGCGGCGATCGCCGCCTTGTAGACCTTCGGGTAGAAGTGGAACGTCTTCGCGGGCTTGCCGCCCTCGTCCTCGCCGGCGAGCACGCGCTGGCGCTCGTCGCCGTCGGCGTCCAGCTCGGCGAACCCGGTGCCGCCGGCCTCTGAGCCGAAGTAACACGGCGTGTCGAAGATCGTGGTGAGCTCGGGCGAGAGGCCGATGCACGAGAACAGCCGCGCGTAGCCGCGCAGCTCGTGGATCCCGATCGTGGAGATCACCTTCTCGATGCCCTTGCGCATCGCCGAGCCGAGGTGGTCGATGTCCGTGCGGTAATCGTCCACGCAGGCGACCTCGAGCATCACGTACGGGTTCACGCCGTCCGCGCCGAGACCGAGGGCGAGCACCACGTCGTGCACGTTGCGAATCGCGCCCGAGCGCAGCACGATCCCGCAACGCCGCCGCAGGTTCGGCTCGCCCACGTCCACGTAGGCCTCGCGCAGCGCGAGGTCAACCGCGGCGAGCGCCAGGTGCGGGTCGAGGTAGCGGCGCCCGCCGTCGTAGGCGGTGCGGTCCGACAGCACGAGCAGCTCGGCGCCCTCGCGCGCGGCCGTGGTGGCCTCGTGCTTCAGCCGCTCGATCGCGCCCTTCGTGTTCTCGGACTCGAGCGTGGAGATGTCGAGCACCTTGCCGCGCCCGCGGAACATCTCCCAGAGGTCCTCGAGCAGGTACGTCTTGTGCTCCTTCGCCACCTCGCGGTACACGGCATCCGACAGCGGCGCGAGACCGTCATGGCCGCCGAGGATGATCGGGAACGCCGTCTCGATCGTGCGCGGCTCGGGGTCGAGCCCCCAGGCGCCCGGCCGATGGCCGAAGACCGCGCGGCAGGAGAAGTGCTCCACCTCGCGCTCGCGGTCGATCGCCGGGTTGGTGACCACCGCCACCGACTCCTTGAAGTAGTCCGCCAGGTTCTGGCGCTCGGGCGAGAGGCAGGCGAGCGGACCGTCGTAGCCGAGCGAGCCGATCGGCTCCGCGCCGGTGGCCGCCATCTGCTGCACGAGCTTCATGTCGTCGCGCTGCCAGCCGAAGCCGCCGAGCACTCGGTCCTCCACCTTCACCGGCTCAGCCGGGCCGGCCGCGGTGTAGCCGGGAATCTCCGGACCCTCGAGCGGCCCGCCGACCGGGATCATCTGCGCGTAGCCGTGTACCGGGTCGCGCCCGGTGCGGTCGATCCAGCGCTCCCAGGTGAGCCACTGCAGCTGGATGTGCTGGCGGAGCTTCGCCTCGCCCCTCTTGCGGTTGAGCGAAATCATCACCTTCTCGCCGGGCGCGAGCGGCTTGGGCTCCTCCACCGTCTCCCCGACGGCGACCACACCCGGCTCCGATGAGAACACGAACGCGCCCGTGGTCTCGACCAGCCAGAGCGGGCGCAGGCCGAGCGCGTCCACCGAGAAGACCAGCTCGTCGGCCTGGCGCGACAGCAGGGCCACAGGACCCTGCGCGAACGGGCCGAACGCCTGGCGCAGGTACATGTAGAACGGCCGCAGCTCGTCCGGCAGCTGCTTCACCTCGTTCACGATCGGCGGCAGGACGAGCTCGAGCGCCTCCACGAGCGAAAGCCCGCCGCGGTGCACGAGGGACTCCACCGTGCGGTTGAGGTCCTGCGAGTCCGACCCGTCCTCGTGGATCGGGACGTTGAGCATGCGCGCCTCCTGGCGCAGCTTCGCGATCGTGTTGATCTCGCCGTTGTGGCCGAGCATCGCGAACGGCTGCACGCGCTTGAACGACGGCCACGTGTTCGTGGAGTAGCGGTTGTGGCCGATGATCGCGGCGGTCTCCGCGCGCTTGTCGCGCAGGTCCGGGAAATAGCCGCCGAGCACCTGCGGCGCGCCCATCACCTTGTACACGCACGTGTCCGTGGAGAACGAGGCCACGTGCACGTCGAGCTCGTTCTCGAGCGCGATCAGGATCTCGAAGCAGAGCTTGGCCTCGCCGACGAGGCCGCCGACCTGCCAGAAGATCGGCTCCTCCTCGCGCGCGGTCGGGCCGAGCGCGGACGAGTCCACCGCCCCCTCGCGCTCCGCGAGGACGCGGAGCCCGAAGCGGCCCATGATCTCGCGCGCGCGAGTCTTCACCTCTTCGGCGTTTCCGCCCTTGCGCGGGATGAAGACGTGACCGACCGCGAACAGCGGGTCGAGCGCCAGGTGCGACGCGTGCCCGCCGGTGCGGATCTCCTCCGCCCAGATCTTGCGCGGGATGTCCATGAGAACTCCGCAGCCGTCGCCCTCGCCGTCCACGTTGCCGGCGCGGTGAAGCATCGATTGGAGCGCGCTGAGCGCGGCGGGGATCGGCTCGTGACGCGGCGTGGCGTCCTTCTCGACCGCCGCGTAGAGGGCGCAGGCATCCTTGTCCTCGACCGTTTGCGGCGGGCGTCGAGGCCTATACCCCTGCGTAGGCGCGTACCGAACGACGCGGCTGGACGGCTCAGCCACTCCTCTTCCTCCTTCCGGTTTCCGCACCTTCTCCGAGTGGGTGCGCGACGGTTGGGCCGGAGAACTATAGTCGCGGGCTCCGATGGCGAGCACGATTGCGGTCCTGTCACAAAAGGGAGGCACGGGGAAGACCACAACCGCGCGCACGCTCGCCGATGTCTTCACCCGCGTGGGCCTTCACGTGCTCGCGGTCGACCTCGATCCGCAGGGCAACCTGTCCGACTATTTCGACGTCCCGCCGGACGCCTCGCCCACCATCGCCGACGTGCTGGCCGGGCAGGCCAAGGCCGCCGACGCGATCTACGACGACGCGATCCTGCCCGCCAACCTCGGGCTCGCCGAGTCCGAGCTCGTGCTGAGCGGGAAGATGGGCCGCGAGATGACGCTGCGGCGCGCGCTCAAGGACGTGAAGCGCCGCTACGACATCGTGCTGGTGGACTGCCCGCCGTCGCTCGGACTCCTCACGGTGAACGCCGTGGTGGCAGCCGACTACGCGCTCCTCTCGACCGAGGCGCAGTACTTCTCCCTGCAGGGGGTCGAGCAGGCGCTCGAGGTGATCGAGCTGGCGAAGGACAACCTGCATCCGGACCTCGAGTGGCTCGGCGTCGTGCTGAACATCGCGGACCTGCGCACGATTCATTCGCGCGAGGCGCTGCAGTCGCTGCGCGACCGCTTCGGCGACAGGGTCTTCGAGAGCGTGATCCGCTCGTC
>JAICJR010000147.1 GCA_025928345.1 Thermoleophilaceae bacterium | reverse complement strand
GGCGGGGCGCAGGCGCGAGCCGCTCGAGGAGACGGCGCAGCTCTGTGAGGGCGAGTGCGAGGCCGTGGTTTGCGACATCCGCGAGGAGGACCAGGTGGAGGCGCTCGTGGACGGCGTGCTCGAGCGCCACGAACGCATCCACACGCTCGTGAACAACGCGGGCGGGCAGTTCATGTCGCCCGCCGAGGACATCAGCGCGAAGGGCTTTCGCACGGTGGTCAAGCTCAACCTCGAGGGCACGTGGCTGATGACCCAGGCGGTGGCGCGCAAGTCGATGATCCCGAGCGGGGGAGGGAAGGTGATCAGCGTGACGCTGTCGCCGCACCACGGCCTCCCCGGGATGGCCCACTCCTCGGCGGCGCGGGCAGCGGTGGAGAACATGATGCGCGTGCTGTCGATCGAGTGGTCGCGCTTCGACATCAAGCTCAACGCGATCGCCAGCGGTCACTTCGAGACAGACGCGATCCAGAAGTACCCCGAACCCGTGAAAGCCGGTGTGTCGCAGACGGTGCCGCTGGGACGCCTTGGCCAGCCGATCGAGCAGGCCTGGCTCGTGGCCTACCTCGCCTCACCGGCGGGCGACTATTACTCGGGCGCGATCTTCACCCTGGATGGCGCGCGGGATAATTGGCTCGGGCCGTGGCCGCCGGTGGGGCTCGCGGACGAGAGCGGCAGGCCGCTGGCGGAGGAGCGGCGGCCGAAGCCGGAAAGCTGAGCGCGAGACTGGTCACACAAGGGTTGCGCCGCGCCGCGCGCCCGGAGATGCTGCACACATGGCTCGAATCCTCGTTCTCGGTGGCGGCGTCTGTGGACTCGCCGCCGGCATCATGCTGGCGCGCGACGGTCACGAAGTCACGCTGTTAGAGCGCGACCCGGCGCCGGTGCCGGAGACGCTCGAAGAGGCGTGGGAGGTGTGGGACCGCGGCGGCGTCAGCCAGTTCCGGCTGGCGCACTTCCTACACGCGCGCGCGAGCGACGTGATCGCGCGCGAGTTCCCCGACATCCGCGAAGCGATGATCGCCGCCGAGGCCGCCGTGGTGGACAACATCGCCCGGCTCCCCGACGAGATCACCGGTCCCCGGCGGCCGGTGGACGACCGCCTCGTGACGCTCACCGCGCGACGCACCACGATCGAGCAGATCTTCGGCGCCACGGCCGACGCGGAGCCACAGCTCGAGGTGCGCCGGGGCGTGGCGGTGGACGGCCTTCTGACCGGCCCAAGCGCCGGCGGGGCCGTGCCTCACGTCGCCGGCGTCCGCCTCGCCGGCGGCGAGGAGCTGCGGGCGGACCTGGTGGTGGACGCGATGGGCCGCCGCTCGCCGCTTCCGAAGTGGCTTGAGGCGCTCGGCTGCGCGCCGGTGGCGGAGGAGGCCGAGGACAGCGGCTTCATCTACTACGGACGCTTCTTCAGGGCGGCGGACGGCGGGAGCGTGCCGCAGCCGATCGGATCCATGCTCGCGCCGATCGGATCCTTCTCGGTGCTCACGCTGCCGTCGGATCAGAGGACCTGGTCGGTCACGCTCTTCGTGTCGGCCGGGGACCAGCCCTTGAAGGCGTTGCGCAACGTGGAGGCGTGGACCGCGCTCGTCGACGCGTGCCCGCTCCACGCCCACTGGCTCGACGGCGAACCGATCACCGACGTGATGGCCATGGGCGGAGTGCTCGACCGCCACCGCCGCTTCTTCACGGATGACGGCCCGGTGGCCACAGGCGTCGCCGCCGTGGCCGATGCCTGGGCCTGCACCAATCCCTCGCTGGGCCGCGGCATCTCGCTCGGGCTGTGGCATGCGGCGCGCCTGCGCGACGTCGTGCGCGAGGAGCTGGACGACCCGCTCGAGTTCGCGGACGCCTGGGACCACATGACGGAGCGCGAGTTTGCTCCCTGGTACCGCTCAACCGTCGCGACGGATCGCGCGCGCCTCGCGGAGATCGAGGCACTCCGCAATGGCCTCGAGCCGCCCGGCCCGGCCGACTTCGAGTCGGGCCTCGAAGCGGCGCTGTTCAGGACGCTGGCGTACGACCCCGAGCTGCTTCGCGCCGGCCTCGAGATGACCGGCTGCCTCGCGCTGCCGCAGGAGGTGTTCGCCCGGCCTGGCGTGGTGGACAAGATCGTGGAGCTGGCCGAAGCGCACCCGCCGTCGCCCATTCCGGGGCCGACGCGCGAGGAGCTGCTGCGGCTGGTCGCCGAGCCGGCCGGCGCCTGAAGCGCGGCCGCTCAGCCTTCAGCCACGTCGAGGAAGCGGTTGCACAGACCGCGGCCGAGGTCGTTCCATGCCGCGATCTCGCGCCAGGTGCGCTCGCGCTCGGCGTCCGCGTCCAGGCTCACCTCGCGCGCGTCATCTCCGTCCGCGCCGTCGTCGAGCCACTTCTCGATCGCCGCGCTGTCCACCTCCGCGTGGAACTGGATGCCCCACGCCCGCTCCGCCACGCGGTACGCCTGCGCGCAGAACGGGTTGACGGCAAGCACGCTCGCCGGGTCAGGCGGCGAGGCCGCGTAGCTGTGCCACTGGAACGCTGGGAAGCGCGGGGGCGTGCCGGCGAGCACGGGGTCGTCCGGGGCTGCGGGCGTGAGCTCCACGTCGTGCCAGCCGATCTCCGAGCGCGCCATCGGTGCCACGGGCCAGCCCGCCGCGCTGGCGAGCATCTCCGCGCCGAGGCACACGCCAAGCGTGGGCACGCGCCGGTCGAGCAGCGAGCGCAGCCACTCGCCCTCTCCGCGCAGCCACGGATGGCGGTCCTCTTGGTCGATGTGCATCGAGCCGCCGAGCACGATCACCGCATCGGCGTCCAGCGGCGGCGCGGCCTCGGCGGGCCACCACTCCACGAGCTCATGTCCGCGCTCGCGCACGACGTCGCCGAACACGCACGGTCCGCCGTCGTCCGAGTGCACCGCCGCGACCACCCTCACGAGGCGAGCGTAGCGACGGGCCGTCAGCTGAGCTTCAGGTCGTAGTGCTGCAGCTCGACCTCGCGGCCCCAGTCGTTTCGGGGCGCGGAGTCCCGCAGCACGAAGCCGGCGGAGCGGTAGAGATGCGCCGCGGCGGTGAGCTCGCTGAAGGTCTCGAGCTCGACCGTGCGGAAGCGCTCGCGCGCGTATGCGAGCGCCTCGTCGAGCAGCTCCCGCCCGAGACCCTGGCCTCGGGCGCGCCGGGCGACGAGAAACCAGCGCAGGCGCCCGTGCTTCTCGCCCGCGCGCGTTATCGCGATGCAGCCGGCGAGCCCGGCCCCATCCTCGGCGAGCCATACACGGCCCGCCTCGGGATCGCCGGCGAGCACGAGCGCGAACTCGGCCACGCTCGCGGCGACGTATGCCTCGAAGCGGTTGTCGAGCCCATAGCCGTCCGAGTACTCGACCCCGTGAAGCGCGGCGATCGCGCCGATGTCCCCGGAACGGAGCTGCGTGCGGAGGGATGTGGGTGCGCTCACCTGCACGAGGACAGTGTTGCTCGCACTCAGCCATAAGTCAAAAACGAACTTGTTAGTCGATTCATAAGCATCTACTATCGATCCGGATGGAGCTCCGCCAGCTTCGCTACCTCTCGTCGGTCGCCCGGCACGGGAGCTTCACGCTCGCCGCCCAGGAGCTCCACGTGGCACAGCCGGCCGTGTCGCAGCAGGTGCGGCGGCTCGAGCAGGAGCTGGGGGTGGAGCTGCTCAGCCGAACCACGCGGCGGGTGCTCGTGACGGAGGCGGGGGAGATCGCGCTCGCCCGCGCGAGCCGCATCCTGGCGGACGTGGATGCGCTGCGAGCGGAGATCGACGAGCTGCACGGCCTCCTCCGGGGAACGCTCGCGCTCGGCACGCTCCCGGCCGTGGGGGCGCTCGACCCCGCACCGCTCCTGGCGCGCTTCCGCGAGCGCCACCCCGGCGTGGACATCCGGCTGATCGAGACGACGCTCGCCGAGACGCTCGACCTGCTCCGCGCCGGGCGGCTGGACCTGTGCTTCGCCTTCTCGCGGCCCGAAGGAGCGGGGGAGGGAATCGCGGGCGAGCAGCTGTTCGACGAGGAGCTGGCCGCGATGGTCGCGCCAGGCCATCCGCTCGCGGGGCGTAAGCGCGTGAGCGTTGCGGCGCTCGCGGACGAGCCGCTGGTGGCGCCGATCGCCGGGGCCTCGCTGCGCCTTGCGCTCCACGAGGCGCTGTCCGCCGCCGGCGCCTCGCTCCACGTGGCCTACGAGAGCAACGAGGCCTCGACCGTGCGCGCGCTCACCGCGCAGGGGCTCGGAGTGTCGGTGCTCCCGCGCTCCTTCGCCACCACGCCGGGTCCCCGCCTGGTCGCGGTGCCGATCGTGCCGAAGCTGCCGCGCATACCCGTGTCGGTGCTCTACCGCGAGGGGCGCACGCGCCCACCGGCGGTCGAGGCGTTCCTCGCCGAGGTGCGCGAGGAGCTATCCGCGGACCGACGCTGACGGCGCAGCAGTGGGGCTGAACGCGAGCGTCTGCGCCAGCGCCGCTGTGGGAGCGAGCGCGAGCACGGTGGTGTCGCCGCGCGTGGAGAGCGCGGCGGTGGAGCCGGGCAGCGTCCAGACGTTGCGCCCACGCACGCGCCCGCCGAGCCCGCGCGACACGTAGGCGCCGATCCCGGCCGCGAGCGTCTGCGCGTCGCGCCCCGGCGCGGTGCGCCAAGCAAGCACGAGCGCATCGCGCTGGCGGCACGGGCTCGCGCACTTCGGGTCCGGCAGCGGCCCACGCCGCCACAGCTGGTAGGCCCCGCCGCGCCAGGTGGCCGCTGCCGCCGTGGCGCGGTCGCCCGCCAGCCCGCGCTGGATCAGCTCGCGCGTGTCGAACTCGCCGAGCGAGCTCGCGTCCACGCGCCGCCAGCCGCGCCCGAGCAGCGGCCGCACACGCAGCCGCACGGGCAGCGGCTTCACGTTCTGCGCGTACAGGAGCGGGTGCAGGATCTGCGCGGTGGACACGGGCGGGTGGAAGCGGAACGCGATGTTCACGAGGTTCCAGCTGTGGACGTAGCGGAATAGCGTGTCCACGAAGCGCTGGCCCTCGATGTAGGGGAACTCGAGCGACGCGAGGATGTACGGCGGGAGCCGTGTTCCGCCGGCGGTGGAGCTCGCGAACAGCACGCCGAGGAGATTCGAGCCGGTCATGTACCGGGTCGCGTAGCGGGTCATCACCGAGGTGGCGTCGCCCTCCACCAGGGCGTCGTAGGCGGTGGACGCGTCGTCCGTACCCGGGGCCTGGTCGCGGATGCGGAAGTGCTGGTCATCCAGCGCGTGTGTGAGCTCGTGCGCGAGCGTGATCTCCCCGACCGACTCGTCGCTCGCCCCGGCGTTCTTCACGAGCGCCAGCTTCTTCGTCGCCGGGTCGTAGAAGCCGGCCACCTGGTCGGAGAACACCTCGCCCTGGATCGCGCGCAGGTTCGACCCGGGAGGTATGAGCCCGAGCAGCTTGAGCAGCTCGTCGCTCGCCGCCTGCTGCGCGGGCGGCACCTCCTTGTCGAGCTCCGCGAGACCCTGGCTGCGCACCTGCGCGCCGCTCACGAGCTCGGGGACGGGGCGGTGGATGAAGTCCTCGCCGCGGATCTTCTCGACCCGCTGCTCGATCAGGAGCAGCTTGCTCTCGAGCGCTGCCAGCGTGGCGCCGGCGGTGTTGCCGCTGCTCGTGCTCTGGCGCCCGCCGAGGGCAATCGAGCCCACGACGAGCGCCACCACGAGCGCGGCGATTACGGCAAGGAGGGTGCGGTTAGTGGAGGTCGAGTGGAGTCACCCTGTCATGCCGCCGAACTGGCCACCGGTCACGTGCAGCACCTGACCGTGAATGTAGTTCGCCCACGGCGTACACAGGATGAAGATGCCGCCCGCGGCCTCTTGCGGCGTCGCCGCCCGGCCGAGCGGGATGATCGCCGAGGCCATCTGGCGCATCTGCTCCGGGATGCCGAGCTGGATCTCCTCGCCGCCACGCTCGATCTTCTCGGCGCCCTCCTTGGCGGCGGTGAGCCGCGTCTCCACGAAACCGAAGGCCACGGCGTTCACGTTGATCTTGAACTGGCCCCACTCCTTCGCGAGCGTCTTCGTGAGGCCCACGAGCCCGGCCTTCGCCGACGAGTAGTTCGCTTGTCCGGCGTTGCCCATCGTGCCGGAGATCGAGCTGACGTTCACGATCTTGCGGAACAACTCCTGGCCGGCCTCCTTCTCCTTCTTGGCCTGCTCGCGCAGGAACGGCGCGGCGGCGCGCGCGACGCGGAACGGCACGACGGTGTGGATGTCGAGCATCGCCTGGAACTGCTCGTCGCTCATCTTGTGGATCACGCCGTCCCACGTGTAGCCGGCGTTGTTCACGATGATGTCGAGCTGGCCGAAGTCGTCGAGCGCCTTCTTCACCAACTCGTCGGGCACGCCGGGCTTCGTGAGGTCGCCCGCGAAGACCGTGGTCTCGCCCTGGATTTCGCCCGCCGCCTGCTCGGCGACGTCGCCGTCGAGGTCGTTGATCAGCACCTTCGCGCCGTTCTCCGCGAGCAGCTCCGCGGTGGCCCTTCCGATGCCGCGCGCCGACCCGGTGACGATGGCGGCCTTTCCGTCAAGTACTCCCACTGGCGTCTTCTCCTTGTTCAGCCGAAATTCGCAGGCCGGGATCATGACGTAGCGAGCCCTGTCCAGTGCCTCTGATGGCCCATTCTTCAGTCAAGAAGAGGGCCTGAGATGTCGATCAATGACACATGGCCGGTAGGGCAAGGGCAAGGATGCCCCGACTCGCGGTCCTCGGCGAGTTCTTCGCTCGCTCCGAGCAGCCGCAGCAGGGCGCAGACATCGACACCGCACGGAAGCTCGTGGGCATGCTGTGGGGGCTCAGCGCTGTGCTCTCAGCGGCATTCCTCGCATTCGCTCCGCCGGACGTGGCGTTCGGCGACGCCGGCTGGCCCGCGGCGATCCTGATCGTCGCGCTGTCGGCGGCCGGCGCGCGCTGGGTGTCCGACAGCGAGTTCGACTTCCGCGAGCTCCTCATGATCAGCTACCTCGGCCTCGCGCAGACGGCCCTGCTCCAGTGGCTGGCGGGCGGTGCCTCTCCCTACCGGGCGCTGTTCCTGCTCTGGCTCGGGTCGGGCGTGGCCGTGCACAACGCGCGTCGCGGCGCGTTCTTCATTCCTGTCGTCATCGGCTTCGGCTCCCTGCCGCTGCTCTACAGCCACGCGCCGCACATCGCCGCGGGCATCGCCACCGACGCGATGCTCTGGCTCGCCACCGGCCTCGCGCTGCTCTTCCTGATCCAGCGCGTGCGCAAGCAGCGCTCGGCGATGATGAGCATCGAGCGCGATGCGCGCGAGCGCGCCGAGGAGGCGGTGAAGAAGGTGCGCGGCCTCGAGGCAGTGGCCGACGCGGCGCTCGCCCACCTTCCTTTCGACGAGCTGCTGTCCGAGCTGCTGGCGCGCGTGAGCCGGGTGCTCGAGGTCGAGCATGCGGCGATCCTGCTGAAGGACGAGGAGCGCCAGTGCCTGACGGTGCGCGCGGCGCGCGGACCGGGCGCCGAGCTGGCCCAGTCGCACCGCGTGCCGCTCGGCACGGGCATCGCCGGGCAGGTTGCCGCCGAGAAGCAGCCCGTGTTCGTCGAGGCGACCGGGGATGACCCGATGCCGCCGTCCGTGATCTGGCAGGACCGCGTGCGCTCGGTGCTGGCAGTGCCACTGCTCGTGGAGGGCGGCCGTGTGATCGGCGTGCTGCAGGTGGGCTCGACCGAGGGCCGCAGCTTCTCGGACAACGACATCCAGCTTCTCCAGCTCGCGGCGGACCGCCTCGCGGTGGCCATCGACCGCGCGCGGCTCAACGAGCAGGCGCACCACATCGCCGCGACGCTGCAGCGCAGCCTGCTGCCGAGCAGCACGCCGGAGGTGCCCGGGCTCGAGCTGGCCACGCGCTACCAGCCGGGCGCCGACGGCACCCAGGTTGGCGGCGACCTCTACGACGTCGTGCCCTACAGCGACGGCCGCGTCGGCCTCGCGATCGGCGACGTGGTGGGCCGCGGCATCGAGGCTGCCTCGCTGATGGGCCAGATCCGCAACTCGCTGCGCGCCTACGCGATGGAGGACGACCGGCCCGACCACGTGGTGGAGCGCCTCAACCTCCTGATGCACCACTGGCAGCAGGACCGCATCGCCACGCTCAGCTACCTGGTGCTCGACCCGCGCAACGGCCACGTGGTGTTCGCCACGGCGGGGCATCTGCCGCCGCTCGTGCTCGGCCCGGACGGCAGAGCCAGCTACCTCGAGGGCGGCGAGTTCGTGCCGCTCGGCGTGCTGCCCTTCGGCGGCTACACGGCCGGCGAGGCCGTGGTGAAGCCGGGCTCGACCGTGCTGCTCTACACCGACGGCCTGGTGGAGGAGCGCGGCATGTCGATCGACGACGGCCTCGAGCGGCTGCGCGAGGCGATCCAGCGCGCGCCCGCCGATCCCGACGCGCTGTGCGACTTCCTGCTCAGGGAGGTGCCGCCGAACGGCGCCGCCGGCGACGACGTGGCCGTGCTCGCCACGCGCCTCGTGCCGGTGGACCTCACCCAGCTCCACCTCAAGCT
>JAICJR010000053.1 GCA_025928345.1 Thermoleophilaceae bacterium | reverse complement strand
GGAGCGCTACGGCGTGGAGGTGAAGCTCAAGCCGCCGCGCGTGCCGTACCACGAGACCATCAGGGGCAAGGCCAAGGCTCACGGCCGCTACAAGAAGCAGACCGGCGGCCGCGGCCAGTTCGGCGACTGCCACATCGAGATCGAGCCGCTGCCGGAGGGCGAGGGCTTCGAGTTCGTGAACGCGATCAAGGGCGGCGTGATCCCGTCCGGCTTCATCCCCGCCGTGGAGAAGGGCATCGTCGAGTCGATGGAGGCCGGGGTGGTTGCCGGCTACCCGATGAAGGGCGTGAAGGTCACGCTCTTCGACGGCTCGTACCACTCGGTCGACTCGTCGGAGATGGCGTTCAAGGTGGCCGGCTCGATGGCGTTCAAGGAGGCGGCATCGAATGCCAGCGCCGTCCTGCTCGAGCCGATCATGACGGTCACGCTCTCGGTGCCCGAGGACAGCGTGGGCGATGTGATCGGTGACCTCAACTCACGCCGCGGCCGTCCGCTCGGCATGGAGCCGAAGGGCTCGATGACCGAGGTGAAGGCCGAGGTGCCGATGGCCGAGATGCTCACCTACGCGCCAGATCTGCGCGCGATCACGGGCGGGCAGGGCGATTACGGCATGGAGCTCGCCCGCTACGAGGAAGTGCCTGCACACCTCGCCCAGAAGGTGATCTCGCAGGCTTCCGAGGAGGAAGCGGCTGTAAAGGCGTAGGTGTCGGGTGCCGGGGGTCGGGTGTCGGGAAAATTCCTGCACCCGACACCAGACACCCAGCACCCATAGCGCCCGGCGCTAGCATCGTTCCGATGCGAAAGGAGTTGCGCCCGACTCACGACGCGATCTCTTGTGACGTCTGTGGTCGGACAATCCTCAAAGGGGAACGCACGGAGGCCTATCTGGCCCCTGCCGGCCACAGAAAGCTCGTCTGCGAGCTGTGCATCCCGCGTGCCGACCATGAGGGCTGGATCCGTGAATCCGCCGCCGGAGACATGCCCGCCACCCGCCCGCGCGAGCAGCGGCGGCCGCTGTTCGGCCGGCTGAAGCGCGAGCGGCGCGAGGAGGCGCCCGTGCAGGAGGCGCAGCAGTACGAGCAGCCGCCGGCCCAGAACGGCGAGCATCCCCAGCACGAGCCCACCGCCGAGGAGCACGAGCTCGCCGAGCGCCGGGCGCCGAAGATCCGCCGCCCGAGCCGCCGCAAGGACCCGCGCCACGTCCGCGCTGTGCCCACCAACTCACAGGTGAAGATCGAGCGGGCGCTCGAGATGTTCAACCACTCGGAGCACACGCGCACGATCGCCGGTATCGCCCGCTCGCTCGGGCACCCGTGGGTGTGCGCGCTGCCGCGCCCCGAGGCGCCAAGCGAGGTCGACGTGACCGTGGCCTGGGAGCTGTCCTGGTACCGCTACCGGATCGACCTCGGCGACGCGGGCGACCCGGTCACGCTGCTCGACAAGGGCCAGGAGATCGAGGAGCTCGGCGAGGAGCAGCGCGAGTGGAATGCCTCTGCCACAGAGGACGGGCAGCTGGCAGCCGGTGTAGTCTCGGCCGAGCAATGATCTACTGCGTCGTTCCCCAGGCGCTCGCGGGCGAGCTGTACGACAAGCTCGTCGACTACTACAAGGACGATCCCGACGTGAAGGTCATCATCGACCGTCGCGAGGGTCCCGATCGTCGCCGGGGCGAGAAGGCCGGCCCTGACGACCGCCGCCAGATCCGCGACCGCCGGCAGCGGCGCGTGCAAGGCACCTTCCCGCCGATCGAGCCCGCGGCGTAGCCGGCGTGGCGATCGAAAAGGTCGTCGTCCACGTGGACGGTGGGGCCCGGGGCAATCCCGGTCCCGCGGCCGTAGCAGCCGTCGTCTCGACGCCTGAGGGCGAGTCGCTCGCCGAGAAGGGCGTGTACATCGGCGAGGCCACGAACAACGTGGCGGAGTACCGGGCCGTGCTGCTCGGTCTCGAGCTGGCGCGCGAGCTGGGCGCGCGCGAGGTGGAGGTGGTTAACGACTCGGAGCTGGTCGCCCGCCAGATCGGCGGCCAGTACAAGGTCAAGCACGCAGGGTTGAAGCCGCTCTTCCTCGAGACGATGCGCGAGCTGCGAGATTTCGACCGCTGGGCCGTGCGCAACGTGCGCCGCGAATCGAACGAGCGCGCCGACGCTCTGGTGAACGAGGCGCTCGACGAGGCGCTCGGCGGGTAGCGATCCGGCCGGACGCGGATTAGGCTGATTTGCGGTGCTCTGCCCGTCCTGCCAGGCCGAAAACCGAGAAGGGGCCCGCTTCTGCAAGCAGTGCGGAACGGCGCTCGCGCTGCGCTGCGCGAGCTGTGGTGCCGCGCATGTGGAGGACCAGCGCTTCTGCGACGAATGCGGCGCCGAGCTCGGGGCGGGTGCGCCAAGCGCGGGCGCCGAGCCGGTCGTGGCCGCCGAGCTGCGGATGGCGTCGATGCTGTTCGTGGACCTGGTGGGCTTCACGGCCCTGTCCGAGTCGCGCGACGCGGAGGACGTGCGTGAGCTGCTCGGCCGCTACTTCGACCGCACGCGGACGATCGTGCAGCGCTACGGCGGCACGATCGAGAAGTTCATCGGCGACGCCGTAATGGCCGTTTGGGGCGCCCCCGTGGCCCGCGAGGACGACGCCGAGCGCGCGGTGCGGGCCGGGCTCGACATCGTGGACGCCGTATCCGTCTTTGGCGAGCAGCTGGGCGCCGAGCTCCGGGCCCGCGCGGGGGTGGTCACCGGCCAGGTGGCCTCGCTCGCGAGCCCCGGCGAGAGCCTCGTGGTGGGCGACCGCGTGAACACCGCCGCGCGCGTGCAGTCCGTGGCAGAGCCCGGCACGGTGTACGTCGACGACCTCACGCGCCAGATCACCTCGGCCGCGATCTCCTACCAGGATGCCGGTGAGCACGCCGTGAAGGGAAAGTCAGAGCCGCTGCGGCTGTGGCACGCCCAGCGCGTGGTGGCCGGCGTGTCCGGTACGCACCGCGGCGAGGAGGAGCTCGAGGCCACCTTCATGGGCCGGGAGCCGGAGCTGCGGCTGATCAAGGAGCTCTTCCACGCGACGGTCGACCGCTCGAGCGCGCGGCTCGTGGCTGTCTCGGGCGCGGCCGGAGTGGGAAAGACGCGCCTGCGCTGGGAGTTCTTCAAGTACATCGACGGCCTCGCGGATCTCATGCTCTGGCACAGTGGCCGCTGCCCGTCCTACGGCGACGGCGTGGCCTACTGGGCGCTGGCGGAGATGGTGCGCGCGCGGCTCGGCATCGCGGAGGAGGCCGAGGCCGAGGAGGCTGAGGCGAAGCTCGCGGCTGGCCTCGAGCGCTGGGTGCCGGACGCCGCAGAGCGTGAGTTCCTAACGCCGCGCATCGGCGCACTGCTCGGCCTCTCCGAGCTCGGATTGAACCGGCAGGAGCTGTTTGCCGGCTGGCGGCTCTTCTTCGAGCGCTTGGCCGACGCCGAGCCGCTGATCATGGTGTTCGAGGATCTCCAGTGGGCCGACGACGGCCTGCTCGACTTCATCGAGTACCTGCTCGACTGGGGCGCGCAGAAGCCGATCTTCATCCTCACGCTGGCGCGGCCTGAGCTCGGCGAGCGCCGTCCGGGCTGGCCGCCGAGCCGGCCGGCGGTCACGCCGCTCTACCTCGAGCCGCTCCCGCGCGAGGCGCTGGCCGCGCTGCTCGAGGACCTCGTGGAGGGCCTCCCGGGCGGTGCTCTCGACCGCATCGTCTCCCAGTCCGAGGGCATCCCGCTCTATGCGCTCGAGACGGTGCGCGCCCTCGCGGACCGCGGCGCGCTGGAGGAGTCCGAGGGCCGCCTGAAGGTGACGGGCGACGTGGGAGAGCTCGAGGTGCCCGCGACCCTCAGTTCGCTGCTCACCGCGCGTCTCGACGGTCTCGAGGCCGAGGAGCGGACGCTCGTGAAGGACCTGGCGGTGATGGGCGGCAGCTTCCCGCGGGCCGCAGTGGGCGCGGTCTCGGCGCTGCCGGATGAGCGCATCGATGTGCTGCTCGCCGCACTCGTGCGCAAGCAGGTGCTCGTGGTGCGCTCGGATCACCTCTCGCCCAACAGCGGCCAGTACGCGTTCGCTCAGACGCTGCTGCGCACGGTCGCGTACGACATGCTCTCCCGGCACGAGCGCAAGCCGCGTCATCTGGCCGTGGCCGCGCACCTTCGCACCGCGTTCCCGAACGACGGCGAGGACGTGTCCGAGGTGATCGCGGCGCACTACCTCGACGCGTACGCCGCCGCGCAGGACGACCCCGACGCAGCGGAGCTCCGCGCGCAGGCGCTCGCCGCGCTGCGGCGGGCCGCAAAGCGCGCCGAGACCGTCGGCGCGCCGGAGGCGGCCGAGCGCGCGTACCGAAACGCGCTCGAGCTCACAGACGACGAGGATGAGCGGATCAGTCTCACCGAGGCCGCCGGTCAGATGGCGCTGATCGCCGGCAGGTTCCAGGAGAGCATTGACCTGTTCGAGGCCGCGGCGAAAGCCCACACGGCGGCCGGCCGCGAACGCGAGGCCGCGCGGCTGGCCGCGCCGATGGGCCGCGCGCTCAACTACATGGGTCGCAACGAGGAAGCGGCCGAGCTGATGGAGGATGCGCTGGCGCAGCTCGGTCCCGACCAGCTGGATCGAAGCGTCGCCGCGATCAACTCAGAGCTTGCCTCTTGCCTCACCTTCGCCGGCGAGATCAAGCGTGCGGCCGGGCCGATGGAGCAGGCGCTCGTCGGTGCCTCCGCGCTCGGCGACCCGGAGCTCCTGTGCGTGGCGTTCACGAACAAGGGCGTGTACTGCGCGTTCCAGGGTCGCCACGAGGAGGCGATCATGCACTACGACGCGGCGAGCAAGATCGCGCAGCGGCACGGTCTCAACCTGCTGCGCGTGCGCGCCGAGGGCAACGCCGGTGATGCCTGCCTGCGCGGCGCCGCGCCGGAAACGCTCGAGCGGACGCTGGCCGCCCTCGAGCTGTCGCGGCAGTTCGGCGATCGCAGCCGGGAGGCCGTGGGAGTCGGCAACGTGATGCTCGTCCTGTTCCTCCAGGGCCGCTGGGACGAGGCGGAGCGGCTCGGACGCGAGCGCCTCGAGGCCACGAGCACACCGCTCCCGGACCCGGAGTTCGTGCTGAACCGGCTCGTGCTGCTCTATTGCTACCGCGGGCAGCTTGGCGAGGCGAGGCAGGCGCTTGAAGCTGCGGGCGCCTGGAAGTCGACTCTCAACCTCGAGCCGCGGAACCTGGACCGCGCGTGTGAGGGGCTGGTGCTGCTCGGGGAGGGGCGCGCGGACGAAGCCTTCGACCTCCTGTCCGCCACCGCCACGGAGTCCCTGGCCGTGGAGGGGTCGTCGAGCGAGTCGCTGCGGGCGGGGTGGCACGGGCTCATCGACGCCGCCGTGCAGACCGGCAGGCTCGACGAGGGCGCGCGCCTGAGCGCCGAGCTCGAGCGCCAGCCGCCCGGTCCAATGAGCCCGCATCTGCGCGCGCAGCTGGACCACGGCTTGGGGCAGCTTGCTGCCGTGCGTGGCGATGCCGGGCACGCGCAGGAGCACTTCACCACGGCGATCGAACGCTTCGGTGAGCTCGGCTACCCGTATTGGCTCGCCCGCGCGCGGGCCGAGCTCGCGGGGTTGCTCCTCGCGGAGGGCCGCAGCGCAGAGGCCGCGCCGCTGCTCGACCAGGCGATCGCGACGTTCGAGGAGCTGCGCGCCGCGCCCGCGCTCAAGATGGCGCAACGGCTGAAGGCCGCTCCGTCGCCGGCTGCTCGCGCAGTGTGAGGTCGAAGTAGTAGAGCGTCAGCGCGATGGCCGCGTACGGCACCGTGGCCGTGTAGATCAGCGACCCCATCACGTTGATGAAGTTCAGCGAGCGGTCGGTGATGAGGAGTAGCACCACCCCGGCAAGCGGCCCTGACAGGGCGACGAGGATGTTGACGAGCGCGGTGAAGCCGAACGTTCTCCACCACCTTTCCTGAACCAGTTCGGCGCTGCGGCGCAGGGACGCCTTGGCGGGACGGTCTTCGAGCACGCACGCTTGCGGGAAGAACGACCAGCGGATGAAGAGGTAGATGGCGACCGGGAGCCCGATCACGAGAAGGCTCAGGATCACCACCGCGCCGAACTGGAGGAGAAAGCCCTTCGCGAGCTCGCGTGCACGACGGAACGCCAGCCGGAATGCCCGAACCGCGCCTATGCGCCTGCCGTGGTCGAGTTCGTCCAGCGCGCACGCCACCGCGGCCGTCGTGAACACCGACGCAAGCGCGGCTCCAACGCTCCCGATCAGCAGCGCCAGCAGGGTGGTTACCGCGCCGTGCCTGCCGTCGAGCGCCACGAACGACCCGAGCCCCGTGAGATGGAAGAGCAGCCACTGGACCGCGGCGGCGAGGATGCTGAGAGGTATGAAGGCCACTCCGATGCCGAGGAAGGTCCGCACGTCGCTCAGGTAGATGCGCAGCGACGCACTGAGGATCTGGCCGCCGGCGCGGCGCGCGCGGAGCGGCCCGCGCAGCACCGGCCGCCAGCTCGTGCGGCGCGCGGCCTCCCCGGTCCCGACCAGCACGAGTCCGGCGAGAAAGTAGAACGGGAAGGGGTGGATCAGCGCCCAGTTGATCACCACAGACACCTGGGTCACCGCGCCGCAGAAGAAGTGGGTCACACTCGGGCCGAACGTCCTCGTGCCCGGAACCTTCACGCTGCTGTCGCGCAGGCCGTCCGCCCAGTCGATCGGCTGCGTCCAGGGGTCCTTCGCGGACGGGCCGGTGGTGCCGTTGTTGAAGCCCTTCTCCCTCTGGCCCCAGAGCCCGTGGAAGGCGAGCCACGGGAAGGGCTGCGACGCCGAGTCCGGCACCTCCGGCAGGAGCTCGACGCCGGGGTGGACGAGGGTGGTGGCGTCGCGCGTGTCGTCGCAGCCGAAGCCCTCGGAGGGGCCGCGCCCCAGATAGAGCGCGTGGCCGAAGTAGGTGGCGTGCGAGCCGGTGGCGACGAACAGCACCGGATGCGTTCCCTGTTTGAGCAGGTCCGCGCTCGTCCAGTCGGTGCGCTCCCCGCCCGCGTGCTGCGCTGCGTCCACCTGGTACGGCTGCCTACTCAGCGCCTCCTCGGGCGTGGTGGCCGCGAAGTCGACCTGCACCATCTCCCAGTCGCCCTCGTGCTTGCCGCTGAAGTCGTTGAACGTGTAGAAGAGCCAGAACTGGAGCGCGAGTCTGTCGCGGTGCGCGGCATCGGTGGCGATGTGCGCGTAGACGGTCGGCTTCGTCCCCGCGCTCCAGGCGCGCCAGTTGCGCTCGAACACGCACCCCGGCTTCAGCGGGTCGCCCGGCTGGTCGATGTAGTAGTGCTCGCCGAGGCCGAACAGCTCCGACCCGGTGGGCGCGTCCGTGACCACCTTCCTGCCGGGGCCGCGTAGCTGCACCTCGTGGTGGCCCAGCAGCACATCGACGCGCGTGGGGCGGTATGCCTCGCCCGAGCCGCACTCCCGGTGCTGCGGCGCGAACGCGAGCACCGGCGCGTAGCGCGTGGCGAGCTGCACAGCCGGCGATGGATCCGCCGCATGCGCGGGCGGCGAGGCTGCGAGTGCGGTGAGAGCGACGGCTAGAGCGAGTCGGCGGACCATCCGCAATGAATGATCCCGTGTCATCCTGCGGCCATGTCGTCAACCGCGCTGCTCGTGATCGATGTGCAGGAGGAGGCGCTCGCCGGCTGCCCCGACGGCGCTGCCGTGGTCGAGCGCATCAACGAGCTGTCGCAGCGCGCGGCCGCGGCCGGCGTGCCGGTGATCTTCATCCAGCACGAGGACGATGACGAGCTCGTGAAGGGCAGCCCGGGTTGGGAGCTTGCCGCGTCGCTCGTGCGGCCGGAAGGCTCGCTGCTCGTGCCGAAGTCCTACCGCGATGGCTTCGAGGCCACCGAGCTCGAGGAAGTGCTCGCGCGGCTCGGCGTCCGGCGCCTGATCGTCACGGGCGTGCACTCGGACTTCTGCGTGCAGACCACGGCGTTGTCCGCGCTCGTCCGCGGCTACGACCTCGTCTTCGTAAGCGACGCTCACGCCGCGCGTCCGGAGCAGGGCGATCCTGAGGAGCTGTCCGCCCGCTCACTCCAGGAGCTGGTCAACTCACGCTTCGCAACCCTGCGCTATCCGGGCCGCGAGGTGGCGGTGCTGCCGGCGGCCGCGTGCCTGTCGGCTGCGCAGTCGGCGTAGGCTCCCGCGCATGTTCAGGAAAATTCTCGTCGCCGTAGACGGCTCACCCCACGCAGACCGTGCCCTGGAAGAGGCCATCGACCTCGCCCGCGCCACGGGCGGAACCCTCACCGTGGTCGCCGTCACGCCCGACCCCGCGACCCTCATCTCGAGCCCGGGAGCTGCGTTCGTACCGGATTACGGAGACATCCTCAAAGACCTCAATGCCGCTTACCAGGAGCTGCTCGACACGGCGATGGCGAAGGTTTCGTCCGAGGTCGAGTCCCGCGCCCAGTTGCTCCATGGCCGCCCAGCCCGCGCGATCCTCGACGAAGCGGAGTCAGGCGGACACGACCTGATCGTGATGGGCTCACGCGGCCGCGGCCACATCCGATCGCTCGTGCTCGGCAGCGTCAGTCACGAGGTACTGCACGAGGGACGCGTCCCCGTGCTCGTGATGCATCTGCCCGCGGACCAAGAGCAGTAGCGCTTCAGCAGCATCAAGGTGACCCCTGGAGGCCGGTGGGCCCCTCGCGTTCCAAGTCGATGAGGGGTAGGCTTGGGCTGGTCGCCGACCTTACCCCGGGGCCCCTAATGGCCAGCTGCCGCTGAGCCACCCCGTCGGCAAGAGCCGGAATCTGACTTCATCGCGGGCCGGACATCGGACCCCTCAAGCGGCCGGCAGACGGAACGCGAGGAAGGAGCCGGACCTCATGCCCAACTACCTCTGCCCGGTCTGCGCGATTCGGGCCTACAGCGCCGCCAGCGAGAGCTGCTGCCCGGCCTGCGAGGCGCCGCTGCGCCGCAGCAATCAGTTACACCCCTCCGGCCCGCAGGCCGAGTCGCTCGGCGGTTGGCGGACGCGTCCCGAACCGGTGACGCTCTTCCGCGGCGTCTCGAGAGCGAGCCTCCGATGAGCGCCTCGATCCTGAGCGAGATCCGCAAGCGGATGCGCCACGGGGATTCGATCGACGAGGTCGATTTCGAGGTGATCGAGCGGTCTGGGCTCAGCTCGAACGAGAAGGCCGCGCTGTGGCTGTATGCGTGGTCGTTCGTGCCGCGCAGAGCCCAGCGCGCCTCCGCGGAGCTGCACCTGCGACTCGTCGCCCCACACCGCTGACGCGAGCCGCGCGCCAGGACGTCACCGTTTCGCCCCTACACGTGTCAGTAGCAGTAGCCGCCCCGCTGGGTTCAATTGTGTCCTTGGATCCTCGCTCGCCAGGACCGAGCGCAAGCTCGTGGACGCGGGCGAGGAACAACTCGCGCTCGACCAGCGCAGCACGTTCCAGCGGCTGATGGGGGCGAAGGCGATCGCGACGATCGAGAGACTGAGCGGCCGCACCGTCAGCGCGTCCATGAGCACCAACCACATCGACCCCGACCTGGCGCTCGAGACCTTCGTGCTCGTGCCCGCGCACGTCGAGGCGGCCGCCGACTCCGATGGCCATCCGCCGGGATGGCCTGCATGAACTGAACCCTGTGTTTATGCCGGGGAGGGCTGTGCTGAGGACGTCCTGTCAAGCTCAAACCAGACCTCGGCTTCGGGCTTGGCAGCGACCCCCCAACGGTCGGCGAGCTGCGCGACGAGGTGCAGGCCCCAGTGCGAGTCCATTGGTGAGTCCGGCGCCCTCTCTGCGGGGGCGAAGGCCGGTCCCTCGTCGCCAACCTCGACGCGCAGGCACTCGTCCGAAAGCGCGACCTCGAGGCGCACGCTGCCGCGCGGGCCTGTGCCGGAGTGCTCCGCTAACCGAGGGAGCCAGAGTTGGCGTCCCGCACCGGGTCAAATTGGTGTCCGTGGGGCGTGGTCAAACATCGAGAGCCTCGACGCAGGGCATCTGCTCGACATCGAATGCTCCCCTCGGTGACCAGATCGCCATGAACGCACGATGGCGGCGGGTTTTGCCACTGAATTAGCACTGAAGCCAAGAACGGCTTCTCAGGACGGCGGCAAAATGAGACGAAAACGGCCAGAAACGGCTCTACAGACAGCAAACGAGTGAAGCGGATGATGGGACTCGAACCCACGACCTTCTGCATGGCAAGCAGACGCTCTAGCCAACTGAGCTACATCCGCGAGAGCGAGTGAGTATAGCCCCAGGGGCGCGCCTGAATCGGTGCGGCGCGGGTATAGAACTCCCCGTGCGGCGGATCGTGCCGACTCTCATTTGCGCGGCCGTGCTGGCCCTTCCGGCGGCCGCCGCGGCGGCGCCCTCACCGCCCGGCTCGAACGACGCGAGCTGCAAGCCCACCACCGCCCATCCGTACCCGGTGGTGCTCGTGCCCGGCACGTTCGAGAACCAGTCGATGTGGGAGACGGTGGCACCGCAGATCAAGGCTGCGGGCTATTGCGTCTTCTCGCTCGACTACGGCAATAACGCCACCGGCGACATCCCGACGTCCGCCGGCGAGCTCGGCACGTTCGTGAACCAAGTGCTCGCGCAGACGGGAGCCGCGAAGGTCGACCTCGTCGGCCACAGCCAGGGCGGCATGATGCCGCGCTACTGGATGAAGTTCGACGGCGGCGCGTCCAAGGTGGACGACCTCGTGGGCATCGCGCCCTCGAGCCACGGCACCACGAACCCTCTGGCCGGTCCTGCCGGTCCGTTCTGCCCGGCGTGCGCGCAGCAGGCGGCAGGCTCCGCCTTCATCACCAATCTGAACGCGGGCGGGGACATCCAGTCCGGCCCCTCGTACACGGTGATCAGCACCCGCCACGATGAGGTGGTCACGCCCTACCAGTCGCAGGCGCTGTCAGGCCCCGCGAGCCAGGTGACGAACATCGTGCTGCAGGACAAGTGCCCGCTCGACCTGAGCGAGCACCTCACCATTCCGGACGAACCGGTGACGCTCCGCTGGGTGCTGAACGCGCTCGGGCGAAGCGGCCCGGCGGACCCCTCCTTCACGCCTCGCTGCTTCTAGACGAGTGACGCGTAGCCCCTGTCGGCCTGGCCGCTGCACACGCGGTCGCGGCCACTGCGCTTCGCTTCGTACAGCGCTGCGTCGGCCTCGGCGAAGACGGCGGCATAGTCGAACGCGGAGCCACGCTCGGATGCGCTCACGCCCAGGCTGAGCGTCACATCTACGCCACCGCCCACCGACGCCGCTCCCACGGCCGTCCGCAGCTCCTCGGCGAGCACCTCGGTCTGATCGGCGTCGGCGCCCGGCAGGAGCACGAGGAACTCCTCGCCGCCAAGGCGGTAGGCAAGGTCGAACGCACGCAGCTGCTTGCGCAGCACGTAGGCCACGTCGCTGAGAACAGCGTCGCCTGTGGCGTGGCCGAGCGAGTCGTTCACCTGCTTGAAGTGGTCGAGGTCCGCAAGGATCAGGCCGATCGGCTCGCCGCTCAGCGCCGACTGCTGCGCGAGCTCCGCCACGCGGCTCGCGAGGGCGTTGCGGTTGAGCATCCCGGTGAGGGGATCGATCACCGCCTCGTTGCGGTGCTCGAAGTCCGAGCGCATGAGCGCGGTGGAGAGCATCGCCACCGCGAGCACCAGCGCGATCGGTGCGACGAGCAGCGTGGGGTTGTGGGCCACGGCGCCTGCCGCGGTGGTGAGCGCGACGGTCACGAGCATCGCGAGGGTGAGGGCCACGCCTGCCACCACGCCACGCAGCGAGAAGCGCGAGCTGAGCGTGACGACCGGGATCGCGAACCACGCCATCGTCGGGTTGTGCGGGCCGCCGCTGAGCGCGACCGCCACGGCGATCGCCACCTCGCTCGCCGCCCAAGCCGCGAACAGCCAGTACTCCGGGTGCTCGGCGCCCTCGGTGCGCGGCTCGGCGAGCCGGAACCCCAGCGCGGCGAGCGCGAGCGGCGCGAGCGTCCACCAGCCGAGCCACGGCCCGCAGATGATGAGCGCGAGGCCGAGCGTCCCCATCGCGACCGCGCGCACAGGAGTGATGCGCCGCTCCATGTCGAGCATGCGTTCGCGCTCCATGTCGTCACGGCAAAGCCATGAGCCAGCGGCCATGCCGCGAATATCGGCACGAAAAGCCACCGATTTGAGGTATGAACCCTGACGGTCACTCGGCGCAGCCCGTCCGCTGCCGCCCGCTACGCTTGACCCGCTCCGGCGCCGTGGCGGAGTGGTTACGCAGCGGCCTGCAAAGCCGTTTACACCGGTTCGATTCCGGTCGGCGCCTCTAGCCCTGCGCCCGCAGGTTCCAGTGCCAGGTGTAGCTCGCGTCCTGTGGGGTCAGCTTTCGCGTTCCGACGGCGGGACCACTCGGCGGCCAGCGCTTCGCGCCGGGGTCGAAGAGATTCGGGAGCGAGTCGCTGGTGTTGATGATGGGGTACTCCTCTTCCTTGCAGTGCTCCGTGAGCTTTATCTCGCGGCGCACGGGCCAGAACTCGGAGTGCATCCTGCTTCGCCCAGACGGACTGACCAGGAGCCACAGCGGCGCCCTTGCAGGATCCTGGAACACATCACTCCTGACTTCGAACCGCGTGGACGCCGCGGCTCTGCACCGTCCTGTCTCTCGCGCCCGCAGGTGAACGGTGCCCGCGGTCGCCCGGTAACCGACATCCCATCCGTGTTTGTCGTGGAAGACACGTCCTCGCCTGAGGACGAGCCCGGAGATCTTCCAGGTCCATCGCAGAGTAGAGCTGCCGTTTGACCCCCGTTGACTGCCTGTGATAGTCCCGCGATACGTCCGAGGGAAGCTCATCGCGGCGGCGGCGCTCGGCAACGCAAAGCCGACAGCTGCCACCCATAGAAGAACCATCCGGCGCACGGGCGGGACATACCCGCACCGCGACCAAGTTACTCAAACAGGCCTTAGCGGCCCGGCTTCAGGTTCCAGCTGAACGTCTGCTTGCCGTTGTCCTCAGGCTGCGTGCGCTTGTGGTGCAGGCGCTTGCCAGGGCGCCACGACGTCTCGCCCGGGTCGAACAGTGTTGGCACCTGGAGCTGGCGCTGCGAGGTGGACGGCGGGCCGCCCTCCGAGTCGGGGCAGGTCTCGGTCACGTTCAGCTTGCGCGTCACATCGATGAGCCCGAGCATGGTCATCCGGCCGAGCGGATCCTTGTCGAGGGCGAGCGACACGCTGGTCAGTGGGTGCGGCAGCGCTTTCTTCAGCGCGAACTTGTCGGAAGCCGAGTACGAGCAGTCGCCGGTCTCCGTCTCGCTGTACGAAACCGTCCCGGCGGTGACCTTGTAGAGGCCCGTGTAGCCGCCTTCGAACGCGGTGACCTTGTACAGGCGGAACACGCGGCCGGTGATCGTCCACTGCGATTTCACGTCCTGGCCGGTGTCGTGGAACTCGGTCATGCCGGTGATCGTGCCGCGGTACGCGCGTGCGTAATGAGGCCGGGACACCGCGAGGGCATTCGCGGGCACCGACAGGGCTGCTGCGAGAAAGAAAACGGCGGGCCAGATGCGCATTGGCCGAGCCTAACCCCAGGTCCCACTTGACCGCCACCCGGCGCGGGTCTACCTTGCGCCCATTAGCCGGGCAACATGGAGGTTGCGCAATGAGGGGGATGCTTCTTGCGGTCGGATGCGCGCTTGTCGTCGCGCTGGGTGGCTGCGCAGGGAGCGGCGGCGGAGCGAAGAGCGCCGGCAACCCCGCCAAGGCCGGCTTCATCAAGGGCGCCGACGACGTGTGCACCATGCACCTGAGGACGATGATGAGCTGGCTGGGCCAGCCTCAGACGGGCCCGAACTGGCGCCAGCAGGCGGTCCAGGATGAGGGCGTCTTCGAGATCATGAATCGCTCGATCCACAACCTCGAGGCGCTCGGGACACCACCTGGCCCAGGCGGCCCCGCCTTCACGGGCTACATGAAGACGCTCAAGGCGCGCGCCGCGCTGTTCCGGCTCACGAGCGTCGCGTTCCAGCATCGCGACACCACCTCAGCCCTCGGCTTCGAGCAGCGCGTGAAGGAGATCGACGCGCAGGGCGACCGCTACGCCCACCGTTACGGGCTGCACGTCTGCGGCACCGGTCTGCCCGACGTGGCCAAGGCGTTCAAGGCCGCGGGCTTCACCCAGAAGTAGCGCGAGCTTTCCTACGTTGAAGAGAGCCGCTCGGCCAGGTACTTGAGCGACAGCGGATAGCGGTAGTCGATGCCGCCGTGCGTGCCCTCGAAGAGCTCGAAGTGGACGTCCGTCACGCCGATGTCCGCGAGCGCGCGGCGGAAGGCCTCGGCGCCGAGGTCTAGGAACCACTCGTCGCTCTTTCCGGCATCGATCCAGATCGCGCGCATGCCGCGCAGCGCGTCGGCGTGCTTCGGAACCATGCGCACCGGGTCCCACTCGAGCCAGCGCTCCCACACCTCGGGCACGAGCTCTCCCGTGTCGACGTCGAACGGCACGTCCACGCTGCCGTCCTCGTTCGCCGAGTAGCAGGCCGCCATGCACCACGCGTTCAGCAGGATGTGGTCTCCGGGCTTGTCGGGAATGCGGCTGCGGAAGTCCTTCCAGAAGTTGTCGAACGAGCCTTCGTGGTGGTCGCGCAGCGCGCGGACGGCGTCACGAAACTCGGGGAGGTAGGCGTTTTCGAACAGCGCATCGCCGGCGTGCGTCGCGAGCCCGCCGAAGAGATCCGGACGGAGCATCGGCGTGACCATCGCGCCGTAGCCGCCGCTCGACTTGCCCATGATGCCGCGGTGCTCGGGTGCATCGAGGCTGCGGTAGTTCTCGTCCACCCACGGCACGATCTCGTCGCAGAGGTAGGTGTGGTACATGCCGGTGCCCGGCGAGTCGAGGAACTGTGAGCCGCCGTAGTTCGTCCAGGCATCCACCCACACCACCACGCACGGCGGCGCCTCGCCGCGCGCGAACAGCTCGTCGCTCGTCTCGGTGAAGTTGCGCCGGAAGGCGGCGCGGTTGTGCCACATGTCGAGCTGGCCGGTGAGGCCTTGGATCACGTAGACGGACGGGTAGCGGCGCTCCGGCTCGTCGTCATAGCCGGGCGGCACGTACACCCACAGCGGACGCTCGTGCGGATCGCCGAGCGGATTGCCGCGCAGCGCCTCGCTTTCGAACACGTGCTCGTCGTAGCGGCCGGCCGGTTCAGTGCCCCAGGGCAACATCCGCGCGACTGTATCGCTGGGGGCTCAAGGTCGGCGTGCGGGCTGCCGATGGCAGGGGTCAGGACCGACGAGCCAGCGCATCTCTCTAGACCGTTGGTGGCACGTCCGTTTTCGAGGGGGCCCCGCATGGGGCCCTCTCTGTTTGTGCGGTTAGGATGGCGCTGTGCGGTATCTGGTCACCGGAGGTTCCGGCTACATCGGCAGCCGGCTGGTAGAGCGGCTCTCGCAGAGCAACGACACCGAGCGCATCCTCATCTGCGACATCCGGCCGCCCGCGTCGTTCCGCCCGAAGGCCGAGTTCAAGCAGCTCGACGTGACCGACAAGGCGCGCGTGCGCGAGGTGATCGAGCAGGAGAAGCCCGACGTGCTCATCCACCTCGCGTTCCTGCTCAACCCGATCCACGACGAGTTCCGCATGTACGAGGTGGACGTGGGAGGACCCAGAACGTGCTCGAGGCGGCTGAGGCCGCGGGCGTGAAGCAGATGCTCGTCACCTCGTCGGCCACCGCGTATGGCGCCTTCCCGGACAACCCGGTGCCGATCACCGAGGACCACCCGGTGCGCGGTGTCCCCGACTTCGAATACGCGCGCGACAAGGCGGAGTGCGACCGGCTCTGCCAGCTCTGGGCGCTCCGCAATCCCGACAGCGTGATGACCATCGTGCGGCCGTGCATCGTGCTCGGGCCGAACGTCAACAACTACATCGTGCGGCTGTGGACCGAGCAGCCGTTCCAGATGGACGTGGGTGGCGGCGATACGCCCATGCAGTTCGTGCACGAGGACGACCTCGTCGAGGGACTCATCCTGCTGATCGAGGGAAAGCACGGCGGCGCCTTCAACGTCGGCGGTGACGGTGTGCTCACGATCAACGAGTGCGGCGACATCATCGGCATGAAGCGGCGCAAGATGCCGCTGAAGGTGGCGTGGCGGCTGGCTGGCGTGATGTGGAAGCTCCACCAGTCGGAGACGCCGCCGGGCAACCTCCACTTCGCCATCCACCCGTGGGTGGTGTCGAACGACAAGCTGAAGTCGGTTGGCTGGAAGCCGCGCCACGACACGCGCGAGACGTTCGAGATCGCGATGCGTGCGCGGGGCAAGCTGCCCGTGAACGGCGACGGTGGCGGCGCCTCTCTGCCGCAGCCCACGCAGCCCGTCGGCGCCTAGAAGCGCCCTCTACCCACTGCTATGCTCGCGCCCCTGTAAAGGGCCGTTAGCTCAGTTGGGAGAGCACCAGCTCGACAAGCTGGGGGTCACTGGTTCGAGCCCAGTACGGCCCATTCTTCACCAGTCCGCGACCAGGCTGGCGGCGCTCAGGGAGACTGCTGACCGTGCCGAGCATGTGGCCTCCTGTGTTTGGGAGGACGGAGGCCGCACCGGTGGCGTGTGTCAGCTCGTCAGCGAGTCCAGCTGCCGTCATCGTCGACCCTCCACCCGAATGGCCGTGGCTGCTCAGCCCGGTTAAAATCCTTCTGTCCGCTAGCGGCTGGCCCCGCGGCGAGACCTCGGCCCCAGTAGATCGGTGTGCAATCCCCTAAGGAGGACAGGTCATGGCTGGTGTTGAATCACGGGCTTTCGACTCTCCCGACGAGACAAGGACCCCCGCGAAGACTCGGGTCGATGTCGTGCGAATGGGCGGCGCGACCGCCGCGCGCATGACCTTCGAGCCAGGATGGAAATGGTCCGACTGCGTGAAGCCCGTGGCGGGGACCGAGAACTGTCAGGCGCGGCACGTCGGCGTAGTGCAGTCCGGTCGGCTTCACGTGACCCATGAAGATGGAACAGAGCTGGAGCTCGCGCCCGGCGACGCGTACGTGATCGAGCCCGGACACGATGCCTGGGTGCTTGGCGATGAGCAGTTCGTCGGGTTTGAGTTTGAGTCGCGTGCAGCCGAGGAGTACGCAAGCTAAGCGCACTCGACAGACGCTTCGGGTCTTGGCGCCGCCGGACGCTGTCGCGCAACAGCGCGGAGCGACCACGATCGAAGCCGAGATCCGCCACGGCTCTCGCCACGACGCACTTCAGTACGCGGCCGCCAAGGCCGCAGCCCAGCGCGGCACGACGACCGACGAAGGATCCGGCCCACTAGACGTGTGCGATGGCCGCCGCCGCACGACGGCCACCGCTACGAGTCGTCGAGGTCAGCGCGAGTAGATCGCGGTTCCTTCCACCCGGCCGTTGCTGGAGACGCGGATCACGTAGTCGTTCGTCGCCTGACCGTCGTAGTCAGACACCCAGCCGGTGCAGCCGCACGGCCACGGAGTCCGGGCGGTGAATGTGCCGGTGAACGTCTGGTCGGTCACCGTGCAGTGGAAGTGGTCCTGCACAGTCGCGCCGGCATCGAGCCGGAAGCCTGAGCAGGTCCACCAGTCGGTGTCGCCGCTCGCGCCCATCGCATACGGGCCGGCTTGGTAGGGAACCCTGTTCGGTGAGTTGTCGCCGAGCGCCGGGGAGGCGCTGACGGCGAAGGCCAGCATTGCCGCGCTGGTGAGCGCAGTTGCGAGTCGTTTCATCGGGGAGGGGGTATCCGGTTCGCTGCCCCTGGTTTGCGGTCGGACTGGGTCGCTCGGCGTCTAGTCCGCTCGAGCCTCAGCGCGATAGGTCGTGACTCCAAGCGCATGAGCAGCAGAGTTAGACTCGGTCGCGTGAGCCGGCGGAAGAGTTCGTCGTTTGCTTTGGGCGCGGGAATCGCTGGGATCGCGCTGATCGGGGCGCTGTTCTTGCCGTGGTACAGCGCGGCGTCGGAGGGCGCGATCTTCAACCGATCGGTCGGAGCTGCCGCAGGCGCCTTTGCCTTCGATTACGTGCACGTGACTGCCTGGCAAGCCGTGACTGTGGACTACGCGGTCTTCCTGGCAGCCGGGCTGAGCGGGATCTGGCTCGCCGTGGCGGTTTTTGCCGGGTTATCGACAGTGGCCCCGATTGCTATTGCCCCGCGGATCGGGCTGCTAGGCGCGATTCTGGCCGTGGTCAGACTCGTGTCTCCGCCTGACCTTAGTTTTGGGCCGACGCACAGGGCGCTGGGGATCTGGGTCGGGACGGTGGCGGCGATCGCTCTCGCCGTGAGTGGATGGTTCGCGGAGCGGGCGGAACGTCAGGCCGTCAGCGGGCTGGCCGGGGGTCTGGACCTCCCGGCGAGCTGAACCGCAGCCCCCGCCCGGTCAGAGTGGGGCAGCGAACCGGATACCCCGTTT
>JAICJR010000143.1 GCA_025928345.1 Thermoleophilaceae bacterium | reverse complement strand
GGGCTGACGAACGACAAGGGCATGCCGCACCTGCTCCAGGCGGCCGTGATCGCGAACGAGTTCCGCGACATCGTGGAGTTCGTGAGGCCGCCGCGGCCCGTTCAGCGCGTGGCGTTCGCGCTGCTCGCGCTGATCGGCAGAGCTCTCGGCTACCGGCCCTGGTACGAGCGCTACCTGCGCCCGCACGCGCACGTGGACGTGATCCCGGACCTGCTCGCTCTGGCCGACGAAGTGGCGCCCGCTGCCGCTTAGGCCCGGCCGCCGACGCGCGAGTACACGTCGTCGAGGATGGCGTCCTGGTCCTCGAGCTGGAAGTTGTCCGCCAGGTAGCGGGCCGCTTCCTCCCGAGGTGTGCCGTTCAACGCCATGTTGAGCGCTACCAGCCTGGCGCCTTCCGGGCCCGCGCCCGCCATGGGTGTCGGGTCTCCGGCGTCGGCTGTCGGGATCTCCGTGGAAGCGACGGTGGGCTCCTCCTCCAGCGCCTCGGCCACGGTCTCCGGCTCGAGTTCGGGCTCCGGTTCGGGCTCGGGCTCGGCCACCGCCTCCGGCTCGCCTCCGTTGCCGGTCCCGGTCGCCATGGCTTCCGCCGCTGACGGCCAGCCGGCACCGGAGTCGAACTCCTCGGTGGCCGCCGGGGCCTCGGGCTCCGGCTCGGGCTCCGGCGTCGGGCGGACAGACACGAGCTCCTGGCGGATCGTGCCGAGCTCGCCCTCCAGGTCCCCCGCGCCGCTGCGGATGCGGTCCACGAGGCTGGTGGCGCCCTCGTGGATTCCCTGGACGAGCGCGTCCAGCTCGCGCTCGAGCGCTGAGGTGCGGTCGAGCATCTTCGCCGCCGTCTCCTGCACTCGCTGAAGCTGCTCGGCCGCTTCCTGGTCGGCACGCTCACGCGTCTCGCGCGCGCGCCGCGAAGCGTCGTCGGTCACGCGCTTCGCCTCGGCGTTCGCGCGCTCCTCGATCTGGGAGGCGCTCTCCTCGGCGGCCTCCACGATCTGGCGAACCTGCTCCGCCGCCGCGCCGGCGACACCGGCGGGCGTGGCCTTCAGCTGGGCCTTCAGCTCCGTTATCGCGTCCGCGAGCTTGCGCAGGTGAAGGTCGACCTCCTCCTGGTCATAGCCGCGTCGCGCAACGGTGAAGTCCTTGCGCTCGATGTAATGACGATCCAGATCCACACTACCTCCCGTCGGCGAACCGGCCATCAGCGTACCGGACCTCAGTTCCGGTCGGACGCGCTGATCTCGAACCAGACGGCGGAGCCGCCCGAACTGTCCACACCCCAGCGGTCGGCCAGCCGCTCCACGAGGTAGAGCCCCCAGCCGGACGGCGCCACCGGCGGGTCGGAAGGTTGCGGCGGGGGCTCGAAGCCAGGACCGCCGTCGCTCACTTCTACGCGCACAGCGTGGTCGTTGAGCGTGACCTTGACCTTCACGGGAGCGTCACCCGGCTCTCCGTGCTTGATGCTGTTCGTGATCAGCTCGGTGACGAGCAGCCGGATCGTCTCGAGCCGCGCCGGATCCAGCCGCTCGCCGAGCGGCGCCAGCGCCTCGCGCGCGGCCCCCGCCGACTCGGCCGTGGGCGGCAGCTCGAGCGTCATCTCAACGGTCCCCGCGGCCTCCACATGGCGGCTGCTCGGGCCGCTCTCGAGAGACAGAACGACGATCGCGATGTCGTCGCGCGGCGCCGCGTCGATGCCGCCGAGCGCCAGCGTTTCGATGTGGTTCGCCACCTCAGCCGGCGAGTACCCCTCGCATTCCGCGAGCCCGGTGGCGAGTTCCTCGTGGGACAGCATCCGCTCGGGAGCATGTGCGTCCGTGACGCCGTCCGTGTAGAAGACGACGGTGTCTCCCGGCTCGAGCGCCACAGGGCTGTCGTGCAGCGGCGGGTCGTCCATGATGCCGAGGATCGTGCCCGAGCTGCCCAGCGTCTCGACCTTCCCGCCGCGCAGCAGGAGCGGCGGGGGATGGCCGCCGCTGGCGATCTCGAGCACGCCGCGCTCGGGCTCGAAAGCCGCGTAGGCGATCGTGCAGAAGCGCTGCTCGGGCGCGTGCCGCATCAGCGCCTGGTTCAGCACGCCGAGGATGCGACTCGGCTCACGCTCGTGGAGGGCCGTGGCCCGCAGGGTGTAGCGCGCCAGCGCGGTGACGGTCGCGGCCGCCGCCCCCTTCCCGCACACGTCGCCGACCGCGATGCCCCAGCGGTCGCTGCCCATCTCGAAGATGTCGTAGAAGTCGCCGCCCACCTCGTCGCCCGCGCCGGCCGGCCGGAAGCGTGCCGCGAGCGCGACGCCCGGGATCTCCGGGAGGCTCGGCGGCAGCAGGCTGCGCTGCAGCGTCTGGGCGATGTCGTGCTCGTGCTCGTAGAGCCGCAGGTTCTCGATCGCAACCGAGAAGATCTGGGAGAGCTGCACGAGGATCGCCTCGTCGTTGTGACTGAAGGCGCCGTCGCGCTTGTCTGACAGGTGGAAGAGCCCGATGTTGCGCCCGCCTCGGTCCATCAGCGGGACGGCGAGCCAGCTTGCGGTGCCGGCCGGCGGGTCCTGGCGCGACCACGACGGGTGCGCCTCGAGCTCCTGCCCGTTCAGGCGCACCACCTCCCCGCCCGCGCACACCCATTCGTGGAGCGGAGGCATGCCCCGGCGCTCCGTTCGCTGTATCGGGCTGTCCACCTGCGCGATCGTGTGGTGGATCAGGGTTCCGCCGTCGCCTCCCCGGAGGCTCGCGGCGGCTCTGCCCGCGCCCACGACGTCGAGCGCATTCTTCGTCACCAGCTCGGCGAGCTCATCCAGCGTCCGTGCCGCCGCGATCTCGAGCGCGGCGTCCGCCAGCGCGCGCAGTTGCGCCCCGTGCTCCTGCTCGAGACGCACGGCCTCCTGCGCCTCGCGGAAGCCGCGCTGGGCCATCTCGAAGGTCGAGAGGCTCTCCATCGCGAACTCGGTGGCGGCGCGCGCGGCGCGCTGGTGCTCCTCCGGCGAACTTGCGAGGGCGAGCGCCTCGGCCAACACCTCGTGGTGGATCGCCGCGAGGTCGAGCATGCCGACGCCCTCGCTCACCGCGGTGCGGCCGAGGTCGTACGCGCGCTCGAGTCCCTGCTCGCCGGCCTGCGATACGTACTCCTGAAACGCGGCCGCGTAGGCGTCCCGGAAGTCCTCGCGCACGCTCGTCATTCGGTGGCACCGGTGTAGCGCGCGACGAGGACGAGCGCGTCATCCGTGCGCTTGCCGTACTCCTCGAGCAGGTGGTCGGCGAGCTGCTGCGGTGGATCGCTTATCGCCACCAGGTCAAGGTACCCCCCGCGAACGCCGTCCGTAGCCAGTATCAGCGTGTCGCCCGGCGACAGCTCGAGCTCGTTCGTGCGCAGGGAGGGCAGCTGATGACCTGGCACGCCGCCCACCAGCATCACGCTCTCGCGCGGCCGCCCCGCGCCGGGGTCTGCCCGGAGAAGCGTTCCCTCGATGTTGCCCACCCCGAGCCAGGACATCGTCCCGGCGCGCTCGTTGAACGACGCGAGCGTGATAACCGCCCCGCGCGTGCCGCGGAGGCTCTCGTGGCAGCGCTCGAGCAGCATCTGCACCGGCTCCTGCGGATGACGCATCAGCGTCTCCCCCGCGTTGCGCGCCGCCACCGCGGCCTCGGGTCCGTGCCCGAGCCCGTCGATCGCGCCGACGAGCACACCGCCGTCGAACGGCGCGACCACGTGGAGGTCGCCCGACTCCTCCTCGCCCGCGAGCGCGAGTGTGGCCACCGCCCAGTCGATCAGTGGAGTGTGAACCTGCTCAGACACGTTCCGGTGCCCATTTCTTCATGACGATCGTGGTCCCCTTCGAGATCTCCGACTCGATCTCGAACTCGTCCATCAGCCTGCGCGCGCCAGGCAGCCCGAGCCCCAGGCCGTTCCCGGTGGAATAGGAGTCGCGCATCGCGAGCTCGAGATCCGGGATGCCCGGCCCGTCGTCGCGCGCGACCACGACGATCCCGTGCTGCCCGCCGTTGTTGTCGAGCCGAAGGACGATCTCGCCCTGCTTCGCGTACAGCAGGATGTTGCGCGCCACCTCGGAGATCGCGGTGACGATCAGCGTCAGGTCGATGCTCGAGAAGCCGAGGGTGGCCGACAGCTCGCGGCCCTTCTCGCGCGCCTCTACGACGTCGGCATCCGAGCTGACTGAGACTCGGACCTCATCTGTCACCGTCGGTGGACTCCTTCAGCTGCGTGTCGAGGAAGGACAGGCCCTCCTCGAGGTCAAGAGCGGTATGCACATCCTCGAGACTCATCCCGAGCTGGACCATGGCGAAGGCCACCTCGGGCTGAATCCCAACGATCACCGTCTCTGCCCCGCGCAGCCTCGTCATATGGGCGATTCCGCGCAGCGACCGCGACGCAAAGGAGTCCATCACGTCCAGCGCCGTGACGTCCACGATGATTCCGCGCGAGCGGAACCGGCCCACCTGCTCCACCAGGTCGTCCTGTAGCTGGAGGACGTCGCTGTCGCTGAGCGCGGCTTGAATGGACGCGATCAGGTAGTGGCCCTGCTTGAGAATTGGAACGGCCATCCGCGTGCCCCCGCCTGCCTAGCGGATCTCTACCGCCTCTTCCTCACCCTTCGTCACCTCGTAACCGAGCAGTCGCTCGGCTTCCTCGATGCCGCCCTGGAGGTCGCCGACGGCGTTCATCTTCGAGAGGTCCACGCCGATCGTGACGAGCGTCTGCGCGATCTCCGACGAGAGGCCGGTGATGATCACGCTCGCGCCCATCAGACGCGACGCCTCGACCGTCTGCACGAGGTGGTTCGCCACCGTGGAGTCGATCGTCGGGACGCCGGTGATGTCGATCACCACCACCTTGGCGCGGTTGGTCCGGATGCCGCGCAGGAGCTGCTCGGTGACCTGGCGCGCGCGCTGCGAGTCGATCACGCCGATGATCGGCAGGATCAACAGCCGCTCGCGCACCTGGAGCACCGGAGTGGAGAGCTCCCGGATGGCTTCCTGCTGCTGGCGGATGATGCGCTCGCGCTCCTGCACGAACGACACGGCCACCGTGTTGGCGATCCTGTTGGCCGCCGGCTCGTAGGCGTCGAGCACGCGGTTGAGCAGGTCGAAGTCAGACTGGTACTTCTCGAACAGCGAGCGAGCGAGCACGTCGCGCAGGAGGAGGACGATGCCGACGACCTCGTTGGTCTCGACGCCTCGCGGGATGATGCGCTCGGACAGGTTGCGCGCGTAGTCCTGAAGGGCTTCCACCGAGCCGGTCTCGAGCACGGCGACGTAGTTGTCGTACACGGTGGTGGCCTCGGAGAAGATCTCCTCCTGGCTCATCGCCGTGAGCAGCTTGGCCTCGCCGATGCGGCGCGCCCACTCCTCGCGCAGCTGCGTCCGGTTCTGCCTCAGGTGGGCAACCAGCTCGCGCAGCAGCGCGGCGCTCGAAATCGCGCCGTCGGCGCTCTCCCGCTTGCGGCGCGTGGCCGCCGCCCGGGCGCGCGGAGCAGCGGCGCCGTCCGCCTTCCGCGTTTTCGCTCTCTCAGCCATATCTGCCTCCGTCTGTACCGGACTTCATCCGGCGATGCGTCGAGGTCGACGCCCGCGCCCCATTCCGTTGTTGTCCCATCGAGTCCGGGTCGGAGACCCTAATACCTGACGGTTGGAATTTCCACAGTGCTGGACCTATTGCAGGTCGCGCGCTGACACTGTGGCCGGCGGCTCCGCGGCCGCCCGCGGAGGCTCGTCGAAGCCCGCCGCGCGGTAGGCGTCCTGCTCGTCGAGCGTCTCGTGCTCGAGCAGCGCGTGAGCGAGCGAATCGAGCCGGTGGCGGTTGTCCTGCAGGCGCTCGAGCGCCTGCGAGTAGCACTCGTCCACGATGCGGCGCACCTCGGCGTCCACGAGCTCGCGGGTGGATTCCGCCGGAGCGTTGGAGTCGGCCGCCGGGAATGGGCTTTCGTTGCCCGGACGAGGCAGCACCGAGACGAGGCCGACGGCGTCGGACATGCCCCAGCGGCCCACCATCTGGCGCGCGATCGCCGTGACCTGCTCGAGGTCGGACTCGGCCCCGGTGGTCACGTCGCCGTAGACGATCTGCTCCGCCGCGCGGCCGCCCAGCGCGCCCACGATGCGTCCGCGCAGGTACTTCGCGCCGTAGCCGTAGCGGTCGGCCTCAGGGCTCTGGAAGGTCACGCCGAGGGCCTGCCCGCGCGGGATGATCGACACCTTGCGCACCGGATCCGCGCCCGGCTCGAGCATGCCGAGCACCGCGTGGCCTGACTCGTGGTAGGCCGTGCGCTCGCGCTCCTCCGGCGACAGCGTGATCCGGCGCTCGGTGCCGAGCACGATCTTCTCCAGGGCGTCGCTGAAGTCGGCGGCGTGCACGCGCTCGTGGTTGCGCCGCGCGGCGGTGAGGGCTGCCTCGTTCACGAGGTTGCGCAGGTCGGCGCCGACCATGCCCGGTGTGCTGGCGGCCACCTGGCTGAGCTCGACGTCATCCGCCAGCGGCACGGAGCGCGTGTGCACCATGAGGATCTGCTTGCGGCCGTCCTTGTCCGGCGGGTTCACGAAAACGCGCCTGTCGAAGCGGCCGGGCCGGAGCAGCGCCTGGTCGAGGATCTCAGGCCGGTTCGTCGCCGCGAGCACGATCACGCCCTCCGCGCCCGTGAAGCCGTCCATCTCGGTGAGGATCTGGTTGAGCGTCTGCTCGCGCTCGTCGTTGCCGCCGAAGGACACCCCGCCCCCGCGGGAGCGGCCGATCGCGTCGAGCTCGTCGATGAAGATGATCGCCGGAGCGGCCTCCTTCGCCACTCGGAACAGGTCGCGCACGCGGCTCGCGCCGACGCCCACGATCGCCTCGATGAACTCGGACGCCGAGATCGAGAAGAACGGCACGTCCGCCTCGCCGGCCACGGCCCGGGCGAGCAGGGTCTTGCCGGTGCCCGGCGCGCCGGCGAGCAGCACGCCCTTCGGAATTGCGCCGCCCACCTTCAGGTAGCGCTGCGGGTTGCGCAGGAAGTCCACGACCTCCATCAGCTCCTGCTCGGCCTCCTCGATGCCGGCCACGTCCTTGAACGTCGTGCGGTTCTCCGAGTGTTCGTAGCGCTTGGCGGTGGAGCGGCCGAACGAGCCGAGCATCCCGCCCGCACCGCTGCCCCTGCGCATGAGCGCGATGAAGAGACCGACGAGTAAGAGCGTCGGGCCGAAGCCGAAGACGATGGTCTGCCAGAGCGGCGTGCCGGTCTCCACCGGGTGGGCGTTCACGGTCACGTTGTTCTTGAGCAGCGCCTGCGTGAGGCCGTCGTCGCCAAAATCGGGACGGACCGTCTGGAACTGCGTGATCTGCTTGGCGTCCTTGCCGGGCGGGTAGCCGACGGCCTTCTTGAAGTCGCCCTGGATCTCCTGGCCCTTCGAGCTGATCTCGGACACGTTGCCCGCCTGGACCTGCTTGTAGAAGAGCGTGTAGGGGACCTTCGTGACCGACGGCTTCCCCGACAGCGCGAAGCTGAGGACGATGTTCAGGACCAGCGCTGCAACGACGAACCACCAGAAGCGGCTGCGCGGCGGCGGCATCGCGCGCTGCGGCTGCTGCGGCTGGTCCTTGTGCCCCTCGACGCGCCAGGGCTGCTTGTGCTCCTGGGGCTGCTGCTGCGGCTTCCTGGTGGGAGCGTCGGCCATAGGCCGATGCTACCCCGCTCCCAGCTAGGCCCCCGCCTGAGCCCTCTCGAGCTCCCTGCGCAGCTCCTTGATCTCGTCGCGCAGCTTGGCTGCGTACTCGAAGCGCAGCTCGTCGGCCGCCAGGAGCATCTCCTCCTCCAGCTCGACGATCGTCTTCGAGATCTCCTCGGGCGACATCTGCTGCTCGTCCTTGCGTCGCCGCGAGCGGCGCGAGGACGGCACCTTCGACTCAACCGCCAGGAAGTCGCTGATGTCCGAGATGCCCTTGACGATCGTCTCGGGCGTGATGCCGTGCTCCTCGTTGTACTCCACCTGGATCTGGCGGCGGCGGTCGGTCTCGGAGATCGCGTTGCGCATCGCCTGCGACTCCTTGTCCGCGTACATGATCACCTTGCCCTTGATGTTGCGGGCGGCCCGGCCGATCGTCTGGATCAGGGAGGTCTCGCCGCGGAGGAAGCCCTCCTTGTCGGCGTCGATGATCGCCACGAGCGACACCTCCGGCAGGTCGAGCCCCTCGCGCAGCAGGTTCACCCCCACGAGCACGTCGAACTCGCCGAGGCGCAGCTCGCGGATGATCTGGATGCGCTCGAGCGTGTCGATCTCCGAGTGCAGGTAGCGCACCCGGAAGCCGTACTCCATCAGGTAGTCGGTGAGGTCCTCGGCCATCTTCTTGGTCAAGGTGGTGACGAGCGTGCGCTCGCCATCCTCGGTGCGCACGCGGATCTCGTTCATGAGGTCGTCGATCTGGTTCCGCGTCTCGCGCACCTCGACTGCGGGATCCACCACGCCGGTTGGCCGCACGATCTGCTCGACGATCCGCGAGCTGTGGTTGCGCTCGAAGTCGCCGGGCGTGGCCGACACGAACACGATCTGCTGTGTGCGCGTGAGGAACTCGTCGAAGGTCTGCGGCCGGTTGTCCATCGCGCTCGGCAGGCGAAAGCCGTAGTCCACGAGCGTCTGCTTGCGTGAGTGGTCGCCCTCGTACATGCCGCCGATCTGCGGGACCGTCTGGTGCGACTCGTCGATGAAGCAGACGAAGTCTTCGGGGAAGAAGTCGAGCAGGCAGAACGGGCGCGAACCTGCCGCGCGGCCGTCGAGGATGCGCGAGTAGTTCTCGATCCCGTTGCAGAAGCCGAGCTCGCGCAGCATCTCCATGTCGAACTGGGTGCGCTGCCTGAGCCGGTGCGACTCGAGCAGCTTGCCCTGCTCCTCGAGCTCCTTGCAGCGCGCCTCCAGCTCGTCGCGAATCTCGCCGACGGCGCG
>JAICJR010000301.1 GCA_025928345.1 Thermoleophilaceae bacterium | reverse complement strand
TCTTCGAGCCTGACGTGCTCGAGGCGCTCTCCGGCATCGTCACAGGCGACCGCCTGATCCTCCTCACCTGGCTCGACCGCGCCGACCGCGACGTCCTCCAGGTGCACCCGCGCGACGACCTATCGAACCCGCTCACCGGCGTGTTCGCCACCCGCTCATCCGACAGGCCCAACCCGATCGGCCTCCACGAGGTGGAGGTGCTCGAGATCGAGGGAAACCGGATGCACGTGCAGCCGCTCGAGGCGATCGACGGCACGCCGGTGGTGGACGTCAAGCCGGTGATCTGAGCGGAGGGGGTGGGATTCGAACCCACGAGACCCGTGGACCGGGCCTAACGGTTTTCAAGACCGTCGCATTCAACCGCTCTGCCACCCCTCCGGGAGCTTGGTCGAGCCAGGTCGTGAGCCTAGCCACTAGCGCATCCTCGGATCCTGCGTGGGGTCGGCGTACATGGACGGGCAGCCTTGCTCGACGGCTTCGGGGCGCAGTTCGTAATGCCAGGGTTCGTTGGCGTAGATCTGGCATAGCCCGTACACCGCGCCGTGCGCGGACAGCCACGCTGTGGCACTCGAGGGCCCGAGGTCGACCGCCTCTCCCTTCACGTGAAGAGAAGTGCTGGGCGTGGCCACCCAGCGGGCGGCTTGCTCTTCTGAGCCGTACTTCGAGATCGCCTGCTGAAGTAGGTGTTCCTCGTACGCCCCGGAGCGCCAGCCGCTGTTGACCACGAACCGGATCCCGTAGCGCGCGGCGTCGCTTGCGGCTCGGCGCAGGGCGCTGAGGAGCACGGGGTCGAGCTTGGCCACACCCGGAACCTGGTCATCGAAGACCGTCGTGCCGGCCGGGACGGCACCGTCAGCCTCGCCAAGCGCATGATGGTGCTCACCTCTATGGAGGTGTGTGGGCGGCGCCGCGGTCGGCGTCGAGGACGCCGCCGACTGGCAGCCGTTGGCCGCGGAGATCGCCACGATGACCACCAGCAGGCCGGCGACAAGGACCCTGGGAAACCGACGCGTCGTTGCCATGCCGCGCAGTCAACGGAGCGAGGCGTTGCCGGCACGTATCCGGTTTTCGATACGCCGGCGATATGCGCCGGCTCTAGCATCGGAGCGTGCGCGTCTTGATCGTCGAGGACGAGCCCTATATGGCAGAAGCCATCCGCGACGGCCTACGCCTGGAAGCGATCGCGGCGGACATCGCGGGTGACGGCCGCACCGCTCTCGGGCTGCTGAGCGTGAACGCTTACGACATCGCCGTCCTCGACCGGGACATCCCCGGGCCCTCCGGTGACGAGATCGCCAAGGGCATCGTCGCCTCCGGCAGCGGCATGCCGATCCTCATGCTCACCGCCGCCGACCGTCTCGACGACAAGGCCACCGGCTTCGAGCTCGGCGCCGACGACTACCTCACGAAGCCGTTCGAGCTCCGCGAGCTCGTGCTCCGTCTCAGAGCCCTCGACCGCAGGCGCGCCCACAGCAGACCGCCCGTGCGGGAGATCGCTGGGCTCCGGCTGGACCCCTTCCGCCGGGAGGTCTACCGCGACGGCCGGTACGTCGCGCTGACCCGGAAGCAGTTCGCGGTGCTCGAGGTGCTCGTCGCCGCCGAGGGCGGTGTGATCAGCGCCGAGGAGCTGCTGGCGCGCGCGTGGGACGAGAACGCGGACCCGTTCACGAATGCGGTGCGGATCACCGTGTCGGGGCTGCGCAAGCGCCTCGGCGAGCCGTGGATCATCGCCACCGTGCCCGGTGTCGGCTACCGGATCGAGGCCGACCCGGACCCCCCGCGCGCCGAAGAGGACGATGGCTAGGGCGCCCGGTCTGAGCGTTCGCCTGAAGCTCACTCTCAGCTAC
>JAICJR010000072.1 GCA_025928345.1 Thermoleophilaceae bacterium | reverse complement strand
GCAGTGCTTCAGCCCGCACACGAAGGGCCTTGGCTTCTCGGGCCACCACCTGGGGGTGCTCGCGCTGTGGTGGGTCGGCGGGACGATCTACGCCGTGCGCCACTTCCGCTGGGAGAAGCGGCCGGGCGGCGGGGGCGGCCGACTGGCACGGCGGCGCACCCTGACGAGCACGGCGCAGCAGTGACCGTCGGCACCGTCAGCGAGCTGTGGCGCTATCCCGTCAAGTCGTTCGGCGGAGAGCGGCTGCCGGCGCTCGAGCTCGAGACACGCGGATTCGTCGGCGACCGGCGATGGGCGCTCGTGGATACCGAGGGCAAGCTCGCGAGCGGCAAGCCCACGACCCGCTTTCGCAAGGTGCGGGGCCTGCTGATGCACCGCGCGCAGCTCGACAACGGCAAGCCCGTGATCGAACTGGCCGACGGCCGATCCATCGCCGTGGACGATCCCGCGGCCGGCGCGATCGCGGAGGAACTGGCCGGCCCAGGCTGGGTGTTCGGCGAGGAGCGCGAGGTGTCGCATTTCGACTCCGCGCCGGTTCATCTCGTCACGACCCGGACCCTTGCGCAGCTCCAGTCACTCCTGGGCGGGGAATTCCCAAGCCAGCGGCTGCGCCCCAACGTGGTGATCGAGTCCGACGGCGACGCCGGCTTCGCCGAGGACGCCTGGATCGGGCGGAACGTCCGGATCGGCGAGATCGAGCTGCGGGTGGTCGACCGCACCGAGCGCTGCGTGATGGTGAACCACGCGCGTCCCGGCATCGAGCACCGCAACCACATCCTCAAGACGATCGGCCGCGCGAACGAAGCGTGCGCCGGGGTCTATGCGGAAGTGGTCGTGCCTGGCGGTATCGAGCTCGGCGCCCCGGTCGAGCTCATCTGATCGAGCGCTACTGAAGCGCCCTCACGAGCTCGCACGCTGAGCGCGGCATGCGCTCGTTCACGCCATCGTGGTTGCCGTCGAACAGCTCGAGCGAGTGCTCGACGCCGAGACGCGTGAACTCGTCCGAGAGAGCCTGCGCTCCCAGGTCAAGGAAGAACTCGTCGCTGCGCCCCGCGTCGAGATAGATCCGGCGCATGCCGCGAAGCGAATCGGCATGTGACTCGGCGAAGAGGGCCGCGCAGTCGCGCCAGTTGAAGTCCGGCTGCGCGATCCGCTCCTCGAAGCGCTGCCACGAGCCGGTGAACTGGCTGCGCAACTGGCGCGCGGCCTGCGGGAAGACCGGCTGGTAGCAGCACTCGAACAGGGCGTCGCCGGCGTGGGAGGCGAGCGCGCCGAACAGCTCCGGCCGGAGCATCGACAGCACGAGCGCTCCATAGCCGCCTGATGACTTGCCGGACAGGCCGCGGTGATCGCGTTCCGCCAGCGTGGGGTAGCGGGCGTCGACGAACGGGACCGCCTCGTCGCAGACGTAGTCGAGGTAGCGGCCACAGCCCGACGAGTTGAGGAATTGGGACCCGCCGCGAGACGTGAACGCGTCGATGAACACGAGGATCGCCGGCGGGCACTCTCCGGCCGTGATCATCGCGTCGAGCTGCTCAATCGTGTCAGCCGCCAGCCATTCCTCCACGCGCCCCGCAAAGCCCTGCAGGAAGTACACAGACGGCAGGCGGCGGTCGTCCGCATCGGGCGGCATGTACACGAGCAACGGCCTCACCGGCGAGTCGCCGAGAGGATTGTCCTCGAGCGCCTCGGAGCGAACGGTCAGACGCTCAAGCGCGCCGGCCAGCGATTGCTCCACGCCGGCCGGCCGGGCCGCCTCGACCTCGAGGAGGCTCACGCTGTCAGGAGGCGCCGGCGGCGACCGCGATCTGCGTGTAGGCCTCCGCCGGATCGGCCGCCCCGAACACGGCGGAGCCCGCCACGAACAGCCTTGCGCCCGCTCCCGAGCAGCGGCCCGCCGTTTGAGCGTCGATCCCGCCGTCCACCGTGATCGCCACCCGGTCCGGCAGAAGCGAGCGCAGCCGCTGGATCTTGTCCGTCGAGGTCTCGATGAACGGCTGGCCACCCCAACCCGGGTTGACGGTCATGCAGAGCAGGATCTCGAACATGTCCGCCGCGGCGGTCACCGCCTCGGGAGGGGTGGCGGGGTTAATCGCGAGACCCGGTACGCATCCGGCGTCGCGCACCGCCTTGAGCGCGTAGTGCACGTGCGGCGTGGCCTCCCAGTGGATGTTGATCGAGTCCGCGCCCGCGCGCGCGAACGACTCCACCTGATGCTCGGGACGGTCGATCATCAGATGCACGTCGAGCCAGCCGCCGGCGTCGTGCACGTGGTCGCTGAGCGCCTCCACCATCTGCGGCCCCATCGAGATCGGCGGGACGAAATGCCCGTCCATCACGTCCACGTGGATCACGCGCGCACCCGCGTCCATCACGGACTTCACCTGCTCCCACATGCGCGACCAGTCCGCCGCCAGGATCGACGGCGCGACCCGCCTGCCCTCTGGCAGCCCGCCGCCCACGGCTACACGCGCGCCGCGCGCTTGGCGTGCGTGCGGATCTCGGACAGGATGCGCTCGAGGCGCGGCTCGGTATCACGGTCCACGTGCGTCATCGCCGCGGCCACCGCCGGGTGCACGCGCGCGATCTGCGCGTGCATCTCGTGCGCGACGGCGCGGTAGGTGGGATGGCCCTCCCGGCCCGAGCGAAGCTCGATCAGGTGCATCGCCTCGCGCGCGTCCATGTCGAGCACGTAGCGGATCCTGAAGCCGAGGCAGAGCGCGTACGGAGCGAGGTCCGGCAGGCCGGCGTCAGCGAGGCGCTCGTATTCGGCCTGCGACCGGTCGAGCCCGTCGCGGTAGGCGTCCGCGAGCCCCGCCTCCTCGAGCTCCTCCGGCACCCCTGCGCCGAGGTACGGCGTGAGCGGCTGCCACTGCACGGTGAGCATGCGGTGGCGCTGAAGGTCGCGGAACGCGCCGTAGTCACCCACCACCTCGAAGCGGTAGCGCAGAGCCTCGAAGCCGCGTCCCGGGCGGTGACGGCGGTTCTCGCGCTCGCCCACGAGGTCGCGCAGCAACGTGGCGCGCTCGTCCGGCGGCAGCACCCGCACCGCGCTCCGCACCTCGTCCTCGGACACGCCGGCCGCCTCAAAAAGCAGCGCCGCCAGCAGATCGTCCTCGCTCCCCTGCACAGAGAGCAGGCGCACGGACGGCCGCGTGTCCTCCTCGCGGCGCGCACGGTCGAGGCCGAGCCGCCCGGCCCAGCGATCCGCCGCTCGCTCGCGCTCCTCGAGGTACTGGATCCAGCGCCCGCCGCGCTCCGGATTGTCCACGCGCGCGACGAAGCTCGGCATCGTCTTCTTCAGCTCGGCCAGGATCATGCCGCCGTACTCGCGTGCCTCCGGCAGCGGCGACGTGTGCAGGCGCATGAGCAGCTGCTCGTACGCCTGGCCGGTCGCGAAGATGCCCATGTGCGACAGCGACGACGCCGGCAAGAGCCCGCGCAGCAGGTCGAGCGCCTTCGCGTTGATCGAGCGCCGGTGCGCCGCCTCCGGCTCGCCGTCGCCGCGCGGGAAGCGCTCCTCCGCCCACGCGCGCACGCGCGGCAGCGCGTCGGAGTAGGTGCCGAAGAGGAAATCCATCGCCTCCGCGTACTCCGGCCCGAGCGACTCGTCGCGCCAGTAGCGGTAGCCGCCGCCCGGCATCGGCTCGTCGTAGGCGATGTAGCGGGTGGACTGCTCGAGATAGGCGGCCACCCGACCGCGCTGCAGCACCTTCGTCATCACGTTCGACACCCACTCGCAGGCCATGTGAGCGCCGCCGAGCTGCGCCACGGAGTCGTCCCCGTAGCCGAGGAAGATCGTGCGGTAGAGACGCGCCGCGCGCTCGCCCTCGTCGCCGTCGAACGCGGCAGCCGCGCCCGCCTCCAGATCGCCCGCGAACTCGTCGAGGAACAGCCGCCGCAGCGTGCCCTGATAGCGCGAATAGCGCGCAAACAGCGCACCTTTCACCGTCTCCGGCAGGTTCACAAGCGCGAACACCGGCTGGTCGAGGTTCGTGAAGTGCGGGGCGAGGAGCGCCTGCTCCTCCTCGCTGAAAGTTTCAACGGGGTAGCGCATCATCGGCGGGGCCATACTAGGCGACCGACCGGCCGCCTCTAGGCGACGCGTCAGCCGCCGCCTTTCCAGCCGATCGTCACGCCGCCGGGCGCCACGATCGTCGGCACTACGCCGCTCCCGCGCGTGTACTCCATCAGCTCGTCGCGCCAGGCCCGATCCACGGTCGCGTCCCGCTCCTCCCACTCGAGGCCCTCGGCGGACAGCCCCTCGCGGGCGGCCTGGCAGTAGGGGCAGCCGGGCTTCACATACATCACGCGGTCAGCCATGTGAGTGAGCGTACAGAGGCCGGGGCAGTAGCTTTCCTGCCGTGCCAGAAGTGGAGGACGATCCGGGGGTCGAGGCGGAGCTCGGGCAGGTGGGGCGAGCGCTGTACGGGTCGTTCCCCCAGCGCAGCCGCAATCCGGTGAAGGCGCTCGACGCGCGCGCGATGGAGCTCGCCTCGCAGGACGCCGAGCTGCGCGCCGCGCTGTTCCGCTTCGTGGACGTCACGCCCGCGTGCCGCTCGCTCGACGACCTCGCGCGGCACCTGAGCGGTTATCTCAGCGAGGTGGACGAGAAGCCGCCCTCGCTAGAGGTGGCGATGCGCATGGCGGGCACGAAGCCGGGCCGCGCGGCACTCGGCGTGGCTGCGGCGGGCGGCGTGCGGCACATGGCGCATCGCTTCATCGTCGGCGAGTCGCCGCGCAAGGCGCTGCCCGTGCTGCGCGAGCTGTGGGAGGACGGCGCGGCGTCGTCGGTGGACCTGCTCGGCGAGGCGACCGTGACTGAGGCGGAGGCCGACCGCTACGCGGCACGCTGCGCCGAGGCGCTCGACACCATCGCCGAGGCCGCGCCGCGCTGGCCGGAGCGCCCGCAGCTCGAGGCGGATTCGCTCGGCCCGCTGCCGCGCGCGAACCTGTCGGTGAAGGTCTCGGCGCTCACGCCGCACATCCGGCCGGATGCCCCCGCGCTCGGCCGCGAGGACGCCTCGCGCCGCATGCGCCCGCTGCTGCGCAAGGCCCGCGACCTCGGCGCCCACCTGCACATCGACATGGAGTCGCTCGACGCGCTCGAGACGACGATGGAGCTGATCTTCGAGCTGCTCGATGAGGACGAGTTCCGCGAGGGCCCGTCCGCCGGGCTTGTGCTCCAGGCATACCTGCGCGAGTCCCCGAACCAGCTCGACAGCATCCTCGCGTGGGCGCGCGAGACCCCGCGCACGCCGCCGCTCGTGGTCCGCCTCGTGAAGGGCGCGTACTGGGATCACGAGATCGTGGAGGCGCGCCAGCACGGCTGGGAGGCGCCCGTGTTCGAGGTGAAGGCGGAATGCGACCGCAACTACGAAGAGCTCACGCGCCGCCTGCTGGACGCGCGCCCGGCGGTCCGGGTGGCGGTGGCCTCGCACAACCTGCGCTCGATCTCGCACGCGATCGCGTACAACCGCTACTCGGGCGCCGAGGATCGCGACGTCGAGCTGCAGGTCCTGCGCGGTCTCGGCGACGAGCTGGGGCACGCGCTCGCCGCGCAGGGCTTTCGCGTGCGCGTGTACTGCCCGGTTGGGGATCTCGTTGCGGGCATGGCGTACCTCGTGCGCCGCCTGCTGGAGAACACGTCGAACGAGTCGTTCCTGCACGAGCAGGCGATGGGCGTGCCGCTCGAGGAGCTGCTCGCCGCGCCGTGAAGCCGTTCGCCAATGAGCCCACGCTCGAGCTGCGGCGCGCTCCCGCCCGCGAGTCGCTCGTCAACGCTTTAAGGGAGCTCGAGCCGAAGCTTCCTCTCTCGGTGCCCGTGTTGATCGGGCGCGAGCAGGGTGCGCACGAGGGCTTCGAGTCCACCGATCCCGGCAGCCCCGACCGTGTTGTAGCCACCGCCGGCCGCGCCACCGAGGCGGACGCCGCTGCCGCCGTCGAAGCCGCCGCCGCGGCATTCCCCGCCTGGCGCGACATGGGCGCCGACGCTCGCGCGGAGGTGCTCGTGGGCGCCGCGCAGATCCTTCGGTCGCGCAGGCTCGAGCTGGCCGCGCTCCAGGTGCGCGAGTGCGCGAAGCCGTGGGGCGAGGCCGACGGCGACGTGTGCGAGGCGATCGACTTCCTCGAGTACTACGCGCGCGAGGCCGTGCGCCTCGAGCAGGGCCCGGACCTGCTCCAGGTGCCGGGCGAGCGCAACACGATGCGCTACGAGCCTCGCGGCGTGTGCGTGGTGATCGCGCCGTGGAACTTCCCGCTTGCCATCCCCACCGGGATGACCTCCGCGGCGCTGGCGGCGGGCAACAGCGTGGTGCTGAAGCCGGCCGAGCAGTCGCCGGCGTCGGCGCTCGCGCTCGTGGAGGCGCTGCGCGAAGCGGGCGCGCCGCCGGGCGCGATCTCGCTGCTGCCCGGCTTCGGCGAGGTCGGGGCTGCGCTCGTGCGCGACCCGCGCGTGCACGTGATCGCCTTCACCGGCTCGAGCGCGGTCGGGCTCGAGATAGTGCGCTCCTCCGCCGACACGCCGGAGGGCCAGGGCCACGTGAAGCGCGTGGTGGCCGAGATGGGCGGCAAGAACGCCGTGATCGTGGACTCCGACGCCGACCTCGACGACGCCGTGCCCGCCATCGTCAAATCAGCATTCGTGTACGCGGGGCAGAAGTGCTCCGCGGCCTCGCGCGTGCTCGCGCACGAAGGCGTGGCGGACGCCCTGCTCGAGCGCCTCTCGGGAGCGGTGAACGTGCTGATCGTGGGGCAGGCGGACGACTTCGCCATCGACGTCCCGCCCGTGATCGAGAGCGACGCCCAGGAGCGCGTGCTGCGCTACGCGGAGCTAGCCGCAAGCGAGGGACGTATCGTGGGCCAGCAGGCCAAAATCCCTGCAAACGGATGGTTCTGCCCGCCCACGCTGGTCACCGACCTACCGCCAGGCTCCGCCGTGCTTCGCGACGAGATCTTCGGCCCGGTGCTCGCCGTCGAGCGGGTGAAGTCGATCGCCGAGGCCTGCGACGCCCTCGAGCGCTCGCCGTTCGCGCTCACGGGCGGGCTCTTCTCCCGCAACCCCGAGACCGTGGCGGAGGTGACCCGCCGCACGCCCGTGGGCAACCTCTACGTGAACCGCCACATCACCGGCGCGATGGTGGGGCGCCAGCCGTTCGGGGGCAACCGGCGCTCGGGCATCGGGTCGAAGGCCGGCGGCCCCGACTATCTGCTCCAGTTCGTCGAGCCGCGCGTGGTGACCGAGAACACGATGCGGCACGGCCTCGTCGTTGAATAGGCATAGATCTCGGCAGACTGGTAAACAGTTCCCAACCTCGCGGTTTGGGGTACCGGAGGGAGGGAGGTTCGATGCCAGTCTTGGAGTGCTCACGCTGCAATGAGCTGTATTACTCGGCTCACGGCGCCACCGATTTGTCTTGCGACGCCTGCGGAGGCGGCGTGTGGAGGGTTTTCCCGGACGAGGTGAGCTTCGCCCGCGTGGCGGGGCTTCAGCGGGATGTCCAGCCGGGCGATCACGCCGTGCTGGTCTACACGGACGTGGAGCGCGCCGCGGACTTCTGCTCGGCCTTCCTCCGCGACGGGCTGGCCATCGGGGAGCGGCTGATCATCGCGCTGCCCGACCCGCTGCGACCCATGGTGATCGACCGCTTTGCGCCCGAAGAGCTTTCGGATGCCGTGGTGCTCGACTCGCGCGAGGTCTACGGCCCGGACTTCGACCCCGAAGCCACCATCCAGGAGTTCGAGTCGCTCGTTCGCTCGGACGAGCCGGCCCGGTTCGTGTGCGCGATGGATCCGGAAACCGCGGCCACGATCGACGTGGCGACGTTCCAGCACTACGAGCGCATCGCTCACCAGCTGGTGCTCGAGCTGAACGCGACGGCGCTGTGCGTGTACGACGGCCAGCGGCTGCCGATCGGCTTCTCTCCCGTTGCCGTGCACACCCACCCGCTGATCTCGCGCGACGGCAGCGAGCTGCGCCGCAACCCGGACTTCGCCTACGAGCCGACCGGCTCGGTTAGCTGAACAGCGCGCTGATCGAAGTGCCCACGTCGTGGGCGAGGTGGAAGAGCGGCGAGGGTACGATGCCGAAGAAGATCGTGGCCGCGGCCATGATCAGCGTGACAAGGAGCACCTCGGGCTGCGCGCGCGGGTCGGCCTCGGGCGACCAGCCCGCCACCGGCTGCACCTCACGCCGCGCGCGCCGCGGGCGCCCCGGAAGCTCGATCTTGAGCGGCGTCATCCACATCACCGCGATCACGCGCAGGTAGTACACGAGCGAGAGCATCGAGCCGACGACGATCATCACGCCGAGCCAGGCCCAGTTCCCGTCCACGGCGGCGGAGATCAAATAGAACTTTCCGATGAAGCCAGCCGTGGCGGGGAAGCCGGCGAGCGACAGCATCGCGATCGTCATCGGCCAGGCGAGCAGCGGGCTCGCGCTGCCGAGGCCCTCGAGCGACTTGAGCCCGTCGCCGTGCTCGGAAACGCGCTCGCGCGCGATCACCACGCCGAACGCGGCGAGGTTCATGAACAGGTACATGGCGAGGTAGAAGGCCGTGGCCTGGAGGCCGAGCTGGGTGCCCACCACCACGCCCGCGAGCATGTAGCCGGCCTGCGCCACTCCGGACCAGGCGAGCATCCGCTTGAGCGAGTTCTGCGCGATCGCCCCGACGTTCCCGACGATGATCGTGATCACGGCAAGCGCGGCGAGCGCCGGCGCCCACTGTTCCTGCGCGCTCACGAGCGCCTCGAGGAAGAAGCGCAGGATCACCGCGAACGCCGCGGTCTTCGTCGCCACCGCCATGAACGCGGTCACGGGCGTGGGCGCACCCTCGTACACATCGGGTGTCCAGGCGTGGAACGGCGCCACGCTCGCCTTGAAGGCGAGGCCCGCGGCGGCCAGCGCGATGCCCGTGAGCAGCAGCGGGTCCGTGAGGTTCACGCTGTTGCCGATCGCGTTGTTGATCTCGGCGAAGCCGGTGTGTCCGGTGGCGCCGTAGATCAGCGCGAGGCCGTAAAGCAGAGTGGCGGAGCCCACCGACCCGATCACCAGGTACTTGAGCCCTGACTCGAGCGACGTCTCGCGCCGGACGTCGCTCGCGCACATCACGTACAGCGGGATCGACAGGAGCTCGATGCCGACGAAGAGCGTGATGAGGTTCTCGGCGGAGCCGAGGATCGTCATCCCGGCGATCGAGCCGAGCATGAGCCCGAAGAACTCGCCCGTGCCCGACTCGCGCAGCGCCCGCGAGCGCCAGGCGAAGGCCACCGTGGCGAGGCCGGTGATGTAGAAGAGCAGCGACAGCCCAAGCGCCAGCGGGTCGATGGCCAGGGCGCCCTCCACGATCGGCCGGCTGTCGCCCGTGTGCCAGTTCCAGATCGAAAGGCCGATGGCGGCACCGAGAGCGCCCACCGTAAGGAATGGCACCAGCACGCGCTGCGCGAAGCGGCCGCGGATGAGCGCCGCCATCAGCACGATCACCGCGCCGCCCGCGACGGCGAACAGCGGCGAGATGCCTTTGTAGTCGATCACCGGCGCCTTGGCCGCGGCTATGAGGAGCGTGGTCACTTGATCACCGACACCTCGGTACGGTCGTTCGCAGTCGGGGCGAACGCGTTGATCCGATGCAGCAGGAAGTTCGGGTACACGCCGAGCGCGAGGATGACCAACACGAGCGGCGCGATCACGCCCAGCTCAGGCCCGAGCGCGAGGTCGCGCGACTCCACCTGCGGCCCCACCGGGTTGTGCATCGCCCGCTGGTAGAAGCGGATCATGTACACGGCCGCGAGCACCACGCCCGCGCTCGCCACAATCCCGTAGACGATCTTCGACTGGAAGGTGCCGAACAGGATGTAGAGCTCGCCGACGAAGTTGGCCGAGCCGGGCATCGCCAGCGTGGCGAGCGCGACGATCAGGAACACGCCCGCGAGCACCGGCGCGCGCAACGCCATCCCGCCCATCCAGTCGAGCGAGTCGCGCCCCTGCGCGCGGATCGCCAGGTAGCCGATGATTAAAAACAGCGGCGCCGTGACGAGCCCGTGGTTGATCATCTGCATCACGGCGCCCTGCCCGCCCTTCGGGTCGAGCGAGAAGATGCCGAGGATGATGAAGCCGAGCTGCGCGACCGACGAGTAGCCGAGCACGAGCCGCGCCTCGTCCTGCGAGAACGCGAGGATCGAGCCGTAGAGGATCGACACCACCGCGATCGCGAGCATCAGCTCCTGGAAGTGCACGCTCGCCTGCGGCAGCACCGGCAGGACGATCCGCAGGAAGCCGTACACGCCCACCTTCGACACGACGGCCGAGAACACGAGGATCACCGGCAGCGGCGCCTCGCGGTACGCGTCGGGCATCCAGCCGTGCAGCGGGAACGCGGGTGCCTTCACGAGGAACGCGACCGCGAACAGGATGAACAGCCAGTACTGCGACCCGCCCGAAAGCGGGTGCTGCGCCAGCGTGGCGAGCGAGAACGAGATGTGCCCGCCCGCCGGCGTGGCCATAACGCCGAGCGCCACCGCGGCCGCGAGCATGAGCAGCGACCCCGCCAGCGTGTAGATCACGAGCTTGGTGGTGGCGTACACGCGGTCCTCGCCGCCCCACATGCCGACGAGGAAGTAGAACGGCACCAGCATCAGGTCGAAGAACACGACGAACAGCGCGAGGTCCTGCGCCATGAACGCGCCGAGCACCGCCGTCTCGCTGAGGCCCATGAACATCATGAAGAGGCGCGGGCGGTCCCACTCCCGCAGCGCGGCGGCGATCGACGCCGGCACCCACAGGAGCGCGGTGAGGATGACGAGGAACAGGTTGAGCCCGTCGACGCCGAGGTGGTAGCGGATGCCGAGCTCGGAGATCCAGTTGTCGTCGGTGACGAACTGCATCCCGCCGCCGATCTTGAAGCGGGCGAGCATCACGATCGTGTAGGCCAGCGTGAGCAGCGTGCCGGTGACGAGCGTCCAGCCGGCGAGCCGGCGCGGCACCAGTAGGGCGAGCATCCCGGCCACGCCGGGCAGGAACAGGATGATAGACAGGTAGATCGTCATCTCAGAAGGCCGCCTGGAGCAGGAAGTAGAGGCCCAGGCCGCCGAAGCCGAGCAGCATCAGCACCGCGTAGGCGCGGATGTAGCCGTTCTCGAGCCCGCGCGCGATCGCGGTGCCCACGCCCACGATCCGCGTCGCGCCGCCTACAAGCGTGCCCTGCACGAAGGCGCGCTCCACCACGTAGCGGCCGAAGTTGCCAAGGGTGGCGCTGGGCCGCACGAACAGAGCGTCGTACAGCTCGTCCCAGTACCAGCGGTTCACGAACAGGCGCTGCAGCGCCGGCACGCGGGCGGCGATCCGGCCGGTGGTGCCGGGTTGGCGGATGTAGCAGACGTAGGCGATCGTGATACCCGCGAGCGCGATCCCGGCGCCCACCACGAGGCCGATCCAGGACGACGTGTCGGTCGGCTGCGTGTTGATGAACTTGGAGTCCGCGAACACCGGATCGAGGAAGTTGCGCAGCCAGTGCGTCACGCCCGGGATGCCGACGATCCCGCCGATGATCGCGAGCACCGCGAGGATGCTCATCGCGAACTTCATCGGCCACTCGCGCTCGGCGATGTGGTGCTCGGCGCCGGGGAAGCCGACGTCGGTGTCCTCGTGCTCGCCGGTCATCGGGTTGAGGTGCTCGCCGTGCGCGAGCTCGCCGCGCTCGAGCGACTGCGCCTCCGGCACGGCGGCACCGTGGAACACGCGGAACACCATCCGGAACGAGTAGAAGGCCGTGATCAGCGCGGCGGCGAAGCCGATGATCGCGAGCACGAGGTAGTAGCCGCCGCGATGAACGTCGAAGCCGAGGATCTCGTCCTTCGAGAACCAGCCGGACATCGGCGGGAAGCTGGCGAGGGCGAGCGCGCCGACCACGAAGGTGACGTAGGTGAAGCGCATCGACTTGCGAAAGCCGCCCATGCGGTCGATGTCCTGGATCCCGGCCATCGCGCCGATCACCGAGCCTGCGCCCATGAACAGAAGCGCCTTGAAGAAGGCGTGCGTCATGAGGTGGAAGAGCCCGCCGTCGTAGCCGCCCGTGGAGACGCCGAGCATCATGTAGCCGATCTGCGAGATCGTGGAGTAGGCGATGATCCTCTTCAGGTCGGTGATCGCGAGCGCGCACGTGGCCGCGTAGAAGAGCGTGAAGGCCGCGAAGCCGGCCGTGATGTCGGCGGCCGTGGGCGCGAGCTCGTAGAGCGGGTGGAAGCGCGCGATCAGGTACACACCCGCGGTGACCATCGTGGCCGCGTGGATCAGGGCACTAACGGGAGTCGGGCCCTCCATCGCGTCCGGAAGCCAGGTGTGGAGCGGCACCTGCGCAGACTTGGCGAACGCGCCAACCGTGAGCAGCAGGCATGCCGCGATCAGCGTGCCGTTGTTCGTGCCGAACGCCTGCTTCGAGCCGGCGAAGATGCCGTTGAAGCTCACGTGGTGCCCGGCGTGCCGCCACAGGAGGAAGGCCGCGAGCACCAGCGCGACGTCGCCGATCACGTTCATCACGAACGCCTTCATGCCGGCCGCCGTGGCCGTGGTGCGGCGGTACCAGAACGAGATCAGGATGTAGGACGCCATGCCCACGCCCGCCCAGCCCACGATCAGGATGATGATGTTGCCCGCCAGCACCAGCAGCAGCATCGAGAAGACGAAGTAGTTGAGGTAGGCGAAGTAGCGGGAGTAACCACGGTCCGAGGTCATGTACGAGACCGAGTAGACGTGGATGAGGAACGACACGCCGCTCACCACGAGCGCCATGAACAGCGAGAGCGGGTCCACGTAGATGCTCATGCCGATGTTGATGCCGGCGCTGTGCGCGTAGTCGAAGAGCGTGGACGACGCGTGGCGCGCGTGCGGCGCCAGCTTCTGCAGCTTCACCGTCGCGCCGACCGCGCAGACGAATGCGGCGAGGATCGCACCGGACCCGAGCCAGCCCGCCATGCGGCCCGGCAGCGCCCGCCAGCCGAGAGAGATCACGACCGTCCCCGCCAGCGGGAACGCAAGCACGAGCCATCCCCAGGCTGTGGCGCTCACCCGCGCAGCTCCGACAACGCGTCAACGTCTTCAGGGATCCGCCGGCGGAAGATGCCGACGATGATCCCGAGGCCCACCACCACTTCGCACGCGGCCACGACCATCACCACGAGCGCGAAGATCTGGCCGTCGGCATTGCCCCACATGCGCGAGAACGCGATCAGCGCGAGGTTGCCGGCGTTCAACATCAGCTCCAGGCAGAGCAGCACGACCAGCGGGTTGCGGCGCGTGAGCACGCCCGCGGCGCCCATGGCGAAGATGAAGGCCGACAGCACGAGGTACCAGGTGACGTTCACGCCGGGCGACCCTCCTCGGTGAGCTCCTCGAAGCCGCGGCGCTTGCGCGCGAGCACGAGCGCGCCCACCGCCGCGATCAGCAGCAGGTAGGACGCCGCCTCGAACGGGATCAGGTACTGCTTGAGCAGCAGGGAGCCGATCTGCGCGGGCCCGCCGAAGCCGTTGGCCACGTGCGCGCCACGCGTGTCGAGCGCCTTCAGGCCTGTGCCGATCACAGCGATGCACAGCTCGGCGAGCAGGCAGGCCGCAAACAGTACGCCCAGCGGCCGGATGCCCGGCACGTTCTGCCCGATCGGCTCCTCCGCCCCGCCGATGTAGGCGACCACGAACACGTAGAGCACCATCACCGCGCCCGCGTAGACGATCAGCTGCGCGGCCGCCAGGAACTGCGCGCGCAGCAGCAGGAACAGCACCGCGAGGAAGAACAGGTGGCCGACGAGCGACAGCACGCTGTAGAAGGGGTTGCGCAGGATCACCACGCCCGCGGCTCCCGCGAGCGCGCCGATCGCCGCGATGAAGAAGACGACGTCCTCGAAGATCACTCGCCCTCCATCCGCAGCGGCGTCTTCTCGATCGGGTCGGCGAGCAGCATCTCCTTGGTGAAGATGAGGTCGGTGCGCGTGTAGTCCGCGAGCTCGTAGTCGTTGCCCATCGTGATCGCGTCGAACGGGCACGCCACCTCGCAGTAGCCGCAGAAGATGCAGCGCGTCATGTTGATCTCGTAGACCGCGGCGTAGCGCTCGCCGGCCGACACCTGGTGGTCCGGCGTGTTCTCGGCGGCCACCACGCGGATGCACTCGGCGGGGCAGGCCGCGGCGCAGAGCGAGCAGCCCACGCACTTTTCGAGGCCCGAGTCCTCGAAGCGGTGGAGCTTGTGGCGGCCCCGGAAGCGCGGGTACACCGGCGTCTTCTGCTCGGGGTACTCCATCGTCACCGGCCCCTCCACCACGCGCCCGAGCGTGGTCTTGAGGCCGCGCAGCGTCTCTCCGAACACGCGGTAGATGGACATCGGGCCGCCGGGGTTGGGGCCGCGGCGCACTTCGATCACGTCTGCTGTGGGGTCGTATGGGCTCATGTGGCGACGAGGATTGCGGTGACGAGGACGTTGAGGGTGGCGAGCGGCAAGAGCACCTTCCAGCCGAACGACATCAGCTGGTCGTAGCGCAGGCGCGGCAGCGTGGCGCGCACCCAGATGAAGAGGACGAGGAAGAAGAGCATCTTCAGCACGACCCAGAGCGGATCGAGCCCGGTCGGCCCCGGCCCGTGCCAGCCGCCGAGGAAGGTGGCGGTGGCGATGCCGGCGATCACGATCATGTTGATGTACTCGGCCATGAAGAACGAGCCGAAGCGCATGCCGCCGAACTCGGTGTTGTAGCCGCCGACGATCTCCGAGTCGCCCTCGGCGAGGTCGAACGGCGGGCGGTTGGTCTCGGCGAAGCCGGCCACGAGGAAGATGCAGAAGCCGACGAACTGCGGCACCACGTACCAGAGGTTGTGCTGCGCGTGGACGATCGACACGAGCGACATCGACTGCGCCTGGATCACCACGCCGAGCAGCGACAGGCCGAGCGCGATCTCGTACGAGATGAGCTGCGCGGCGGAGCGCATCGCGCCGAGGAACGAGTACTTGGAGCCGGACGCCCAGCCGCCGAGCATGAGCGCGTAGAAGGCGAGCGCGCCG
>JAICJR010000056.1 GCA_025928345.1 Thermoleophilaceae bacterium | reverse complement strand
GTGGCGCCGCCGAGGTGGAGGCCGTTGTCGATCTCGAAGCCGATCCGGCGCCGCCGCCCGGCCCCGGAGGCGCTCGGATAGCGCACCAGCAAGTCGCCCACCAGCTGGCCGAGCATGCCGCCCTGCTCGCGCGAGAGCGTCGCCCCGATGAAGTAGTAGGTGGCCGTCTCGAGGAACGGGACGTCCTGGCAGCGGTTGCGCAGGAACTCGTCCGGGTCGCAGTCGCACCAGTCGGCCTCCGCACACGAGCCGAAGCGGAGGTCCTTGATCCCGGAGCTGCGGCCGTTCATCACCTTGGCGAACGCGCGCGTCTCCGGCAGGCGGCCGAACGCCCAGCCGGCCACGTTGGCGGCCTTCTCGAGCGGCGCGCCCAGGTGTGGCGTGCCGAGGCAGAACACGTGGCGCAGCGGCTCGACCCACGCCGCCTCCGCGTCGTGCCCGTGGTGGCAGGCGCTCCGGCTCACGAGGCCGCCCATCGAGTGACCGATCAGCACGATCTCCCTCACCGGCACGGGCCAGTCGCGCACGAGGCCGTCGAGCAGCTCAGACAGCTGCCTGCCGTTGTCCGAGATGTGGAGGCCGGTGTTGTAGCGGACGTAGACGGGCGTGTAGCCGAGGTCTGTGCTCAGCAGGTCGCCGTACGTTGGGCGGTCGGAGAGAAGCCGCCAGGCGTCGTCGGTCTCGCAGAGGCCGTGCACGAACACGGCGAGCTTGGGGGTGGGCGCGCCCTCGTGCCGGGCGGTCATCGTGAGCGCGAGCTCGCTTCCGCTGCGATGAAGAGCGTCGCCGATCGCGCCGTTCAACGCACCAAGGGCAAGGCTGCCCACCCGCGACGCAGACGCGGGCAGAGCGTCCGCGGGCGTCCTGCGCGCGACCAAGCCGGCGCCCGCCCGAGGCCCCGCCGCGAGCGCCCGGCGCACGGCCGGGTAGATCGTGCCGGTGGCGCGGTCGTGCACCAGCCGCGTGGGGAGCCCGAGCGGGCCGAGCGCCTTGAAGGTCCGCGACGCGATCCCCTGGTGCATCTCTCCCACGAACGCCGCGAAACCGCCCACGGCCTCGCCCGCCAGCCGGCCCATCTCACGCATCTCTGAAGCCCGCATCCGCGCCTCCCTTGGAAGTGTGCGGAGAAGCTACAGCGGCGGGCGGCGGCAGCGCAACGCCTGGGTCAGGTGTTGCGCCGCCGGGCACATCTGGCCCTCCCGCGAGCATCTTGCCGGCGAGCTCGGTGCGGGAGCGGATGCCGAGCTTGCCGTAGATCCTCGTGAGGTGCGCCTCCACGGTGCCGGCGGTCACCACGAGCTTCGCGGCCACTTCGCGGTTGGTGTTTCCCTGCGCCACCAGCTCCGCGATGCGGCGCTCCGTGGGGGTCAGCCCGGGGCTCGTGCGCCGGCCGCCGAGGCGGGACAGCTCATCGCGCGCTCGCTCCGCCAGCGGCGGCGAGCCCAGGGTCTCGAACGCGGCGGCTGCGGCCTCGAGGAAACGGCGGGCTTCGGCGCGGCGCTTCGCTCGGCGCATCAGAGCGCCGAGGGCAAGGCGAGCGCGCGCCTCATCGAACGGCAGCGCGAGCCGCGCGTGGAGCTCGAGGGCTTCATGGAGTGCGGTTTCGGCTCGCTTGTCCTCGCCGCGCGCCGCCGCTAGCACCCCGCGCGCGCGAGCCGCGCTTGCGAGTCCCCACGGGTGCTCCTGCTCCGCACTCAGCCGCTCGAGCCACTCCAGCACGTCCTCAGCCTCACCGAAGCGGCCTGTTGCGGCGAGCGCCTCCACCAGATCCGGCGCAAATGGAAAGGCTCCCGGGTCGCGGACGCCTCCCAGCGTCACCGCGTCGGCCACCTCCGACAGGTGCACGACCGCCTGCTCCTCATCGCCGGTGAAGAGCGCGGCGAGGCCGCGCGCACGCGTGGCGTCTATGCGCTGCCAGCGGTCGGAGTGCGTTCCCCGCAGGTTCAGCGCAACCGCGGCTGCAGCTTCGGCCTGCTGCCGGTCGCCGCGCGCCGCCGCAACGCAGGCACGCAGCCGGTGCTCGGCGGCCCCCACGAGGAGACCCTCGCGCATGAGTTCGCACGTGCGGCTCGCCGCATGCCAGTCGCCCGTTCTCATCTCGAGCTCCGCCTGGTGGACGGCGAACACGGTGATGGCCCATTCCTCCTCCTGGGCATGCTCGCGCGAGAACAGCGCCTCCAGTGACACCCGAGCCTGGTCGAGCTCGCCGCGCCAGATCGCACGCACGCTGCGGAGCCGGCCGGGGTGGTCGTAGCTTGCGAGCCGGTGGAGCTGTGATGACTCGATCCGCCCGAGCAGGTGTTCGACGTCGCGGCCCAGCAGGGCCTCGGTCCAGGCGAGCGTGGTGAGGCACAGGGCGGTGAGGGCCTCCTCGCCCACGGTTTCCGCCAGGGAGAGAGCCTCGGCCGCCCACTCCCGCGCGGCGGGCACGTCGTCCACCTGCCCCAGAGCAGACGAGAACGCCTTCTCCGCGAGGATCTCGGCTCTCATCGCTGAATCAGCATGTTCGAGCGCCTCGTCGAGTCGCCCCAGGCGTATCGGTGTCTCCTCGCGCTGGGAGAGCAGGAGCAGCGCCCGCGCTTTCACGGGACCGTCGGGAAGCGCGTCCAGCTCCGGCTCGAGCAGCTCCGTGACCCGCTCCACGGCGCCCGCCCTGCGGTGGCGCTCGGCGCAGTCGAGCAGTCGCTCGGTGCAGTTCTCCACGTCCTCCATGGGCGTGAATCGCCAGGCGGCCTCCGCGAGCTGGGCTGCGGCCACCGTGGCCCCGCGCGCCGCCGCGGCGTTTGCCGCCTCATCCAGCTCAGTGGCCACTTGCCGGTTGGGTGCCAGGCTCCCGAGCGCCAGATGCCGCACCCTCTCCTCCCGATCGGCCACGAGCGACGCGAGCTCCAGGTGCGCCAAGCGCCGGTCGTCGGGCGAGGTGCGAGCGGCGAGGACGGAACCGAAGAGTGGATGGGCCAGGCGGAGGCGGCCGCCGTCGCGCACGAGGAACCCGGCCGCGAGCGCTCGCTCCACACCGCCCCCTCCGGCGGCGGCTTGGACCACGAGTCCCTCTGGCGCGTCCGCGAGAAGCGTCACGATCAGCAGTGCCTGAGCGGCCTCCGGCCCCGCGGCGTCGAGGTGCGAGGCCACGAGCGCGCTGAGCGTGTCGGGCACCGGCAGATCGCCGGAGAGGTCGAGCCGGGTCCCATGGCGCAGGAGCGCACGGGCGAGCTCAAGTGCGTAGAACGGATTGCCGCCCGAGACGTCGTGAATCCGTCTGACGGCGGGGCGCGGCAGACGCGAGGGCAGGCGCATGCCGAGCAGGTGCTGAATGGCACCGAAGCTCATCGGAGCCAGCTCGAGTCGCGCCAGCCGCTCCGGCACCAGCGCGGACGCGAGATCCAGGCCAGGGCCGCCGCCGGACCGGCGGGCCAGCAGAAAGCGCACCCGCTCGCCGGGCCCGATCCGTCGGAGGGCGAACTCCAGCGCCGCGGCTGACGCCGGATCGGCCCACTGGATGTCATCGACCGCGACCAGCACCGGACTCTCGGCGCTCAACTCGCGGAGCGCCGCGAGAAAGCCCGCTGCCACCACGTGCATCGGAGGCGCGGCATCACCGGCCTCCCGGCGTAGCAGCGCGACTTCGAGCGCGCGGCGCTGCGGTGGCGGCAGGGCGAGGAAGAGCTCGTCCGGCGCCGCTGCGAGCAGGTCCGCCAGCACGGCGAACGAGAACGCTGCCTCGCTCTCTCCAGGACGGCTCGAGCGCACCGCCACGCCGGCGGTCTCAGCATCCGCAAGAGCCGCCTGCCAGAGCGCCGTCTTGCCGATCCCGGCCTCGCCCGCAAGCAACAGCACCACCGCTCCGCTGTCCGGCACGCTCACGAATGAGCGCAATTCGGCGAGCTCGGCCTCGCGCCCGACGATCGCGAAGTCCGCGTCGATCACGACTCGACCCTAACTCCAGTCAGCGGGGCAAAGTAGCGGGATTTCCGGAATTGAAGGGGAAGGTCCGCGCGCTTACGTTGGCCGAATGATTCGCTCTCGCCTGACGTACGCGAACGTTGTCGCCAGCATCGCCCTCTTCCTCGCGCTGAGCGGGGGCGCCTATGCCGCCTTCAAGCTGCCCAGGAACAGCGTCGGCGCGGCTCAGCTCAAACGGGGTGCGGTGACCCCGCAGAAGCTCGCGCACTCGACGTTGTCGCGCCTCACGGGACTCAAGGGCGCTCCCGGGCCGAAGGGCGACCCCGGATCTCCGGGGCCGCAGGGCGACCCGGGACCAGCGGGCGCGACCGGGCCGCAGGGCCCGGGCGCGACAGCCTTCTCGGGACAGCTCCCCCAGGACGTGAACTGGCAGCACCTCAGCACCACCGTGCTCGGGGTCACGCTCTCGGTGCAGTGCGACTCCACCGGCGTGTCCCTCTTGGTGGAGAACCCGGTTGGGGCGAGCGGAGCGGCCGATGTGAGCGGGTTCTGGAACCCGTCCACCAACGCGACAACGGTGAACAACGTGCTCTCCCCGGGCGCGGGCATCTCGCTGGGTGAAGTCCCCAACCTGGTCACCAGCCTGCTCGTCTACGCCGACGCGAACGGCAAGGACGCGCGCCTGAGCCTTTACCTGCGCAAGCCGAACACGGACTTCAACCCCAACGTCTGCGTCTATCGCGGCATGGTCACGCCCGCGAGCTGACGCCCCGATCCAATAAAACCAAAGGAGGGTCCACCCATGCACAAGCTCACCCGACGGGTCCCCATCGCAACGCTGATTGCCATGGTTGCCGTCTGTGGGGTCGCGCTCGCGGCAAAACCAAAGCCCCTTGGGTCGTACGGCGACCAGCACACCTCGCTCCAGGCCGACACGAAGGGCAAGACCCTGACCAGCTTCGACGGCGTCTGCACCCCGGTCACCAACCCGAAGTACACCTTCACCTACGACTGGGGCATCCCGGTGAAGTCGAGCGGGAAGTTCCACGCGAGCCACAAGAACTCCGTCAATACGCCCGCCGGCCAGACGCTGGGAATCCAGACGCTGGTCACGATCAAGGGCAAGTTCGTGTCTCTCAAGGAAGCGAAGGGCAGCTACCAGTTGCACAAGAGCGGCTGCAAGAAGATCAAGTTCGACGTCAAGCTCGGACAGTAAGACGGACTCGCAGGACGAACTCCCCGACCGCCTCATGCCCGAATACCTGGCCGAGCTCTATCTCGCCCCAGCCGGCCACGACGGGTTCGCGGACGCGGCACGCCGTGTCCGCGCGGCGGCCGGCGAGATGGGCCTCCAGGGCACGCCAGTGCGCTGCCTGGAGGCCCTCTTCGTGCCCGAGGACGAGACCTGCCTCTTCCGCTTGGAGGCCGCGGACGCGAACCTCGTGAGGGAGCTGGGAGAGCGGGCGGCGGTGCGGTTCGCGCACGTCGCCCCGGCAATCGCCGGCTAGGGACCGGCGCCGCGCGGATACCATCGGGTTCATGCCCGATCGTCTCCACTTCACCGAGTCGGACGAGGCGAACCAGCTCATCGCAACCGATCCGATGGCGTTGCTCGTGGGGTTCGCGCTCGATCAGCAGGTGCCCGTGCAGAAGGCGTTCTACGGGCCGCTCGCGCTGAAGGAGCGCCTCGGCTCGCTCGACGCGGACACGCTTGCAAACGCCGATCTCGAGCCGTTGTTTCGCGAGAAGCCGGCGATCCACCGTTTCCCCGGCTCGATGGCGCAGCGCGTGCACGAGCTCGCGGTCCACGTGCGCGACAACTACGACGGCCACGCCGAGCGCATCTGGACCGACGCCGCGGACTCCGACGAACTGCGTGCGAACATCGCCGCGCTCCCGGGCTTCGGCGACATGAAGGTGAAGGCGTTCGGCTCCGTGCTCGCCAAGCACTTCGGCGTGGAGGCGGCACAGGAGCTCGTCCCCTGGCATCCCACACTCGGCGACGTGGACTCGCCGCAGGCGCTGGCGGACTACCAGGCCGCGAAGAAGATCCACAAGGCCGAGTGGAGCAAGGCGAAGGTCTAAGCCGTCATCTCGACGTTCACGCCCCAGCACCGCGGCGGCAGCGGTCCGCCCCTCGTATGCCTCCACGGCTTCACGGACACGTGGCGCACGTGGGAGCTCGTGCTGCCCGCGCTCGAGCGCCGGCACGAGGTGCTCGCCCCGGCGCTCACAGGGCACGCGGGCGGTCCCGAGGTCGACGGCGAGCTGAACGCCTCGACGCTCGTCGACGGCGTGGAGCGCGCGATGGACGAGGCGGGCTTCGACACCGCGCACATCGTGGGGAACTCGCTCGGCGGCTACGTGGCGCTCCAGCTCGCCTCGCGCGGACGCGCGAGAAGCGTGGTGGCGCTCGCTCCCGCGGGCGGCTGGGCCGAGGGCGACACGTCGTTCGTCGAAACGCTCGACTACTTCACCTCGATGCTCGAGCTGGTGAAGGCGGCCGCACCGCACGCCGACGCGATCGTGGCCACACCCGAGGGCCGCCGCAGGGCCACCGAGTTCATCACCACCAACTTCGAGCACATACCGCCCGAGCTGATCGCCCACCAGCTGCAGGGCGCCGCCGGCTGCACCGGGGCGGAGCTGATGATGAACCTTGCGCGTACCGAGGGCTGGCCGCTCGACGCGGAGCGGATCGAGTGCCCCGTGCGAATCGTGTGGGGAACGGCGGACCGCATCCTCGAGTGGCCGCGCGCCGCCGCCCGTTACCGGGACGAGTACTTCCCCCATGCCGACTGGGTGGAGCTCGACGGCATCGGCCACTGCCCGCAGCTCGACGTGCCGGCCGAGACGGCCGACCTGATCCTCGGCTTTACCGCCTAGCGCGCGCCACCCGCTACCGCAGGCAGGATGGTGACCTCGTCGCCATCCTCGACGGCGGTCTCGAGGCCATCCAGGAAGCGGATGTCCTCGCCCTCCACGTAGACGTTCACGAAGCGGCGAAGGTCGCCGTCCTCGGCGATGCACTCGCGCAGCCCGTCGAAGCGCTCGTATAGGCCGTCGAGCACCTCGCCGACGGTGGTGGCGTCCTCGACCGAGGTCTCGGACTCGCCGCCTGTGACGCTGCGGAGCTGCGTTGGGATCTTGACCGTGACCGCCATGGGGGCGGGCATTCTAGCTAAGGGCTAGGCCCGAACGAAAGTCCCCTCGAGAGCCTCGAACGCGTCCGTGGACGGGTCGATCTCGTGAGCCTCGAACGTGTCGCGCACGGCGTCGAGCGTCTTCAGCCCCTCGCCGGTGATCACGAGCACCACGCGCTCGTCGGGATCGATCTCGCCGCGCTCGGCCAGCTTGCGCAGAACCGCGGTGGTGGTGCCGCCGGCCGTCTCCGTGAACACGCCCGTGGTCTCGGCGAGCAGGCGGATGCCCTCGCGGATCTCGTCGTCTGAGACCGACTCCACCGAGCCGCCGCTCGTGCGCGCGAGCTCGAGCGCGTACGGGCCGTCGGCCGGGTTGCCGATCGCGAGCGACTTCGCAATGCCGGAAGGCTTCACCGGCTTGCAGATCTCCCAGCCCTCCGAGAACGCGGTGGCGACGGGCGCGCAGCCCTCGCCCTGGGCGCCGTTGAACACCGGCTGCTTGTCCGAGTCGGCGATCAGGCCGACCTCCTGCCACTCGCGGAACCCGCGCGCGATCTTGGTGAAGAGCGACCCCGACGCGATCGGGCACACCACGCGGTCCGGCAGCGTGAAGGCGAGCTGCTCCGCGATCTCGTAGCCGAGCGTCTTCGACCCCTCCGCGTAGTACGGCCGCACGTTCACGTTCACGAACGCCCAGTCCTCGCGCTCGGAGGCCAGCTCCATGCACAGCCGGTTCACGTCGTCGTAGGAGCCGCGCACCTTCACGAGCGTGGTGCCGTAGACGCCGGTGGCGAGGATCTTCTGCTCCTCGAGGTCCGCCGGGATGAAAACGAACGACTCGAGCCCGTTGGCCGCGGCGTGTGCCGCAACCGCGTTCGCGAGGTTGCCAGTGGACGGGCACGCCACAACCTTGTAGCCGAGCTCCCGCGCCTTCGCCAGCGCGATCGTCACCACGCGGTCCTTGAACGAGTGGGTGGGGTTGGCGGCGTCGTTCTTCACGAACACGTTGCGCAGCCCGAGCCGCTCCGCCAGGCGGTCAGCCTTCAGCAGCGGCGTGGTGCCGGTTGTCAGCGGCGCCGGCGGACGCGACTCGAACGGCAGGAAGTCCGAGTAGCGCCAGATCGAGCGCGGCCCGGCCTGGATCTTGCGGCGGGCGGCCGCGGGGTCAAGCCCGGAGAAGTCGTACGCCACCTCGAGCGGGCCGAAGCAGCGGTCGCACACGTAGCGCGCGTCAAGCGGGTACTGCTCGTGACATTCCTTGCACTGGAGCGCCTGGACAGGCATTGGGAAAAGCTCCCTTCTATGTCGAAAACCTCCGCCGCTTTCGCTGTGACGGAGGCTTTTGTGGGAGCGCCCCTGTCACATCTCCCGGACCTCTTGGATGGAGTCCGATGGAATTGGCACCGTTCTCGCCGCGACCGTGGCCGCTTTGAGTGGTTGCCGGGGTTTCGTAGGGCCATATCCCTCCACCCCTCTAGATGCGAACGGCTATGTCTGAGCCGAGAAGAATACACGGCCCGGTGGCCGAATTACACCACCAGCCCAGGTCATCGGCCGTAAAAGTAGAATCAACAGCGAGGTGAGTACGAACTTGTTGGACGACCCGCTCAGACGCCATGCCGAACCTTCCGAAGCCACGGCTGCGCCGAGGAGCCCGCACGCGGGTCGATTCGTATGCCACCACCTCCGTAGCGGCGCCTGAGCCGCACGTCGAAGTAATCGAGCACGCCGGGCTGCGCTGGATCAACATCGAGCGGCCCGGGTCGGTCGACCGCGCCTGGCTCGAGGAGCACTTCGAGTTCCACGCGCTCGACTACGAGGACGTCGTCTCCCGCAATCAGCGGCCGAAGATCGACGAGTACGAGAACTACCTGTTCATCGTCCTGCACTTCCCGGTGTTCGATAAGAGCGTCGGGCGGCTGAACGCCGGCGAGCTCGACATCTTCATCGGGCCGGACTACCTGATCACGATCCCGAACGTGGCGCTCCAGCCGGTGGAGTACCTGTTCGAGAGCTGCCGCTCCTCGGAGGAGCTCCGCGAGCAGCTCTTCTCGAAGGGCCCCGGCTTCCTGCTCTACCGGATCGTGGACGACTGCTTCGACTACTGCTTCCCGATGCTCCGCAAGATGGGCAACAAGCTCGATCGGCTCGAGGAGGACATCTTCGAGGGCGGCGCCGAGGAGGTCGTGCGCGACATCTCGAACGCCAAGCAGGAGATCATCAACTTCCGCAAGATCATCCGGCCTGAGCGGGCCGTGCTGCGGCTGCTCGAGCGCACCAAGCAGCGCTACATCGCCCAGGACCTCGAGATCTACTTCGACGACATCGTCGACGCCTCGGAGCGCATCTGGGATGTGCTCGAGAACTACAAGGAAGTGGTGGAGGCGCTCGAGGACACGAACGAGTCCGTGATCACGCACCGGTTGAACAACGTGCTGCGGGTGCTGACGTCGGTGTCGGTGATCCTGCTGCCCTTGACCCTCATCGCCTCGATCTGGGGCATGAACGTGCGCGTACCCGGCGAGCAGTCGATCGGCGCCTTCTGGATCATCATCGGCGTGATGGTGGGGGTGCTCACCTCGCTCGTCCTCTATTTCCGCAGGCGGGGCTGGCTGTAGGCCGCTAGCCTCCGCGCGGCATGACGCATGAGCGGCTGTGGGCGCCCTGGCGCCTCGAATACATCAAGGGGCCGAAGGACGGCGAGTGCGTCTTCTGCCGGGCTGAGGCGCTTGGCGATGACGAGGCTGCCTACATCGTCCACCGCGGCGAGCACTGCTTCGTGATCCTCAACGCGTACCCGTACAACAACGGGCACGTGATGGTGGCGCCATACGCGCACGCACCGAGCATCGAGGAGCTCGGCGAGCCCGTCCTCACCGAAATGATGCTGCTTGCGAAGCGCTCGATCGGCGTCCTGCGCGACGAATACGGTCCCGAGGGGTTCAACCTCGGGATCAATCAGGGAAAGATCGCCGGGGCGGGCGTGGAGGACCACGCTCACCTCCACGTGGTGCCGCGTTGGGGCGCGGACACGAACTTCATGCCTGTGGTGGCGGGCACTCGGGTACTCCCGCAGGTTCTCTCAGACAGCTGGAAGGCGCTCAGCGCGAGGTTTGGTGAATGACGACGACGGTGGACCCAGGGATCTTCAAGGCATACGACGTGCGCGGCCTGTTCGGCGAGCAGCTGAACCCGGACATCGCGTACCGCATCGGCCGCGCCTTCGCGCGCGTTATCGCTGACATGGAGAACACGCAGCCGACCGAGCTCACCCTGGCCGTCGGCCGCGACATGCGCCTCACCGCTCCTGAGATGGCCACCCGCTACATCGACGGCATCCTCGACGAGGGCTCGGATGTGGTGAGCGCCGGCGAGGTGGGCACCGAGATGCTCTATTTCACGGTCGGCTCGCGCGATCTGCCGGGCGGGCTCATGTGCACCGCCTCGCACAATCCCAAGCCGTACACGGGCGCGAAGATGGTCAAGCGCGGAGCGATCGCGCTGTCGGGCGACTCGGGCATCGGCGAGATCAGGGACATGGTGATGTCCGACGGACTCGGCGAGCCGGCCGCGGAGCGCGGCGAGGTAACCGAGGTCGACATCGCCGCCGACTTCCGCGAGGCCGCGATGAAGTTCATCGACCCCTCGCGCGTGCGCGCGATGAAGGTGGTGCTCGACGGGGGCAACGGCATGGCCGGCCCGATGGTGGGCCCGCTGCTTGACGAGCTGCCGATCGACCAGGTGCAGACCTACTGGACGCCGGACGGCAACTTCCCCGACCACGAGCCCAACCCGCTCCTGCCGGAGAACCGCACGTTCATCGTGAAGAAGGTGCTGTCAGAAGGCGCGGAGCTGGGCATCGCATGGGACGGCGATGCCGATCGCTGCTTCTTCATCGACGACACCGGCGAGTTCGTGGCGGGCGACTTCCTCACCGCGCTGCTCGCGCAGTCGGTCCTCGAGAAGCAGCCGGGCGGGACGATCCTCTACGACGTCCGGGCCAGCCGCGCGGTGCGCGACATCGTGGAGGCCGCCGGCGGCAAGGCGGACGTGAACCGCGTGGGCCATGCGTTCTTCAAGACACGGATGCTCAAGGAGGGCGCCGCGTTCGGCGGCGAGGTGTCCGGCCACTACTACTTCCATGACTTCTACAACGCGGACTCGGGAACGATCCCGGCACTGCTGATCCTCGAGCTTCTGTCCGTGAAGGAGAAGCGCATGAGCGAGCTCCTGGCGCCGCTGCGCGAGAAGTACTTCATCTCCGGCGAGATCAACTCCGAGGTGGCCGACCAGGACACGAAGATGAGGGAGATCGCGGAGCGCTACTCGGACGGCGAGACGAACTGGCTCGACGGCGTGTCCGTGGATTACGACGACTGGCACTTCAACGTGCGCCCCTCCAACACCGAGCCGCTGCTTCGACTCAACCTCGAGTCGCTCGTGTCGCAGGACCACATGGCGCAGAAGCGGGACGAGGTGCTGGCGCTGATTCGCTCATGAGGCGCGCGCTCGTCGCCGCAGTGCTGGCCGCCGCCGCCTTCGCCGCGCCGGCCCATGCCACGGTGCCGGTGCCGAGCGACTACTACGGCATCAACGGCCAGTGGATCTTCCAGAGCTCGCCGAGCACCTGGCCCACGCAGTTCTCAGCGATCGCGAACGGAGGTCTGACGATCGTCCGCACCGACGCGCGCTGGTCGGTCGGCGAGCCGACCCCGCCAAGTGGAAGCACGCACACCTACGACTGGAGCACGTTCGACACGATCGTCGGCACGCTGGCCAAGTACGGCCTGCGCTGGATGCCCACACTCGACTACCCCCCGCCCTGGGCGCAGGAGAACCCGAGCGAGAACACTCAGGAGGATCCGAACGGCCTCGGCTCCGAGATGAAGGAGGCGAACGTGCCGGACTTCACGGCGTTCGCCGCCGCGATGGTGAGGCGCTACGGAATCAACGGCACGTTCTGGAGCGCGCACCCCGAGCTGCCCGCCATGCCCGTGCGCACGTGGGAGATCTGGAACTCGCCGAACGTCACCTACTACTGGAACCCGCAGGACAACGCGCCCGAGCGCTTCGCCGACCTCTACCTCGCCACGCGGACCGCGATGAAGGCCGTGAACCACAAGGCGGTGGTCATGGCCGGCGCGCTCGACCTCGTGAACCCGCCGATCGCGAGCGACGAGGTGAAGTTCATCCAGCGCATGTTCGCCCACCGGCCCGAGGTGCGAACCGACGTGGACCTGTGGGGTCTCCACCCCTACCAGGAGACGATCTACTGGACCTTCCGCCGGCTGGCGAAATGGCGCCAGGCGCTCGACCTGCTGAACGGCAGGCGCATGCCGATCGCGATCGACGAGCTGGGCTACACCACCACGAAGGTCTCCGACCAGATGCGCGGCGACGAGCTCGTCGAGCTCGCGCAGGAGCTGCCGCGCTCGGGCTGCGACGTCGTGGACTTCATGCCGTACTCCTGGGAGTCCGCTGAGCAGGATCCGAACAATCCCGAGGATTGGTTCGGCATCTGGAAGCACGACGGCACTCCGTACGACTCGGGACGGCGGTTTGTGGATGCGGTGCTGCAGATGCGCGGCCTCTCCTCCACCCCGGCTCCCACCGACCAGCTCAACCTGTGCGACTCGCAGTATCCGGTGCCGCCTGACCCGCAGCAGCCGGTGCCGCCGCAGTCGCTGCCCGCCGACCAGACCGCTCCGACGCCGCCGCCCGGCCCGCCGCCCGCAGCCGCGCTCACAGCGCCGAAGCCGCGCGGCCCGGGGCTGAAGGTGAAGGTCGCGCGCAGGCACGGCGCGATCGTGGTCACCGCGCGCTGCCCGCAGGCCTGCCGTCTCGACGCCTACCTGATGACGCGGCGCCCCGGCAGCCACAGGTACCGCACGCAGTCCACGACGCATGCCAGGCGCTTCAGCTCGCATACGCGACATCTGCATCTGCGCCTACCGGCGCACGCCGCACGCGTCCAGCGGCTCGCGCGCGTGATCGTCGTGGCGTCCGACCGCTCCGGAACGAGCACGCGCGTAACCCGCAGCGTGCGGGTCCGCTAACCCATCGCGAAGCGCCCGCGCTGGCAACGCGCCGGTTTGCGGTAAAAGCCTCCGCAGTTCGCGGTAGTGCGGGTTTCGCGCCGGCGCCGATTGGTCAACACATCGAATGTGGTTACGCGGAAGGAATCGCGCGACCGCACCTCGATCATCCGTCGCCTCTTCCTTGTAGGGCTACTCGTCTGCCTTGCGATCGGTCAAGGTGCTGGTCACGCGCGTGCTGCAAGTCTCGACGACTTCTACGGCGTCAACGTCCAGCAGGTCTTCAGCGGCTCGCCCGCCTCCTGGCAGCCGCAGCTGCAGGCGATGGCCGCCGGCGGCCTGCAGCTCGCGCGTATAGACGCGCGCTGGTCTGACATCGAGCCCAACCCGCCGAGCGGCGGCACGCACAACTACGACTGGTCGATGTACGACGCGATCGTGCAGGGCATGGCGCAGGCGGGGTTGCGCTGGTTCCCCGTGATCGGCTACTCCACGAGCTGGGCCGGCGTGACGCCGGGCGACGCGAACTCCGTCGTGGCGCCCGCGCACGTCGACGACTTCGCCGCGTTCGCCGCAGCGGTGGCCGCGCGGTACGGACCGGGCGGCAGCTTCTGGGCCGCGCACCCGCAACTGCCGCAGCTCCCGGTCACCGACTACGAGATCTGGAACGAGGAGAACTCCAGCACGTTCATGCACCCCCAGACCTCGGCCCCTGAGGCGTACGCCGATCTCTACATGACCGCGCGCGCCGCCATCAAGGCCGTGGAACCCCAGGCGTCCGTCGTGGTCGGCGGCCTCGCGCTCGGGGAGCAGGACGGCACCGGCGAGCTCCAGTTCATCCAGCGCATGTACGCGCACCGGCCGGACCTCAGGGGGAACGTCGACGCCGTCGGCCTCCACCCCTACCAGCCGACGGTAGCCGACACCTACGCGCGGCTCGCCGGCTTCCGCCAGGCGCTCGACCAGGTGGCCGGGCCGGGCGTGCCGATCGAGATCACCGAGGTTGGCTGGGCCACCACCGCGGTGCCCGAGGCCGAGCGCGCCACTTACTTGCGAACTCTCGCGGAGCAGCTGCCGCGCTCGGACTGCAACGTCACCCGCTTCCTGCCGTACACGTGGCTCACCGAGGAGACCGACCCGTCGAATCCCGAGGACTGGTTCGGCATCTGGAACCACAACGGCTCCGGCAAGCCGTCGGGGATCGCCTACCTCGACGCGGTGCAGCTGATGCGCGGCCTCACGCCGGCGGGAGCGCCCACGGGCGCGGTGAAGATCTGTCACGTCGCGAACAGCGCCGGCCCGAAGCTGCGGTTGCGCGTCCTGCAGGTCAGGCGCGGGCATTGGGTGAAGGTGTCCGTGCGCTGCCGCCCGGCGTGCATCCTGCGAATCGGCCTCTTCGCCCATGTGCGCCACGTCCACAACGCACGCGGGCACACCAGGCGGCTGGCTCTTCGCGTGGCGGGGATCCACGCCCGCGCGAAGGTGCTCAGGCTGCGGATTCGCGGTGCGCGCGCGGTACGCCCCGCGGCAAAGCTGAAGGCCACCGCCGTGGTTCGCCGCGCATCTGGCGTCGGTGTGACCAGGCGCGCCCGTCACGTGCGAATCCGCTGAATTTGCCCCCTTTAAGGGCGACTGGACGAAATCGCCATCGAACATTCGTCCAGTCCGCCCTGGACACCCCTAAGACGGGCGCGCGCAGGCCGATTGACTGAACGTGAGCACACGCGCGGCCAAGCGGGCTGCACGAGCTCACGTCCGTCCCCGGTGGCTTGCGCTGCTCGGAATCGCGACAACCCTCCTCGCGGGGGGCGTTGGTGCCGGGGTGGCCCAGGCGAACGTGCCGGCCAGCTTCTACGGCGTGAACGTGCAGCAGGTATTCGACGGTCCCAGCTCGGGCTGGAACACCGACCTGTCCGCGATGGCCTCCGGCGGCCTCGGCCTCGCGCGCATCGACGCCCGCTGGCAGAACGTCGAGCCCACGCCGCCCAGCGGCGGCACCCATACCTACAACTGGTCGATGTACGACGGCATCGTCCAGGGGCTCGCGCAGCACGGCCTTCGCTGGCTACCGATCGTGGCCTACTCGACCACCTGGTCCGGCATCACGCCGGGCGACCCCGGCTCGGCCCCCGCTCCCTCGCACATCCCGGACTTCGCCGCGTACGCGGCAGCGCTCGCCAAGCGCTACGGCACCGGCGGCACCTTCTGGCAGTCGCACCCGTCGCTCACGCCGATGCCGGTGACCGACTACGAGATCTGGAACGAGGAGAACTCCACAGCCTTCTGGCCGCAGCAGGCGGGTAACGCCGAGGAGTACGCCGACCTTTACATGGCGGCGCGCTCCGCGATCAAGGGAGTGGATCCGCAGTCGCGCGTCCTGGTCGGCGGCCTCGCGCTCGTGAACCCGCCGCAGGTCACCGACGAGGTGGACTTCTTGCGCCGCATGTACGCGCACCGGCCCGACCTCGCGGGCAACGTCGACGGCGTGGCTCTCCACCCCTACCAGCAGGACGTGCATTGGACCTACGTCCGGATCGCGAAGTTCCGCCAGGGCCTCAACCAGATCGCCGGGCTGTCGGTGCCGATCGAGATCACCGAGGACGGCTGGGCCACCACGGCGGTGTCCGAGGCCCAGCGCGCGGCGGACCTCAGCCAGCTCGCCGAGGACCTCCCGCGCTCCGACTGCAACATCGACATGTTCCTGCCCTACACCTGGCGGACCGAGGAGAGCAACGCGATCGACCCCGAGTCATGGTTCGGGATCTGGAACCGCGACGGCTCGCCAAAGCCCTCCGGCCAGGCGTACTTGAACGCTGTCGAGCTGATGCGCGGCATGACGTCCACCCCGGCCCCCACCGCGACGGTGCCGATCTGCAGCATCGACTACAGCCAGGCGGCACCGCCGGCAGCGGCCACGGCCGCCACCACGCCGACGATCCCGCACGGCCCGCGGCTCATCCTCCGCGTGCGGCGCCGGGGGCACAAGCATCGCCGGGTGCTGATCGTGGCCGGCCAGTGCCACTCCGGCTGCAAGCTCACCGTGTCGCTCCAGGCACGCCCGCCGAAGCGGCACGACTACCGCACGCGCGTATCCGCCCGGCTCACCGGCTTCTCCTCGCACCGGCAGCTCGTGAAGCTGCACGTCCCGCGGCGGCTCGCGAAGCGCGTCAAGCGCGGCCGCGTTGTGGTCGTGGCGGTGGGGCGCGACGGCGGCACCACCACCGCGTCGCGTCGCGTCCGGCTCCGCTAGAGCCCGCGCCGCCCCGGCGATCCGCCCGCTTCCCGCTAGGGTCCGCCAGGTGACAGCGGACCCCTTCGCGCCGGCTACCGCGGCGGGCATCCACCGGCTCCGGATCCCCACCCCGTTCGCCGTCGGGCGCGTGAACGTGTACCTAATCGAGGACGATCCGCTGACGCTCGTGGACGCCGGCCCGAACTCGGGCAGCTCGCTCGACGAGCTGCAGCGCGAGCTGGAGGCCCACGGGCACGCGCTCGAGGAGATCGGGCTGGTGATCCTCACCCACCAGCACATCGACCACCTCGGCCTCGTCGGCATCGTCGCCGCGCGCTCCGGCGCGGAGGTGGCTGCCATCGACGTGGCGGTGCCGTTCGTGGAGCGCTACAGCGAGGAGGCCGCGGCGGACGACGACTTCTCCACTCAGATCATGCTGCGCCACGGCATCCCGGGCGATGTGGTGGAGGCGCTCAAGGCCGTGTCCGCGGCGTTCCGCGCGTGGGGCGCGAAGGCGAAGGTGTCACGCGTGCTGCGCGACGGCGACGCGATCGAGCTGCGCGACCGCACCCTCCAGGTGAGCCACCGGCCCGGCCACAGCCCCACCGACACGATCTTCCTCGACGCCGAGCGCCGGATCCTGATCGCGGCGGACCACCTGCTGAAGCACATCTCCTCCAACCCGCTGATCTCGCGGCGCCCGGGCGAGCGCGAGCGGCCGCAGTCCCTCGTGATCTACCTCGACTCGCTGCGCAAGACCCGCGAGATGGACGTCGACCTGGTGCTTCCCGGCCACGGCGACGCGTTCGACGGCCACCGCGAGCTGATCGACCAGCGCTTCGCGCTCCACGCGCGCCGGGCCGAGAAGCTGCACGGCCTCGTGGAGGAGCGGCCGCGCACGGCCTACGAGCTGGCCCAGGCGATGTGGGGAAACGTCGCGGTCACGCAGGCGTATCTCACGTTGTCGGAGGTGCTCGGACACATGGACATCCTGCTGAACGAAGGCCGCGTGCGCGAGGTGGAGAACGACGGCGTCGTGCTGTTTGAGGCGGCCTCATGACCGAGACTGCGCTGCGCCGCGCCGAGGAGCTCGCCGAGCGCGTGCTGCCGGACCGCCGGGCGAAGAAGCGGATGCTCGTGATCGTGAACCCGTACGCCACCACGGTGTCGGCCCGGCT
>JAICJR010000294.1 GCA_025928345.1 Thermoleophilaceae bacterium | reverse complement strand
TTTTCGGTGGTCATAGCGAGGGGGAAACACCTCTTCCCATTCCGAACAGAGTAGTTAAGCCCCTCAGCGCCGATGGTACTTGGCCCTCGCGGGCCTGGGAGAGTAGGTCGCCGCCGAGTTAATTACGAACGAGCCGTCCTCCGGGGCGGCTCGTTTGCGTTCTGGAGGTGGCGTTCGTGCGCCTTGGGTGCTGCCACCCATGGGCGCTGGAGTGCCCGCACATAGACTTGCTGTCATGTCGACCCTTGGAATCGTCCTTATCGTCATCGCCGCCGTGGTGCTCTTGCTGCTGGTTGGCGGCTTTCTCGGCGCCGCGCGCCGGCGCAGCCACCACGGTCACCACTACGACCGGCACCTCGCAGAAGCCGATCGTGCGCTCGAGCAGGCGCGGGCTGCGGACAAGGGCTGGGATCGCGACGTGATGGAAACCGCAGCACGCCAGGCGCTTGCCACGGAAAAGCCCGGATGGGCATACAGCGAGCTGGAACTCGTGCTCGTGGACGATCGGCCCGGCACCGCCGAAGACCGCGCGCACTTCATGGCCTATGGCGACGACGGTGAGACGAGGGTCGTCATCGCGCGGCGGGAGACCGGCTGGGCTCCCGAGCTCCTGAGCAACGAGCAATCCGTCAGTTGAGGTAGCCGCTCGGCGTGCCGCGGTGGCGCGGGGTGATCTTCTCGCCTGCGCGCCGGGTAGCTTCCCGGCATGCGCGCAGAGGAACTGGTGCCCGGATTCACGCCCGAGAACGAGCTCGAGCGGCGCGTCGTACAGGATCCGGAGCTCTTGGAGGGCCTCGCCTGGGGCAAGCCCCGGAAGGCGCATCCGGAAGGGAGCATCGGGGCTCACGTGGCTGATCTGCTCGAGCGCCTCGACGCATCCGGCGTGCAGGGCGACGAACGTGCATGGCTCCGTTTCATCACGCTCGTTCACGACTCGTTCAAGAACAAGGTTCAGGAGTGGCGGCCGCGCACCGGCGAGAACCACCACGCGATGCGTGCGCGCCGCTTCGCCGAGCGCTACACCGATGACGAGACGCTTCTCACCGCGATAGAGCTGCATGATCGCCCCTACGGGATCTGGCGCAAGATGAAGCGCACGGGCCGTCTCGACCGCAGGCGCCTCGACGAGCTCATGTCTCGGCTGGACGAGCCCGAGCGTTTTATGAAGTTCGTGGAGCTCGACGGCTCGACCGAGGGCAAGAACCCCGAACCGATCAGGTGGTTCAGGGACCAGCTGCGGGAGTGGCGCGAGGCCGCTTGACGGGCCCTGCCCTGGGCGTAGCATCGCGACTGAGGCAGCGACAACGGAGGGAGACCCCATGGGCTACGCGACAGGCGGCATGTATCCAGTTCTCCGATACCGGGACGCGCACGCGGCCATCAACTTCCTTTGCGAGGCGTTCGGATTCGAACGGCACGCCGTGTACGAGAGCGACGACGGCGCCGTGGAGCACGCCCAGCTCGGTCACGGCAGCGCCATGGTGATGCTGAGCACCGAGAGCGACGAGCGGGCCTGGGGCCCCCACGCCGGCCAGGGTTGGACGTACGTGGTGGTGGACGACCCCGACGCCCACTACGAACGCGCAAAGGCAGCCGGCGCGACCATCATCCGCGAGCTTGAGGATCAGGACTACGGCTCGCGGGACTACTCCGCGAAGGATCCGGAGGGGAACACCTGGAGCTTCGGGACCTACGACCCCGCGGTCGCGCCCACGGAGGAGGAGACGTCGGCGGCCTCCTAGAGCCGGCCCGCCGCCGACCGCCGTGACCACCATCAAGAGCGCCAACCTCGTGCTGCGGTTCCTGCTCGAGCTGTGCGTGCTGGCGGCAGTGGCTTACTGGGGTTCGCGGGTGAGCACGAGCACCGCGCTGAACGTCGTCGTGGCCGTTGCCGGGCCGCTGCTGGTCGCGGCTGTCTGGGGCGCCTTCCTCGCACCGAATGCCAGCGGGCGTCTCGATCCGCCCGCCCGTTGGGCGCTCGAGCTTCTTGTGCTCGCGGCCGGAATCGCA
>JAICJR010000010.1 GCA_025928345.1 Thermoleophilaceae bacterium | reverse complement strand
TTTGCGCAACCTCGTGATCAAGGTGCTGCTGGTGGCGCGTCTGCGGCCGCTTGCGCGGGCGCTCGGCTCCGGCGAGTGGCCCTACTGACGGCGAGCGTCCGCGCGAGCGCGAGGGCCAGCAGGAGGAACGCGGCCACAGCCACCCAGTGCGCGCCCAGGTGGTGGGTGGCGTACTCGTTGTTGTACCCGCCGCGGTTGCTGGCCGGCCAGATCAGGTAGACGAGCGGAACGGCCAGCACGAGCAGCGCGCCCGCGGCGATCGTGAGCCTCCTCGACCCCACGCCGCGCCACAGGAGGACCGCCACGGCCGGACCCGCGATCGCGCCGGCCCTCAGCGCGAACACGAAGCCGACCACGAGCGCCGTGGCCACGCCGACCGCCAGCGCGTGACGCAGCGGCCAGCCGCGCGGCGCGTCGTCGGCCGCCAGCTCGTCCGCGGTCGCGGCGGTCACGCCACGCGGGCGCCGCAGGATCAGGAGAGCGAGCATGAGCAGGGCTGCCAGCGCGGAGATCACGTATCCGATGTCGAGTGCCTTGTTGGGGCCGAAGGTGAAGCTCACGTTCCGGCAGCTCGCGGGCGCGTTCCAGCCGTTGGCGTAGCCGTCCACGACGAACGGCGTGCCAAGCGAGTGGCCGTCGCACGTGGCGCGCCAGCCACGGTCGTAGCTCTCGCCCAGCACGAGCGTCGCGGGGTGCGTGAGCGCGAGCCGCACGTGCTTGTGGCTGCCGAGGCCCTCGCTGCCGGTGTCGAGCACGCGGCCGGGGGTGACCGCTGCGGCGTGTGCGACGGGCGAGCTCAGGCGCATCAGGTACGGCTCGAAGGTCCCGGCGGGCGCACGCAGCTCCGCCGGTCCGGCAGGCAGGCTCGCGGGCGCGCCGCACGACACCGCGCGCAGCGGCTGGCCGTTGTCTAGCCCAGACACGGAGCCCACCGGCCGCAGCGAGAGCCTGCTCGCGCCCACCGTTGCCGACACCGCGCCGCACTGCGCCTTCAGCGTGCCGCTGCTCGCGACGCGGGCGTGCGGCACGCCTGGGCCGCTCAGCTCGCCGATGCCGACCGCCAGCACGCTCGCCCGTGTACTTCTCAGGATGTCGAGGCGGAAGCTGCGCCCGCGCGCCGGCTGGGGCAGCGTCACGTCGCCGTTGGCGCCCACGCGCAGCGGCGGCGTCGAGCCGCCCGCCGAGCGCAACCGCACGAGCGTGGGCCTGCGCACGGGCAGCCGCGCTGGCGCGAGCCGCAGCGTGGTCAGCGTCACCGGCTTCGGCGTGGTCCACGACAGCCAGGTTGCTCGCGTCCCGTTCCAGCCTGCAACCCACGCGCTCCCGGCGTCACCGTCGAACGCCTTCGACGCCCGGAACCCGGGCCGTCCTTCGAAGCGGCTCGCCGAGTCGAAGCGCGAACCACCCGCGTAGCCGGCGAGGGAGTCGACCTCGTGATCCGGCGTGGTGGGAGCCACGGTGACCCATCCGTCCGCGCGCCAGCTGCGCGCGGCGGGCAGGCTGAAGATGCGGTCGAGCCCGGTCTCCGCGTCGCTCGCGCCGCGCACGTAGTAGGGCTCGGACTCCTCCTTGTCGTAGCTGCGGTTCGTGAGGATCGGAAGCGGGACGGAGCCGCGCTGGAATGGCTGGTCGCCCGTCGTGCGCGAGAAGAGATACGTAAGGCCGGTGCCGCTCAGCTTGCGGCCCGCGAGCGCGCGCTCGGCGTCCAGCGGCAGCCGCAGCGCCTCGGTCACGCGCAGGCCCGGCACGCGCACCTCGTTGAGCCCGCCGGCGTAATCCGAGGCGCGCCTGATCGCGGAGGTCTTGGGGATGCTCAGCCGCAGGCTGCTCACGCTCGGCAGCCGCAGCTCGAGCCGGTTCCATCCGCGGTGGAGCGCGAAGCGATGGCCGGCCACATCGATCTTGCGCACGGCCGCGCGCGGGTCCTCGTGCGGCAGCACGTCGATGTGGTCGACCGGCAGCGGGTGGTCGAAGCCGATCTCCACCCAGGGCTCCTGGTCGGGCGCCGCGGGGTCGGCCAGCCAGTAGGTGCCGGGCGAGCCGTCGAACGCCGCGAACGGCCGATGCTCCGGGAACTGCGAGAAGCCGGGGTTGCTGTCGGTGCGCACGTAGCGCGCGCCGTGGTAGACGGCGACGGTCTGGCCGTCGGTCCCGCGTGCGGCGAACGGGTTGAGCGTGGACGCGTCCGGCGACAGCGGGTCGGTGGCGGTCATCACCTCGCCTATGTCCTGGCGCACGCGCGACGCCACCCAGGTCTCGCGCCGGTTGGTGTCGCTGATCACCACGTTCGCGGCTGAGCGGATCTGCTTCGCCGTCTCGTCGCCGGCGTAGCGGAACGCGCCGCTTGGGAGCGCGCCGAACGCGGCCAACTGCGCGACGCCGTCAGCCGAGCCGTCCACCACGGTCTGGTCAGCGACCGGCTCCACGCGCACGATCGGCCGCGCCGCCGACAGGTCGTAGCGGCGGATCTGCGGGAGCCGCAGCGGCGCACCCAGCTCACCGGCCGGCGCGCGGAATGTGGAGAGTGGCCCATAGCTCTTCACCGGCGCGCCGAGCTGAGGGGCCAGCGCGCGGGCGGCGTCGGCGGGCGGCATCCCGCCCGAGCGCGCGCTGTCGTCGTCGGTGGCGGTCACCACCGAGCGCGCACCGATCAGCGAAAGCAGCGGCTTCAGCTGGCCCGGCACGAGCCGCTGCTGCTCGAGCTGCGAGTCGATCGCCCAGAACAGGTCCACCGCGTGCGGGTCCGCGTACGGCGGCACGTTGCGGACCGACACCGGGCGCTTGGTGAGCGCCGGCAGGATCGGATCGACTGTGCCGCCCCACTTGTAGAAAGCGAACTCCTGACCCGGCAGCACCACCGCGCGCGAGCTGCGCGGCAGTCCGCGGTCGAGGTCATGCGCCACCTGCTTCCAGGCAGACGGGATCTTCTTCCACGACACCTGCTTGTCGATCGCGCGCCCGGTCACGAGCGGCCACGCCGACAGCGCGAGCAGCCCCGCTCCCAAGACCATCGCCGGCACGCGCCAGCGTGTCCTCCTTCGCCACAGTTCGCCGGCCGCCACACCGCCGAGACACGCCAGCGCGAGCCCCACGAGCGGCCCGGCCTTGTAGCTCGTGCGCAGGAAATGCACCGCGTTCACGTGGTTGTAGGTGAAGTTGAGCCCGCGCCGCAGCGGCGTTCCCTCTGGGAAGCCGGCCGCCATCAGCAGGAGGCCCACCAGCACCAGCAGCAGGAAGAACGGCCCGTAGCGCCAGCGCCGCGTCCACACGAAGCCCGCGAGCGCGAGCGCCGGGGCGACCAGCGTGGCCACCACCACGAGCGGGTTGAAGAGCAGGAGCCCCGAGTCGCTGAAGTACGGCGTGAGCTTTCCGCTGTAGCCCACGCCCAGGTAGCTGATCCAGTAGCCCATCAGCCGCAGGCTCTCGGGCAGGCTCGTGGTGGCCCAGATCGAGCCGGGGTGCTCGGTGAAGGGAAGGAAGTCGAGGCCGTAGCGCGTGGCCACGAGCACGGGCGCGATCCACCACAGCGATGCCAGCACCATCAGCGGCACCGCCCGCAGGCAGAACCCGCGCACTGCGCGCCACTCGACGCCGAGCACGAGCGGCTCGTACACCAGCAGGAGCAGCGCGCCCACGAGCATGAACGCGGTCACCGCCGCGTTCACGCCCCCGCCCATCGACGTAACGATCAGCGCCACCGCGGCCGGCCACCACCACCCGCGCGGGTCGCTCAATCCGCGATGCACCGCCAGCAGCAGCCACGGCAGCGCGGCGAACCCGAGCAGGAAGAAGCTCGTCCTGTTCGTGAACACCACCACGTACGGGTTGAGCAGCACCATCAGCCCGGCCACCAGGTGCGGGATGCCGCGCGGGCGCGCGAGCAGCGCGTCGAGCAGCCGCACCGTTCCCCACGCCATCAGGAAGAACACGAGCGCGAGCCACAGGCGCTCCACCACCCAGTCCGAGATCCCTATCGCGTGGCCGAGCGCGAAGAACGGCCCCATCGGCCACAGGTAGCCGCCGTACTGGCCCGACCACACCTGGCCGAGCGTGCCGTTGGGCGTCCACGCGGACGCCACCTCCGAGAGGAAGCGCACGGGGCTCACGTGCAGGTCGATCTTCGTGTCCGAGGTGGCCCAGCCGGGGCGCTGGATGAACGCGAGAAGCAGGGAGAACGCGGCCAGGCCGAGAGGGATGCGCGGGTCAAGCCGCGCGCGTGTGCGCGCGGGCGCGCGAGCGGCGCCTCCTTCGCTGCGGGGTGCGGTGGCCAGTCGGGTCAGAGCGGAATTGCTGGGATCGGCTGTGGCATATTCAAGCGGTGTCGGTAGAGGCACAGGCCACACCGGCGGCCGCCCGCGGGCGCTCGCACCGCGCGCGGAGCCTCGAGCTCGCGTCCGGCCGGCTGCTTCTGTTCGCGCTGCTCGCGGCGGGCATCGCGATCTCGGCCTTCACGATCCTGAGGCGGGTCGACCCGTTCGACGAGGGTATTGCGCTGCAGGCCGCCCGGCGAGTGATGCAGGGCCAGCTGCCGTACCGCGACTTCCTCTGGCCCTACGGGCCGGCGCACCCGTACGTGCTCGCGGGGCTGTTCAAGGTGTTCGGAGTGTCGCTGCTGGACTGGCGGATCCTGCGCGTGCTGAGCGACGCCGCTTCGGCGCTCGCGGTGTTCGTGCTGGCGCGGCGGCTCGCCGGACCGCGGCTGGCGCTGGTTGCCTGGCTCGCCGCGGCGTGCGCGTTCGCGGAGCCCACGAGCGCGAACCCGGCGGCGGAGGCGTACGCGTTCGTGCTGTGGGCTCTTGTCGTCGTGACCGGCCGCGAGGAGCCGGGTGTCGGGTCTCTGGTGTCGGGGGGCGTGCTCACGGTCCTCGCGGCCGCCTGGCGACCGGACTTTGCCGCCTACGCGGTGGCCGCGTCCGTGGTGGCCCTTTTGGTGCGCCCCGGTCCGCGGCTACGCCGGCTTCTCATCTGGGGAGGCGTGGTGGCCGCAGGCCTCGCGCTCGTGTACGTGCCGCTGATCATCGCCGCCGGGCCGCACACGGTGTACGAGGGCGTGATCGGCAACTCCGCGCGCGAGGGCAGCTACTGGCGCCTGCCGTTCCCGATCCACTACCGCGGGCCGCTCCCGCTGTGGCCGCCGTGGCATTTGGCGAAGCACGCCAAGGACGTGCTCGTGTTCTACGTGCCGCTGCTGCTCGTGATCGGACTGGCGCTCGGCGCAGCCGCCGCGCTCTGGCGAAGGCGCGGGCTGGGGCTGCTCGTGCTCGGCGTCGGCGGCCTCGCATACCTGCTCTCGCGCACGGACGATCTTCACACCGCGCCGCTCCTCGCGGTGGTGGTGGTGCTGCTCGCGGCCGCCGGGGCGTGGCTCATCGAGGCCGGCCGCGGGCGGCTCGCCGCGCTGCCGCTCGTGGTGCTCGCGCTGCTCACGCTGTACGGGCTGTCGAACCGCGTGTCCGCGCTCGTGCTGCCGCCCAAGCTCGCCCCGATCCATGTGAACGTGGCCGACGGCGTCGAGGAGACGCCTGCCAATGCCGCAGCGCTCGACCGCGTGGTGCCGCTCGTGCGCCGCCTCGTGCCGCCCGGCGGCTACATCTACGTGGCCCCGAGGCGCTCGGACCTCGTCACCATCAACGACCCAACGCTGTACGTCCTCACCGAGCGCAACAACCCGCTCGACCGCGACCACGGCCTGCTCACGAGTCCCGCCTCGCAGACACGGATCGTGGGGATCCTGCGTCGCACGCACCCGAAGGCGATCATCCGCTGGACCGACCCCGCCTCGAGCCGTCCGGAGCCGAACAAGCGCGGCCGCTCGAGCGGCTCCCGCATCCTCGACAACTACATCAACGCGAACTACCGCCTGCTCCAGCGCGACGGCTTCTACAACGTGATGGTGCCGCGCTAGTCGACCTGAAACGGCCGCGCGAGCCCGCGCCGCACCCGCCGGGTGGGGTGCCGGACCGGCGGCGGCACCTCCGCAGCCACCGCGCGCTCCACCTCGCGCGGCAGCACCTCGCGGAACACGGACTGGTCGAAGCGAGCCGCGTTCTGCACCCAGGCGCGCGGGTCGACGGCCCCATCGTCGAACCCGGCCACCGCCTCCGCGAGCTGTGCCGGGCCGCCCTCCCAGAAAGTGCCGGTCACGCCGTCCTCGATCGTCTCGAGCGCACCGCCGCCGCGCACCGAGATCACCGGCCGGCCCGCGGCCTGGGCCTCCACGGACACGATGCCGAACTCCTCCACGCCCGTCATCACGAGCGCGCGGCTCGTGGCGAGCAGGCGCGCCGCCTCGGCGTCGCTGACGCGGCCGGCGAAGGTCACGTTCGGCCCGGCGATGCGGCGAAGGCGCCGGTAGTCCGGCCCGTCGCCCACCACCACGAGCTTGCGGCCGAGCATGTTGAACGCGCGCACCGCGGTGTCGAGGTGCTTGTGGCGCATCAGCTCGGAGAGGATCAGGTAGTGCTCGCCCACCTCCGCCGGGGCGAAGCGGCTCGTCTCAACCGGGGGGTATACGACCTTCGAGTCGCGCCCGAAGTAGGAGCGAATGCGCGCCTGCGTGGTGCGCGAGTTGGTGAGGTAGCTCGTTACGCGCTGGGCGGCGATCCAGTCCCACTGGCGCCAGCGGCGGAAGACCGCGCGCAGCGTCGCGCGCGACACGGGGTTGGTGCAGGCGGCCAGGGTCTGGTCGCGATCGTTCCACGCGTAGCGGAAGGGGTTGTGGCAGTAGGAGACGTGCACGGTGTTCTCGTCGCAGATCACCGCGTGCGCCCAGGCGCTCGAGCTCGACACCACGATGTCGTAGCCGGACAGGTCGAGCGACTCGATCGCGGACGGGTAGAGCGGCAGCAGCGCGCGGAAGGTCCGCGAGTTCGGCTTCAGGCGCTGGAGGAAGGACGTGTGCACCGCGCGGTGGGCGAAACGGCCCTCGGTGCCCTCCTCGTCATAGATCGCGGTGAACACGTCGGCGTCCGGCCACATGTCGCACATGACGAGAAACACCCGCTCGGCACCGCGCACATCGAGCAGAAAGTCGTGCACGAGCGCAACCCGCGGGGGGCGAGTCCTGGTTCCCTCCATCGGGGCCAGCTTATCCAGTGATGCTGGCGTTAGCCTGCGAGGGGTGACCTCCAGGCTCCAAGGGGTCGGCGTCGCGGCCCTGCTCGGGGGCCCGACCCTGATCGCGTTCTACTCGGGCGGCTACTTCCAAGGGCCGCGGCTCGTGGCCGGCATCGTCGCGTGGGCGGTCGTAATCCTCGCGGTGCTCACGGTGCGGCGTCCGCTGCCCTCGTCGCGGCCGGGACTGATCGCGCTCGCGGGCCTCGCCGGCCTCGCCGCATGGACGGGACTGTCCGTCACGTGGGCGCCGCTGCGCGGACCCGCGTTCGAGGACTTCCAGCGCCTCCTGCTGTACGTGGCGGTGATGTTCGCCGCCGCGGCGCTGCTCCGACCGCGCGCCGCCGCGCGGGCGGTGGACCCCGTGCTCGCCGCCGGCGCGCTGATCGTGATCCTCTACGGGCTGTCGAACCGCCTCTTGCCGGGCATCGTCCATCTCTCCCATTCGGCGAGCGCGGGCGGACGGCTCGAGCAGCCGCTCACGTACTGGAACGCGATGGGCCTCTTGGCGGCGCTCGGCTTCGTCCTGTGCGCGCGCATCGCGGGCGATCCGAGCCGGCCGGACAGCTGGCGCGCCGTGGCGGCCGCGGCGGCGGTCCCGCTCGGGGTGAGCGTCTACATCAGCTTCTCGCGCGGCGCCATCGTGGCCGTCGCGCTCGGGCTGGTGGTGCTCGTGCTGGCGATGCCCACCCACGCTCAGCTCCGCGCCGTGCTCGTCACGGTCGGCGGCGCGGTGCCCGCCGTGATCGCGGCGGCGCTTATGCCCGGCGTGCGCGGACTGTCCGGCAGCCTGCACGCTCGCGAGCTGGAAGGCGCCGTGATGCTCGTGCTCTTCGTGCTGATCTGCGCCGCCACGGCGTTCGCCCAATGGCGCCTCGTGCGCCCGCTCGCTCCCGCCCCGCTGCGCCTACCGCGGCGCGCGCCGTTGTACGTGGCGGTGGTGGTCGTAATGCTCGCCGCGGCGGGCCTCGCCGGTGCGCTGCACGAAAAGCACGGCGCGGGCACGCCGGCGTTCGGCGCCAACGCCAAGCGGCTCGGCTCGGTGGAGAGCAACCGCACGGCGTACTGGGCGGTCGCGTTCCGCACCTTCGCGCATCACCCGCTGATAGGCCACGGCTCCTCGAGCTTCCAGGTGGACTGGGCTCGCGAGCGCAAGATCACCGACCCGGCGAAGGACGCTCACTCGCTCTACTTCGAGACGGCATCCGAGCTCGGCCTGGTGGGCCTTGCGCTGCTCGCGGCGCTGATCATCGGGGTGGGCGCCAGCGCGGTGCGCGCACACCGCAGGCTGCCACAGCTGTGCGCCGGCTGGATCGCGGCGCTGTGCGCCTGGGGCGTGCACGCGGGACTCGACTGGGACTGGGAGATGCCCGCCGTGGCGATGATCGGACTGCTGCTCGCTGCCGCTCTCGTGGCGTGGTCGGAGGATGTGCCGGCGGCACCGTCGACGGTGGCCGCCGAGAGCGTGCAGCCGCCCGAGCCGGTACCTGCCGGAGGTGGGGCCGCGTGATCGCTCGAGTGTCACTCGTGGCGGTGGCAGTGGCGGCGATCGTGTGCATGTCGATCTGGCTGCACGGCCACAACGCGACGGTGAGCGCGGACCAGACGCTGCTCAACCGCGCTGCCACGCCCGCGCAGCTCGAGCATGGGATCAAGCGGGCGAATGACGCGAAGACGCTCAACCCGAGCACCGAGCCAGACCTCGCCATCTACGGCCTGCTCGTGCGGCTCGGCCGCACCGCGGAGGCGCGCCCGGTGTTCGAGTCGGTCGTGCGGCGCGAGCCCGACAACCGGACCGCATGGTCCCTGCTCGCGGTGACCACACAGTCGAGCGACCCCGCTCAGTTCCGCCGGGCGCTCACACGTCTGCACGAGCTCAGCCCGCTCACCACGAGGCGCCCTTGAGAGGCCGGCTGCGCGGGCCACTGGCGCGGCCGTTCTGGCTGGTGCTCGGCCTGATCACCGTGGCCGGGCTTGTGACGCGCGTGGTCTACATCCTGATCGTGGCGCGCCACATCACGGTGCAGGGCGACGCTCTCACCTTCCACCTGCTCGCCAATCTGCTGGCGAAGGGACACGGCTTCGTGGCCGCGCAGCCGTACGCGCTGCAGGGGATCAAGGAGCCCACCGCCGAGCATCCGCCGTTGTATCCCGTGCTGCTGTCGGGAGTGTCGTGGCTGGGCGGCACGAGCTACACGGCGCACCGGCTCGCGTCCGCGGTGATGGGCACCGGCACCGTGTTCGCCGTCGGGTTGCTCGGGCGGCGCGTGGGTGGCGAGCGCGTCGGGCTGATCGCAGCCGCCGTGGCGGCCTTCTACCCGATCCTGATCGTCACCGACGGCACGCTGCTCAGCGAGTCGCTCTACGGGCTGCTGATCGCGCTCACCCTGCTCGCGGCCCACCGGCTGTGGGACGTGCCCTCGCTCGGGCGGGCCGCCGTGCTCGGCGCGCTGGTCGCGCTGTGCGCGTTGACGCGTGCGGAGGCGTCACTCCTCCTGTTACTTCTCGTCATCCCGATCGCCTGGCGCGGCGGTCGCCCGTTCCGCGGGCGCCGCATCGCGGCCGGCGTCGTGGCGTTCTTTCTCGTCCTCGCACCCTGGCTCATCAGGACCTGGATCGTGTTCGACCAGCCCGTGTGGATCTCCACGAACAGCGGCACGCTGCTCGCCGGCGCCAACTGCGGGCCGGTGTACCACGGCGACCAGATCGGCCTCTGGCGGATCGACTGCCTCAAGCTCGCGCGCGGAACCGAGGCGCACAAAGCGTCGATCTGGCGAAGTCAGGGGATCGACTACGCGCGCGACAACGCCGGCCGGGTGCCGCTCGTCGTGGGCGTGCGCGTGCTCCGCATCTGGGACTTCTACCGGCCGAACCAGGCCGCCAGCTACGAGACGCTCGAGCAACGCGACCTGCGCAGCGAGCAGATCGGAACGGGCGTGTACTACATGTTGCTGGCGCTCGCCATCTACGGGCTCGTTCTTCTGCGAAGGCGGGGCGCGCCGCTCTGGATCCTGCTGTCGGCGCCCGTGCTCGTCACGATCTCGGGCGCTGTGGGTTACGGAATCACGCGGCTGCGAATGGCGGCCGAGATCTCGATCGTGGTGCTGGCGGCGGTGGCGATCGTCGCGCTCCTGGAGCGGCTCGCGGTTGCGATCCCAGGCGCATCTGACACTCTTGACGCAGAGGCATGAACGCCCGATCTGGCCGCTTTCCCCTCTTCGATTCGATGCGCGCGATAGCGGCGCTCGCCGTGCTCACCACCCATGCCGCGTTCTTCTCCGGCGTGGTCGTGGGCGGCAACGCCGCGCTGCGGCCCTACCTCGCGCGCCTCGACGTGGGCGTGACGATCTTCTTCCTCATCTCGGGCTTCCTGCTCTACCGGCCGTTCGCGCGGGCGAACCTGCGCGGCGAGTCGGCGCCGCGCGGCGTCCCGTATGCGTGGCGGCGCCTGCTCCGCATCGTGCCCGCCTACTGGCTCGCGCTCACCGTTTCGGTGATCTGGCTGGGGTCGAAGGGAGTGTTCACTCCCACCGGCATTCCCACCTTCTACCTCTTCGGCCAGACCTACCAGACGGCCACCATCGCCGGCGGGCTCAACCAGGCGTGGACCCTCTGCATCGAGATCACCTTCTACGTCTTCCTGCCGGTGTGGGCGCTCGTGATGCGGTCGCTGAGGGCGCGCGAGCCGCGGTCGCGTCTTCGGCTCGAGCTGGGCGGCCTCGCCGTGCTGTTCGTGGCGAGCATCGTGGCGAAGCTGCTCGTGCTGTCAGCCCAGGGAAGCCGGCCCGTGCACAGCACGGGAGCGCTTATCAACCTGCCGATGTTCCTCGACCAGTTCGCGGTTGGCATGGCGATCGCCGTGATGAGCGTGTGGTGGGAGGACCGCGAGGAGCTGCCTCGGCTGCTGCGGCCGCTCGACCGCTTCCCCGTACTTGCCTGGCTGCTCGCCCTCGTGCCGTTCATCGTCGTGAGCCGGGGCATCGGGCTGCGCGGGTTCATTTCTGACCCCGTCTCGCACAGGCAGTACATCGAGGAGCACCTGCTGTACACGGCCGTGGCGTTCTTCCTGCTGCTACCGGCCGTGTTCGGGAACCAGCAGCGCGGCTTTCTGCGCCGCCACGTGCTCGCCAACAGGGTGCTCCTGTGGCTCGGCCTGATCTCGTACGGCATCTACCTCTGGCACCAGACCGTGTTCGACCAGCTCCAGCGCTGGCACTTCGACGCCGCGAGCGTGATCCACCCCTACATCGGCTGGGAGCTGGCGGCGCTGGGCGGCGCGGTTGTGCTCGCGGCGATCAGCTACTACGCGCTGGAGCGCCCGGCGCTCTCGCTGAAGCGGCTGATACCCGACCGTCGCGCGACTGTGCGCGAGGAGGCGATCGCCGAGCCGGCGCCGCTGGCGCCACAGCCAGTGCCCGCCGCCGGCGAGCGGGCATAGCGCGTTCGCCGACTGGCGATTCTGCTACCAATGCCCTGTGGCCGCCAAGCGTCTATCCGCCGTCGCGCTGATCGCTGCCGTGCTTGCCCTGCCGGCGACGGCGCTCGCGGACAGCGCCGGGGACAACCAGTACCAGGACCCGTTCTCGAACGTCCCCACGCAGCAGAAGCACAAGAACAACTCAGGCTCGACCACGACGCCGGCTCCCACCACAACGCCGGCGCCGACGACTACGCAGGCGCCTGCGACCACGACCACGACTGCGTCCAGCTCCCCCAGCACCGACCCGGCCGCGACGAAGACTCTCCCGCGCACCGGGTTCCCGCTGCTGCCAGTGGCGGCACTCGGTGCCGCGCTCATAGCGGCGGGCTTCACCCTCCGCCGCCTCGCGTCACGCTGACGCCATGCTCTCCATCCTGATGCCGGTCTACAACGAGGCCGCCACCGTCGAGCGAGCGATCGCGGAGGTGCTGTCCACGGAGTTGCCGGTGGAGTTCGAGCTGGTCGTCGTGAACGACGGGTCGACCGACGGCACGCGCACGCTGCTCGAGGCGATGGACTGGCCGGACAACGCGCGCCTCTTCCACCATGACTCGAACCGCGGCAAGGGCGCGGCGGTACGCACCGCGCTCGAGCACGCGCAAGGCGACATCGCGACGATCTTCGACGCCGACCTCGAGTATGACCCCGCTGACATCGTGCACCTGCTCCCACCGCTCCTGGAGGGCGAGGCGAACGCGGTGTTCGGCGTGCGCGCCTTCGACGGCTACACCAGCCACTCGTTCCTGTACGTGCTCGGCAACAAGGGCGTGACGCTTGCCGCGAACGTGCTCTTCAACGTCTACCTGCGCGACATCATGACCTGCCACAAGGCGATCAGGACCGAGGTGTTCCGGAGCCTGCGGCTGTCTGCGCGCGGCTTCGACATCGAGCCCGAGATCACCGTCCGGCTGCTGCAGGCCGGCCAGCGCATCTTCGAGGTGCCGATCAGATACCGGGCGCGCAGCTCAGACGAGGGCAAGAAGCTCACCTCCGCCGACGGCTTCCGTGTACTGCGCACGCTGATCCGCTGCCGGATCAAGGGTGGCACGAAGACGCCGCCGCGCCCGGCGCGCTTTCAGGCCGACGGCGCGGGCAAGGGGTCATTCCCGGAGGCCTCGGGCACGGCGTCGAGCGAGCCGCTCCGCAGGTAGTCGCGCAGCTCGCCGATCAGGCCGCGCTCGAGCATCCAGGTGGCGAGCCCGGTGGCCGCCACGAACAGCACGATCTCCGCGATCGCCTGCGCCGCTCCACGCGAGCCGCCCCACAGCGCGAACCGCAGCGCGAGCGGCGGCACGCAGCCAAGCAGCACCGGGCCGAGCCCGCGCAGGCCGAGCAGGACGAGCTCCACGCGCGGCAGCAACGCGCGCACGTACACGCGCCTCACCGCGAGCACGCACGCGGCGGCCAGCAGGCGGCCCCACACGAACCCGCTCGACCCCCACAGGATCAGCCCCGGGATGGCGAACGCGAGGAAACCGCCAACGAGCACGGCGGACTCCACGGCCTGCGGCGCCGAACGCCCGCGCGCGCGGTAGAAGGAGAACCAGTTGTAGCCGAGCTGCTGCAGCGCGGCCGCGGCACCGAGCCCCTGGAGCAGGACGATCGCCGGCTCCCACTTGTGCCCGAGCACGAGGTTCACGAGATCGGGCGCGAACAGCACGAACCCGGCGCCGAACGGGAAGGCCCACATCATCGTCACGCGGTTCGACTTCACGAACATCTCCTCGAGCGTGTCGAGCTGGTCGCGCACCACGCAGATCGCGGGATAGATCGTGGTGGTGATGATCTGGTCGGCGCGGTCGGCATAGCGGGTGAGCGTGAACGCGAGGGTGATGTAGCCGGCCGCCTCGAGGCCGCCGTGGAGGTTGAAGCCGAGCACCTGCCCCTGTTGGATCACGAGCAGCGACGCCGCCGTGACGAAGATCGGCCACGAGAAAGCGAAGTAGCGGCGCCGCGCCTCGGGGCTGAAACGCAGCCTGAGCTTGTACGGCGACACGATGATCGCCGCCGCCGCGCCCGTGAGGTTCCCAACCGCCGGCCCGATCACGAGGCTCCACACCCCCACGCCGGTCGCCGCCAGCGGCACGGTCACGGCGATCGACACGGCAGGGATGATGAATTGCAGGATCCGCGTGCGCAGGAAGTCCATGCGCCGGAAGAAGATCCAGCTCGGCGACTGCAGCGCGAACGCCACCGGCAGGTACGACACCGCGATCGTCAGCGCGAGCAGCTCGTTCTCGCCGTAGACGACCATCACGATCGGGGCGGCCACGATGATCGCCAGCGCGAACCCGATCGACAGCATCAGCTCGAGCGTGAACGCCCGCTGGAACTCCTCTTCCTGCCCCTCCTCGGACTGCTGGACGTATGCCTCGTCGATCCCCACGCGCTTGAGCGCGACGATCGTCATCGCGGTTGTGGTGACGATGCCGTAGAGCCCGATCGTGCTCGGCCCGAGCAGGATCGTGACGATCAAGCCCTGGAGCACCGCGAGCCCCTCGCCGCCGGCGAGGAACACGCCGTTCACGATCGCGCCGCGCGCCGTGCGGCGTCGCAGCTCTGGCCGCGGGAAGGAGAGGCGGTCGTCGCTCACTGCGGAGATGGTCGCAGCGTCCGGGGATGACGACTAGATTGGCGTCCTTGCCAGCCCTATTCGTGAGCTATGCAGGCGTTTTGGGCGGGGCCGAGCGGCTGCTCCTCGACGTGATGTGCGGGCTGGCTGAATCGCCCACGCTCGCGTGCCCCGCCGGGCCGCTCGCGGAGCGGGCGCGCGATGCCGGCGCGCATGTGCTCGAGCTGCGCGAGCGACCGTTAGAGCTGCGGGCGCAGCGCGCCGCGGCAGCAGTGCATCTGGCGGGTCACGCGCGGGAGATGCGTGCGCTAGTGAGGGCGCTGCGACCCGACGTCTTGGTGGCGTGGGGAATGCGGCCGCTGCTCGCCACCGCGGCGCTTGGCGCCGACCGCCCGCGGCTCGTGTTCCAGCACAACGATCTCCTGCCGGGACCGGCGATTGCGCGCGCGGTGCGCCGCGCGGCTCGGCGCGCCGATCTGATCTTGACCCCCTCGGAATGCATCGCGCGCGACCTCGGGCTTTCGGCGACGGTGATCAATCCCGGGGTCGACCTCACGCGGTTCGCGCCGTCACCGATGCCGAGCGAGCCGGAGATCCTCGTGCTCGGCGCGGTCGTGGATTGGAAGCGTCCGGACCTTGCGCTCGATGCCGTCCGCGAGCTACCCGACGTGCGCCTGCGAATCGCGGGCGCTCCGCTCGGTGCCGAAGGCGAAGAGTTGCTGGCAAAGCTGCGCGCACGGGCGGGGCCGCAGGTGGAGTTCGCCGGGCCGGTCGACGCCGCCGAAGCTCTCGCGCGAGCCACCTGCCTGCTCCACTGCGCCGAGCGCGAGCCGTACGGGATGGTGGTGGCGGAGGCGCTCGCGGCCGGTCGGCCCGCGGTCGTGCCCGACTCCTGCGGGCCCGCCGAGATCGTGGACGAGAGCTGCGGCCGCACCTACGCGCCCGGCGACGCCGAGGCGGCCGCCCGAGCGATCGTCGACGCCGTGCGGAATGCAGAGGAGCTTGGCGCGGCGGCCCGGCAACGAGCCGAGAAGCACTACGACGTCGAAAAGATGAAGGCGGCGTATCGAGTCCTCATTCCTCCGACCTCCGACCTCCGACCTCCGACCTCACTCGCCCTGCTCACGGTCACGCACAACTCCGAGGCCGACGTGCGGCGCCTGCTCGCATCCGCGCGGGCGCACCTGCCTGGCGCGCGCGTGATCGTGGTGGATTCCGGCTCGTCCGACGCGAGCGCGGCTGTGGCGCGCGAAGGTGGCGCGCACGTAATCGAGCTGGGCGAGAACGTCGGCTTCGGACGAGCGTCAAACGCTGGGCTCGCGGAGGTGAATGAACCCGTCACGGTCCTCGTGAACCCAGACGTCGAGCTCGTGGACGCATCTCTCGCCGGGCTCGCGGAAGAGCTGCAGGGCAGCGACCGCATCCTCGCGCCGCTCGTACTAAAGCCCGACGGCTCACGCGAGGACAGCGCTCAGGAGGAGCCGGCAACGGCGGCCGCGGCGGCAATCGCGCTCGTGCCGCCGGCGCTCATGCCGCGCCCGCTACGCCAACGGGCGTGCCCGTGGACCACGGACGACCCTCGCCGCGTGGGCTGGGGCGTGGGCAGCTGCCTCGTGGCCCGCACCGACACGCTCCGACGACTCGGCCCCTTCGACGAGCGCACCTTCATGTACGCCGAGGACCTCGACCTCGGGCTGCGCGCCGCCGACGCCGGCATCGAGACGTGGTTCATGCCGCAGGCGCGCGTGATCCACCGCGGCGCGCACAGCTCGAGCCGCGCGTTCGGAGGCGAGCCGTTCGAGCTGCTCGCGAAGCGCCGCCGGGAGGTGGTGGCAGAGCGCCGCGGACATGACCGGGCGCGCCGCGACGATCTGCTGCAGGCGGTCACCTTCGCCAACCGCATCGCGCTCAAGACGCTCGCCCGCAGGGATACGAGCCGCGAGCGCGCGCAGCTCCGCGCGCTGCGAAAGGCGCGCTCGTGACGGCGGTGGCCATCAACGCGCGCGCCGCCGTGCGCGGCGAGATCGGAGGCGTGGAGCGCCTCGCGCGCGAGATGGTCACGCGCCTCCCGCGCCTCAATCCGCAGCGCTACCGGGTCATAAAGCCGCCACAGAAGCTCGCGCACAAAGCAGGCCACGCATGGGAGCAGGCCGCCCTCCCGCTGCTCGCCCGCGACGCCCAGCTCATCTATTCGCCCGCCAACCTCGCACCGCTCGCCAGCCGCCGCAACGTGGTGGTGATCCACGACGTCGCCGCCCTGCGCCACCCCGAGTGGTACAGCTCCGCCTACGTGCGCTACCAGCGCGCCCTGCTGCCCCGGCTCGCGCAACGGGCGCGGCTCGTAATCACCGTCTCCGAGTTCTCCAAGCAAGAGCTCGTGGACGTGCTCGGCGCCGACCCGGAACGAATAGTCGTCGTGCCGAACGGCGTGGACGAGCGCTTCAACCCCACCCAGCGCACAGCCCACGACCGCCCTTACGTTCTCGTCGTCGGCACCCGCATCGCGCGCAAGAACGTCGCGGCGCTGGAGGAGTCAGGGCGCCGGCTCAGCGCGCTCGGCATCGACCTCGTCCACGCCGGGTCCGGCCGCGCCTACATGCGCGACGAACAGGAAACCGGAATCTTCCGCGAGCTCGGCTACGTGCCGGACGAAGACATGCCGTCCCTCTACGCGAACGCGCTCGTCCTCGCCATGCCCTCACTGTACGAAGGCTTCGGTCTCCCCTGCCTCGAGGCCATGGCCTGCGGTACGCCCGTGATCGCATCGAACACCGCCGCGCTCCCGGAGACCACGGGCAACGCCGCCGTACTCGTCGACCCTGACGACCACACAGCCTTCGCGGACGCGCTCCAGAAGCTCGCCACAGACGACGCGCACCGCAAAGAGCTCAGCCGAAAAGCCATAGAAAGAGCGCAGCAGTTCACGTGGGAGCGAACGGCCGCGCTGACAGATGCAGCGATCGAGCCCCTGTTGGGCTAGCGCGTCGCCGCCGGTGCGCGAGGGGGATCTCCGGCCTGGCGCTCAACCTCGTCAAGCAGGTCGAACAGGCCGATGCTCTCCCAAACGCGGTTGCGCTTCCCCGCGGTCGTTTCACGGAGAACACCAGCCTCCTCGAGACGGTTCAGCGCGCGACGACATGCCTCGCGGCGAAGGCCAGTGATCTCCTGCGCCGTAGCGAACGTGAGTACCGGATACGAAGGCAGTTGCTCAACCAACGTGCGGGGGGCCGAACCTGCGCGTGGATGTCCGGCCGCCTCGAGCCAACGTTGCTGGAGCGTGCTCACGCGCTCCGCCAACGTCTCTGTCGCCTCTGCCGCCCTCGTCGTGACGCCGGCGAACAGGTCGAACCAGTCCGCTTCGTCGCCATATCTATACGAATGGAGGCCACGCACGTAGAGGTCGGCACTGCCTGCGAGCACCAGACTGATCGGCGGCAGCACTCGATCGCACACCCGTCGTCGAACTAAAACCATTCCGATCAACGCGCGGCCTGCCCGGCCATTGCCATCCATGAACGGATGGATCGTCTCGTACTGAGCATGGGCGATTGCGGCCTGCAAGACAGGTGGAAGGTCAGTGCGATTGCAGAACTCAGCCAGGTCCGTCATGAGGGGGTCGACTTCCGTTTCGGGAGGCGGGACGAAGTCCGCGCTGACGGGCGACGTGGCGTCTCCACCTATCCAGTTCTGCCGAGTGCGAATCACGCCGCCAAGTCGCTCGTCGGCGGTGCCTTGGAAGAGCCGGCGGTGAATGTCGCGCAACACAGCGGTCGAGAACGCTTCACCGCCGCGGGCGAACTCGTACGCGGCCTGCAGCGCGGCGACATTGCCGAGCACCGAGCGCGCGGTGACGTCGCCGGTCGCCGCGACCGCCGCTTTCGCGAGCCGACGATGGGAAAGCACCAGACCCTCGATCTTCGAGGACGCCACCGCCTCGGATCGGAGGAGCTGGCGGGCAACCGTGTCCAGCCCTACCGTCGCCGCGCGAGTCTCGATCTCTCGGCTGCGTCGCTCAGCCTCCGTCAGCGCCTCCGCGGTCGCGCTGTCAAGGCGCCAGTCCCGGTCACGAATCTCTGCCGGCACGTAGGCGCGATAACGGGCCGGCGCCCGGGCGCGCCGCCCGCCAAGGCCGCTGCCCGGCTCCCAGATCCTCTCTATCTCTATGTGATCCATAAGGTGGGCCCCGCGGTCAGTCTATACCACCTTACGTACATAAAGTGGTATATGACTGCCGCTTAGCCCACCTTAAGAACCCAGCCTCAGCTACTTCTTCTTCAACGTGAACGGCCCGCAGGCGCCGCCGCCCACGTCCTTGATCGGCCGCCCGTTCTGATCGAGCAGCTGCACCTTGAACGTCTTCGCGCTGGCCGTCACCTCGCCAAAGCTGTTGACGTTCGTGTTCGCGCACTGCATGCCCACGCCGGTCGGCGGCTGCGGGTGGAAGAACAGCTGCGTGACGAGCTGCCCCGACCCGGGCTTGCCGAGCGTGTTGTCGATCTCGCCCGCGAACGTGCGGGTGGCAACGGGACCGGTGGTGAACTCCTCGATCCCGCTGTTCTTCGGGCCGCCCTGCTCGAGCGTCTGGAAGCGCACGTCGTTCACGAGGTTGGCGTGCACGTCCGTGGTGAGGAACATCGTGTTCTTCACCTTCTGCGACAGGAACGTGAGCAGCTTGGTGCGCTCGGCCGCGTAGCCCTCCCAGCGGTCGTACGGCAGCGCGTAGAACTGCTGGATCGGCACCTCGTTCACGATCACCTTCCAGGTCGCGCTCGAGTGCTGGATCGCACGCTCGAACAGCGCGAGCTGGGAGCGCCCGAGGAACGTCCGGTTGGGATCGTTGATCGACGCGAGGCACGCCGGCGACACGGGCTGGCTGAACTCGGGATCGATGATCGCGAACGTCGAGCGCGTGCTCTGCGGCGCCGTCGGCGCGTTGTCGGGCTGGTGCGTGAGCGGGTTGTCGCACACGTGGTTGGCCGACGCCTTCGCGCTGCGGAACGAGCGCTCGTCGAGGAAGAACAGCTCCACGTTCTTGCCCCAGCGGAAGCTGCGGTACAGCCCCGTGGCCGAGTGATAGCTCACGGGCATGTACTCCCGGAACGCCTTCACGCCCGCCTTGTAGATCGTGTTGCCGTTCTCCGACTTCGTGAAGTCGTTGACGAACTCGTGGTCGTCCCACTCGTTGTACATCCCGGCGGCCTCGCGGATGCGCTGGTAGTTGCGCTGCGCGAGGTTCATCTTGTACTTCGCCCGCTTCTGCGGCAGCGTGGCCGCGAGCGCGCCCTGGTTCGCCACCTCGCTGTCCGAGTAGATCGTGTCGCCGAGGTTGATGGAGAAGAGGTTGTGCCGCTGCCTCGCCATCGTGCCGAACGCCTTCATCGGGCCCCAGAACGGCGTCTTCGAGCCGACCGCCGGCTGCGCGTCCTCGTCGCCCGACCACGCGAACCTCACCGTCGCGTTCGAGTTCGGCCCGGGCGCGGTGCGGAAGCGCCCCACGTCGCTCACATGCCTGCCCGACTTGAAGCGGTAGAAGTAGACGCGGTTCGACCTCAGGCCGCGGAAGCGCGTCTGCACGGTCAGGTCGCTGCGCCGTGTGGCGGTGACCCTGCGCGACTTCACGCCGCTCGTGAAGCGCCTGTTGGTGGCGACCTGGGCGGTGTACTTGCCGGCCTTGTCGGGCCGCGCCCAGACCACAGCTGACCTCGACGTGACCTCGGCGGCGGTGACGCCGTAGTGGAAGCCGCGGGCGGCAAAGGCACTCGGTGCGGCCAGCGCGAGAACGCCGGCGGCCGCGAGCGCGAGTGGGACGGTTCTGCCCATCGAGTCTCTCCTCCTCAGTTGAACGGCATGGAGAACATACAGGCGCCTCAGCGGCAGGTTGCCGCGGCGGTCTTGGCGCAGCCCTCATGTGCCCGGGCGCTGCGAACGTATGCGCTGAACGCGGGCTCCCTGACAAAGGAGCCGCCGTCGAAGCGGAACAGGCCGGAGTAGCGGAAGATGCCGGTGCCCGGGTCGGACGACGGCCGGTAGGGGCTCGACCACGAGTACCAGTACGCGCGCGAGACCAGGGCGTTCCGGGCGCGCCGCTCGTGAGCGATCAGCTTGTACCCCGCGGTCAGGCGCCTCGCCATCCCCGCGTCGCTCGTGGCGATCGTGCGCTGGTAGATCGGCACGTGGACGCGGCCCTTCGCGGCCGGCCAGCCCATCTCGGTGAGCCAGAGCGGCATCCGCGCCGCCCCGTGACGCGCGAGCACGTGCCGGAAGAGATGGACAGCAAGAAGAAGATGCCGCGCGCTGCCGGTGTAGGTCTGCAGCGCGGCCACGTCGAACTGGCCCTTCACCTTCCCGCGCGTGTAGAGCGACTGGAGCGCGTCCCAGGACGTGCCGGTCAGCCCGGCGAGCACCACGCGCGCCTGCGGGTCCGCCTTGCGCAGCGTTGCGTGGGCCGCGCGGAGCAGCGCGCCGTACCCCTCCTGCCAGCGCGGATGGTTCCAGTAGAGAGTGAGGTGCGGCTCGTTCCACACCTGCCAGTAGAGAACCGGGCGCCGCGGCAGCTCCGGGTGCTGCGCCCAGAACGTGCCCGCGGAGCCGTAGCGGGCCGCGAGCTCGGACAGGTACTCGGCGTAGGTGGCCGGGTCGACCGGCGGCGAGGCGGGGTCGCTCGCGTCGATGCGCTCCCACGGCGGCGTGTAGATCACCACCGGGAGGAGGGACATGCCGTGGCGCGCTGCCAGAGCCACGGCCAGGTCCGTGGCCGCGAAGTTGGTGGGCCCGCCCTGCACCGGCTGCGCGTCGGCCCAGGAGAAGACCGTGCGCACGGACTCCACGCCCGCCTTCGCCATCCGTGCGAACTGCGCGTCCTGCACCGAGGGCGAGGCCTTCGTTGCCGCGCCGTCGTAGACCATTCCGTAGAAACCCTGCGGCACGCTGCGCGCGCCGGCGCCGGCCGGCAGCAGCAGCGCGAGCAGTAGAACGGGTAGCGCGATCCGCACGCCCATACGAACGCGGCAGCCTAGCCGGAGTTGCCCTGTGACCTCGAAACTTGACGCGGGCGTCATCCGGCTGGGAACATTTGGCGCGATGGACGTCTGCATCATCGGCGCCGGATCCTCCGGCATCTCGTCGTGCCAGGTGCTGAAGGCGCGCGGGCTCGAGTTCGACTGCTTCGAGAAGGGGTCGAACGTCGGGGGCCTGTGGCGCTACGAGAACGACAGCGGCCTCTCGTCCGCCTATCGCTCGCTCTACATCAACACCTCGCGCAAGGTCATGGAATACAAGGCCTATCCGATGCCGGCGGACTATCCGGACTATCCGCACCACACGCAGATCGCGGACTACTTCGACGACTACGTGGACCACTTCGGCCTGCGCGACCACATTCGCTTCCGCACCGAGGTGACCGATGTGAGGCCCGCCGAGAGCGGCGGCTGGGAAGTGACCACCGACCGCGGCCAGACCCACACCTACCGCGCCGTGCTGGTGGCGAACGGGCACCACTGGAACCCCAAGCTGCCCGAGTACCCGGGCGAGTTCCTCGGCGAGACCACCCACTCGCACTACTACCGCACCAACGAGGGCTTCGAGGGAAAGAACGTGCTGGTTGTCGGTTTCGGCAACTCGGCGGTCGACATCGCGTGCGACACCTCGCGGGTGGCGCGCCAGGTGTTCCTCTCCACTCGCCGCGGCGCCCACGTGGTGCCGAAGTACCTGCGCGGCGTCCCCGTGGACGAGCTGGTCACGCCCGCGAACAGCCGCTTTCCGTTCTGGTTCACCCGACTCATGCTCACGCGGCTGCTGAAGCAGGCGCAGGGCTCGATGACCGACTACGGACTGCCCGAGCCCGACCACCGCCTCGGCGAGGCGCATCCCACGATCTCGTCCGAGCTTCTGCCGGCGATAGGCCACGGCCGCGTGAAGCCCAAGCCCGCCATCCACCGGCTCGAGGGCCACAGCGTGCGCTTCGCCGACGGCAGCGAGGAGCCGATCGACGTGATCGTGTGGTGCACCGGCTACCGGATCACCTTCCCGTTCCTGCCGCCCGATGTGCTCGAGCCGAAGGACAACGAGGTGCCGCTCTACCGCATGGTCGTCCCGCCGGACCTCGACGGGCTCTTCTTCATCGCCCTGCTCCAGCCGCTCGGCGCGATGATGCCGCTGGCGGAGGCGCAGTCCGAGTGGGTCGCGGACCTTCTGTCTGGCGAGTCCGCTCTTCCCACGCGCGAGGAGATGTGGAAGGAGATCCGCGAGCGGCGCGAGACGCTTCAGCGCCGCTATGTGAAGTCCACGCGGCACACGATCCAGGTGGACTTCTACCCCTACCTGCGCGAGATCGAGAAGGAGCGCAAGGCAGGGCGAAAGCGCCGCGTACGCGGCCGTGGAATCGTGCCGGTCGAGCGGCCTTCGGCCGAGCGCTTAACCGCAACGGCCTAATTGCCGACACAGAGATGAGAGTGATGCGCACCAAGCGTCAATTCCGCACGGTCGCAGCGCCGCTTGCCCTTTTGGCGGCGGCGGTCGGCCTCCTCTGGGCGAACGGCCATTACACGGCCGCGCTCGCGGTTCTGTCCGCTCTCTGCTTCGTGCTCGTCATGGGTCGGCTGCTCGCGTCTCGCCGGCCGGACGGCGAGCTGGCCGACAACGAGTTCGCGCTGCTCCACGACCCTCTCACCGAGCTCCCCAACCGACTCCTCTTCCATGACCGCGTGCACCAGACGATCCTCGGCGCCACCCGCACCGGCACCCGCGCCGCCGTGATCGTGCTCGACGTCGACCGCTTCAAGGAGATCAACGAGTCGCTCGGCCACCACATGGGCGACCTGCTTCTGTACGAGCTCGGCTACAAGCTCACCGAGACGCTCCGCCAGAGCGACTCCGTCGCGCGCCTCGGCGGCGACGAGTTCGCGATCCTTCTGCCCGAGATCGATGACGAGGCAGCGGCGCTCGCGGCCGCCAACAAGATCCGCGCCGCCCTCTCGAATCCCATCGCCGTGCGCGACGTGAGCCTCGAGGTGGAGGCGAGCGCCGGCATCGCTTTGTATCCCGACCACGGGCTCGACCCAGAGACGCTCTTGCAGCACGCCGACGTGGCGATGTACAGCGCGAAGAAGGCGCAGTCGGGCTGCGAGCTCTACGCGCGCGCGAGACACGAGTTTTCTCCCGCGCGCCTGAGACTGGTGCAGGACCTGCGCACCGGCATCTCCGCCGGCCAGCTCGAGCTGCACTACCAGCCGAAGGTGCGCCTGTCGGACAACCGCGTGGTCGGCGTGGAGGCACTCGCGCGCTGGAACCACCCGGAGCACGGGCTCGTCTCACCCGAGAGCTTCATCCCGCTCGCCGAGCGCACCGGGTTGATCCGCCCGCTCACCCTGGCCGTGCTCGAGATGGCGATCGACCAGACGGCCGCCTGGCGCTCGCGCGGCATCCAGCTCGCGATGTCGGTGAATCTCTCGCCGCGCAACCTCACGGACCACGAGCTGCCCCACCAGATCAAGCGGCTGCTCGAGGAGCGCGGCGTGCCCACCAACTCGCTCGAGCTCGAGCTCCGCGAGGACACGATCAACGCCGACCCCAAGCGCGCCCGCGACGTCCTCTCGCGCCTCGACGCCATGGGCATCTGGCTCGCGATCGACGACTTCGGCACCGGCCGCACCGCCCTCCCCTACCTGCAGCAGCTCCCGGTGACGACGCTCAAGGTCGACCGCTCGTTCGTGGGCTCGATGACGCACGAGGGCGACGACGCCGCGCTGGTGCGCTCCGCGATCGCCCTCGGCCGCAACCTCGGCCTGCGCGTCGTCGCGGAGGGTGTGGAGACCGACGCCGTGATGAACCTGCTTCGCCAGCTCGGCTGCGACCAGGTGCAGGGCTTCTACGTGTGCCGTCCCGTTCCGGCAAGCGATTTCGAGCGCTGGCTGCGGGAGCGCGAGTACGCCGAGCAGGCTGCCTGAGCGGCCTGTCTTACTCCTCGCGATACAGCCAGGCGACAAGCCGCTCGCGGCGCGATGGCCCTGTCTGGGGCGCAAACGGCGTCGGCACCGGCGCGCCCGTCTCAACCTGCTCGAGCGACCGCTGCTTGAAGCTGTCGTAGAAGAGCATCCAGAACCCGGCCACGAACGCCGCGCAGCACGGGATCAGGATCGCCGTGATCACGTACACCGGCGGCAGCCCCTTCACGTTGTCCGTGACGTACTGCTTCTCGCCGAAGTGGTTGACCGTGACGATCACGAAGATCACCATGAGCGCGGCGAACAGCACCATGGCGCAGAGCGCGAACAACCTCACGAACCAGCGCCAGGTGGCAGCCATGTGGCAACGGTAGCGATGTAGGGCGCCAAGTGGCCACGCCAGCGCGGGTGGCGAACGATCTGAAGGATTTGGGTGCCTATGCCCACCCAATCCTTCATCCGGCTGCCGGAAGCCCGCGGCGCGCCCGCGATTGACACAAGCTGTGAATCGTGATTCACTTCTTCGGGCGATGCCCTACCGCCAGACCGAACAGACGCGCGCGCGTATCGAGGCCACGCGGGAGCGGATCGTCGAAGCCGCGCGCGAGCAGATCGCCGAGGCCGGCTACGCGTCTGCCAGCGTGCAGGCCGTGGCCACCCGCGCGAACGTGGCCACCGGGAGCGTGTACCGCCACTTCCCGTCGAAGGCGGACCTGTTTGCCGAGGTGTTCACACGAGCCTCGCAGCGCGAGCTCGACCTAGTCACGCGGGTCACGTCAGACGGGACACGCCCCGCGCCGGAGCGCATCGCGGAAGCCGCCGAGGCGTTCGCCCGGCGCGCACTCGCCGCGCCCACGCTCGCCTACGCTCTGCTCGCCGAGCCGGTCGACCCCGCCGTCGAGGCCGAGCGGCTCACCTTCCGGCGCGGCTACCGCGACGCGTTCGCAAAAGCGCTCGACGACGGCATCGCCGCCAACGAGCTCCGCGAGCTCGACTCGCAGCTCGCCGCAGCCGCCATCGTCGGCGCGCTGGGCGAGGCGCTGCTCGGCCCGCTCTCCCCCGCCTCGAACGGCCACAGCGCCCCCAAACACCACGACGCCCTCGTGGCCAATCTTGTCCAGTTCTGTCTCAATGCAATAGAGGAGAAGACGCATGTCGGTGCTCGATCGCACTCATGAGGTCCTGAACCAGCCCCCGCCACTGCTCGACTACAACGCGTTCGAGGCGGACATCCCTCTGCGCGAGGCGCTCGAGCGCGAGGGCGGTGACTGGGGCATCGACCGCCTGCGCGACCTGGGAACGGTCGCCGGCTCGGCGGAGGCGCGCGAGCACTCACTACGCGCCGAGCGCAACCAGCCGCGGCTCCTCACGCACGATCGCTACGGCAACCGCATCGACAAGGTGGAGCTCGATCCGTCGTGGCACTGGCTGCTGCGCGTGGCGATCGAGCGTGAGATCGCCGCGCTTCCGTGGCGCGACCCACAGCCCGGCGCCCACGTGGTGCGCGGCGCGATGATGTACGTGTTCGGCCAGGTGAACGCGGGCGTGATGTGCCCCGTTTCGATGACCTACTCGGCCGTGCCGGCACTGCGCGCGAACCCGGAGCTCGCGGCCGAGTGGGAGCCGCGCCTCACGCTGCCGGACTACGAGCACGGCGCCATCAGCGGCATGGCGATGACCGAGAAGCAGGGCGGCTCGGACGTGCGTGCCAACACCACACGCGCGGAGCCGCAATCAGACGGCACGTACGAGATCACGGGCCACAAGTGGTTCTGCTCATACCCGCCGTGCGACGTCTTCCTCGTGCTCGCCCAGGCGCCCGCCGGGCTCTCCTGCTTCCTGATCGAGGGCCGCGACCCCGGCTTCCGCATTCAGCGGCTGAAGGACAAGCTCGGCACGCGCTCGCTGCCCTCCTCGGAGGTCGAGTTCCACGGCGTGCGCGGCCGGCTCGTGGGCGAGGAGGGGCGCGGCGTGCCGACGATCATCGAGATGGTCAACCACACGCGGCTCGACTGCCTGATCGGAAGCGCGGCGGGGATGCACTACGGCGTCGCGCAGGCGGTTCACCACGCGCGGCACCGCTCGGCATTCGGCAAGCTGCTCGTCGACCAGCCTGCAATGCAGAACGTGCTGGCCGACCTCGCGATCGAGGCGGAAGCTGCCACCGCGGCGGCGATGCGCATCGCGCGCGCGTACGACGAGAAGGACACGGCGTTCAGGCGGCTCGCCACCGCGGTGCTCAAGTACTGGGTGTGCAAGCGCGCGGCGCCGCACGCAGGCGAGGCGCTCGAGTGCCACGGCGGCAACGGCTACATCGAGGAGTCGAACATGCCGCTCCTCTACCGCGACGCTCCGCTCAACTCGATCTGGGAGGGCTCGGGCAACGTCGCCGCGCTCGACGTCCTGCGCGCGCTCATGCGCGAGCCCGAGGCGCTGCCGGCCTTCCTCGGCGAGTGCAAGGAGGCGGCCGGTGCGGACGCGCGGCTCGACGCCCACATCCAGGAGATCGAGAGTGAGTTCGCGAACTTCGACGTCGAGAACGCCCAGTGGCGTGCCCGCGCGCTCGTGGAGAAGCTCGCGCTTGCGCTGCAGGGCAGCCTGCTCGTGCGCTACGCGCCGCCCGCGGTGGCGGACGCGTTCTGCGCGGGGCGGCTCGGCGGCGAAGGCGGCCGCGCCTTCGGCACGCTGCCGGCCGGGATCGCCGCGCCCGCGATCATCGAGCGAGCGCTCGCCGCATGAGCGACCGGCCGGTGCCGAGCCGCCCGGCGATGCCGGCGAGCTATGGCATCGGCCGCGGCGGCAGCGCGCCGGGCGAGCGGCTGCCGTGGGAGCGCGTCGAGGAGTGGCTCACGGCCGCGCGCAACTACTGGGTGTGCACGACGCGTCCGGACGGGCGCCCGCACGCGAAGCCGGTCTGGGGTCTGTGGCTCGACGGGCAGGTGATGTTCTCCACCGACCCGAACAGCGTCACGGGTCGCAACATCGCCGCCGGATCGCCGGTTCAGATCCACCTCGAGAGCGGTGACGAGGTGGCGATTCTCGACGGCGAGCTCGAGCGGCCGGACGATCCTGAGCTGCTCGCGCGCTTCGCCGACGCGTACGAGAAGAAGTACGGGATCAGGGTGGACGTCGCGCACGAAGCCACGCCCATCATGGCGCTGCAACCGAGCAAGATCCTGAGCTGGGAAGAGGCCGATTACCCCGAGACGGCCACCCGCTGGGACGTCCCCAAAAAGCAGTAGGGAGTTGTAACCACCTAGGCCACAGGCCGTGATAGGCTCGCGGCGGACTCGTGGCCACGGAGGGGAGCGGTACAAGCGACGACGCGCTTGCCAGCGTACGCCTGGCGCTTGCGCGCCTGCGCGGCGCGGGCTCGGTCGCGGAGCTGATGCAGCGTGCCACGGTGGAGCTCTGCCGCACCTGCGGCTTCGACCGGGCGGTGCTGTTCCGCGTCGAGGGCTCGGAGCTGGTGGCCGAGTGCGCGTATTTCAGCGGCGACCCCGCCGGGGCTCAGGACTTCGTCGAGCTCGCGCGCATGGTGCGACCGCAGCTCAACCACATGCTGCTCGAGACGGAGATGATCCGCCGCGAGCGCCCCGTGATCGTCATGGACGCGGAGAACGATCCGCGCACGTTCAAGCCGCTCGTGCAGGCGTGCTCGACCAAGTCGTACGTCGCCGCGCCGATCATGCCGGGCGGCCGCGTGATCGGGATGCTGCACGCGGACCACCGCATCCGCGACCTCGTCGTGGACGACCGCGACCGCGACGTGCTCTGGACGTTCGCCGAGGGCTTCGGCTACGCCGTCGAGCGCGCGCTGCTCATGGAACGTCTCGAGTCCGAGACCGCGCAGATCCGGCAGATGGCACAGACCGCCGCGAGCCTCATCGAGGACCTCCGCGCAACGGAGCTCGACCTATGTCGCGCGACGTCCAACGGGAACGGCAACGGCACGAACGGCTCCCACGATCAGATCCAGGCGGCGCTCGAGCGCCCGGCGTCGGTGCCGCTCGGGCTCGACGGGCTGCTCACCCGGCGCGAGCTCGAGGTGCTCGACCTCATGGCCGCGGGAGCGAGCAACGCGGAGATCGCCGACCGGCTCGTGATCTCCGTCGGCACCGTGAAGTCGCACGTGAAGCACATCCTGCGCAAGCTGCGCGCGGCCAACCGCGCCGAGGCGGTGTCGCGCTACTTCCGCCTCACCGCGCAGACGCCGCAGGCCGGCGGGCTCTAGGCGTCGCCCACAAGCACCTCACCGGTGAGGTGCGTGACCTGCACGGTCATCGGGATCTGCGCCTCGTCTCCCGATACGCCGTCACAGGCGTCGGTTGGCGCCGGGTCGGTGGCGAGCGTGGTGGTGGCCTGCGTGCAGGTGTGGAGGATCGCCGGCAGCGCGTTCTGCGCCGTCACCACGTTGTCGAAGGTGAGCGTGAACAGGCGCAGGTGTCCGTCGCTCGTCAGGGTCGGGCTGATGTGGGATCTGCCGACCATGTCGATCGGGATCACCGAGTTCGTGGTCGACGTAATGCGGTCGGTCCAGAAGAACGGGTCGTCGCACGTGGCGCGCCGCTGGCTGTTCAGGTCGAACTGCGTGTAGAGGCGCATGCTGAAGTCGCCCGTGAACCAGTTGAGCATCCCGCCGCGCTTGTCGCTCGCGGGCAGCGGCGGCGCGGTGACGATCGTTGCGGGGCCCGACTGAAGCAGCGGACCGCCGTCCGTGCACGCGCTGGCCGGCTCGACGATCGGGAACGGGTCGGCGGTCATGTTCACCTGCCCGGCGTCGAGGCGCAGCGCGCCGAGCTCGCCGGTGCCGGAGGTGTCGATGTCGAAGCGGCCGAGCATGCCGAACTTGCCATGGAGCACGACCTGCACGGCGCTCGCGAGGTTGCCCGCGGGATCGGTGAAGGCGTCCGTGCCGAGATCGAGCGTGAGGACGTCGTCGCTCGCCGCCTCGGTTCCGCCGCCGAGCTGCGGGTTGAGCCGCACGGTGAGCGGCAGCCGCAGGTTCACCGAGTCGGCCTTCCGCGCGAAGCTGCGGTGCAGGATCACGCGCGGGTGGCGCTTGAGCTCGCGCAGCAGCATCCTGCGCACGTGGCGGGCGTGCGCGCTCGAGTGGTGGCGATGCCGCGCCGCGTGTGCGTCAGCGCCGGACGCGAGCCCGAAGCAGCAGCCGGCGATCGTGACCAGCGCGGCGGGCACGGCAGCCTTGCGCAGCATGACGGCTCACCCCCTCTTCAACGAGAGCGTGTAGCTCGTGTCGCCGCTCGGCGGGTCCGCGTGGGGCGCCTCCACGCTCAGGTAGTAGATGCCCGACTTGCCGATGTGATCGCGCAGCCGCTCGCTCGACCCGCGGTGGTCCGCGTAGTCGGACAGGTGGCGGGCGCGCCGTTCCGAGATATCGAACGCGCCTGTCTTCGAGTTCCACAGCCCGAGCGCGAAGCGCGTGCCGGGCGCGCCCTTGAGGCTGACCTTGAGCCTGTCGCCCTTGCGCAGCTTGAGCCGGAAGACGTCGAACGGGTCGTTGAACGCGCCGAGCCGATCGTGGATCGTGCGCGAGCGCCGGTGCGGCGAGAGCTGGAACGGGTGGTCCGCGGCGTAGCGGCCGCGCACCCAGTACACGTCGTCGTCCAGCTCGCCCGGCTCGTCCGCGGGCGGCTTCGCCGTGAGCGCCGAGAGCACGTTCACGACGCCGAAGCCGGTCTGCGCGTCCCAGCCCTTTGGTCCCACATCGCGGGCGCTCAACCGCAGCAGATCGAACACCTGCGACGGCGTGAGCGCGGGCCGCTGCGCTCGCAGGATCGCGGCGGCGCCCGCGACGGCCGGCGAGGAGAACGACGTGCCCTCCACGTTCGCCACCTCACTCGGGCAGATCGACGACGGCACAAGTGAGAGAACGTCCACGCCGGGTGCGGCGAGGTCGATCGAGCTGCCGGTGTTCGAGAAGCTGGCCGGCACGTCGCCCTCATCGGTGGCCGCGACCGACAGCACGTGCGGATAGGCGGACGGCACGTCCGGCGTGCTCGAGCCCTCGTTGCCGGCGGCCGCCACCACGATCGCGCCGCTCGCGAACGCGCGGTCGATCGCCATCGTGGCCACCTGATCCTCCGACGGCGACGTGTCGGTTGCCGGTGCCGCCGAGCTCACGTTGATCACGCTCGCGTGCGCGGCCACCGCGGCGTCCATCGCCTTCACGAAGGTGCCCACCGACGTGTCGCCCTGCGGGTCAAGCATCTTCACCGGCATGATCGGGCTGTTCTGCGACACGCCGGCGATGCCGCCGGGCCGCGCCGCGGCCACGCCCGCCACCTCGGTGCCGTGGCCGTCCGTGTCGGTCACGTCGGTGCCGCCCGACACGACGTTCACCGGATGGACGATGCGGCCGAAGAACTCGGGCACCGTGCTGTCGATCCCGCTGTCGAGCACCGCGAGAATGCCGGTGGTGGACGGCTGCTGAATGATGTCGGCGCCCACCGCCGGGAGGACGTAGCCCAGCGGGTTCTGTGGGCGCGCTACACAGAGCGCGAACGCCTGCTGCGCCTCGTGGAGCACCCAGTCGGGCTGCGCGGTGAGCACATCGCCGCGTTCAAGCAGGCGCCGCGCCGCCACGCGCGGATTCACACCGCGGGGCGCCGCCACCTCGTACACGCCGAGGGCCCGCGACACGAGCCGCGCGCCCCGGAACGCGGAAGCCGCGCGCACTCCCGGCTTGAGCGCGACCAGCAGCTGCGCGCTACCACCGGAGTGCACGACGACCGCAGCCCGAGCCTCCCCCGCAGCCACCAGCGAGAGGATGGCGAGGCCCAGGGCGAGCCGGCGCATCACTGCAGGTGGATCGTCCCGTACTTGCCGAGGTCCACCCGGCCGACCACGTGGGTGGCGATGAAGAACGGGAACGGGATGGCGAGTCCGTTGCAGGGCTGCGTCGGATCACCCAGGGAAAGGCAGGCATCGGCGTCGAGGAACTGCTCCGCCGAGGTGAGGTTCGCGACGAGCGAGCCGTTCTGGCTGCCGAGCTTCCCACCTAGGGTCACCCTGAACGGGATCTCCGCATAGCCGGTGGTCAGGTACGGGTCGTGACAGCCGGTGTCGTTGTTCCGCAGATCCAGCGGCACACGCAGGATCAGGTTCTCGCTCGCGACAATCGAGTTGCCCGTCAGCGTGCCGATGTTGCTCTTCGAGTCGTCCAGCAGCGCGTACGTGTTCGGGTCCGTCTCGATCGACGCGCTCACCTCTCCGTTGCACGCGTCATCTATGAAGACACCGGTTGGCGCGACGTTCAAGCGCGCGCTCGTGAACGTGAAGTTCACGTCGCTGTTGAGATTGATCTTGCCGGGCGAGAAGCCCTTCACCGTCCCGCTCAAATCGGTGGTGCGCGTGAACGCCTGGAAGTCGAGCGTGGCGGTGCTTCCCTGGAGCAGGGTGATCGTCACCGGCGTGCCAAGAACCGTGGTGCCGTTCTTGTTCTTGGGACACGCGACGAGCACCGGCACCTTGCGCTTGCGGATCACGCTGACGATGCGCCCGTGCCGGATGATCCGGACGCGAACGCGGCGCTTGCGGTAGACGGTGACGAGCCGCAGCCCCCTCACCTTCGTCTTCACGCACGCCTTGGTGCAGTGCGCGCGCATCTTCACCCGCACGCGCCGGATCACGCGCACGCGCACGCCGTGGCGCTTCACGAACTTGTAGACGTAGGTGTGCGTGTAGACGGTGCGCAGCTTGCCGTTCACGAGCCGCTTGACCACGCACAGCTTCGACTTCTTCCTCGACTTCTTCTTTTTCTTCGTCGCCCCCGCGTGGCGCACGTGCGAGGAGAGCGAGTGAATCCGCTGCGCGGCCTGGGAGACCGCCTGCTGCTCCGAAGCCGACGCCTGCGCGGTCAGCAGCAGGGCGAGCGCAAGCGCCGCAGCAATGGCGGCAGTGAGGAGCGCGCGCATGCGCGCAGGGCGATTGGATAGCGAGTCCATTCGAGGCAAGGGGTCGAAGCCGGGCCTGGCTCCGATCCGCCCCCACCCTAACACGACTCTCACCACATCCGCCTCCTCACAAAAGCCTTTGGAAAGGGCGAAACGGGCGCCGCACCAGATGGTGCGACGCCCGCTCACCGGCAGGTGATGACACCTGCACTGCTTCCCCCTAGTACGTCCCGATCAGGGCCTCGCCCGTGAGGTTCGTGACCTGCACGTTCGGGTCGAGATGCAGGAACTTCGCCGGCGTAGGCGTGATCTCCGTCTCCCCGAGTTGCGCCAACGGGAAGTTGGTCGCGAACGGGGTGGCGTCGCACGCCGTCCCGGGCGACGAGCCGGTGACCATGGTCGTCGGATCCGGAGTACCCGGCGTACCGATCGCGGTCTCGAAATCGCTGACATCCGTCTGCGCCTTCGCCGTATCCACGAGCGCGTACGGCTGCAGGCAGGCGTCAACGCTCGAGTGACCGATCTCGCTTCCGTCCGAGGGCGCCTGGACCGGGGTCTTGACGCTCAGGGTCGCGATCCGAAGATGACCGTCGGCGGTGAGCGCCGGCGAGATCTTCAGGGTTCCCGCGACGTTCACCGGGATGATGTTCTTCGTCGCATCTCCGGTGGTCTGACCCGCGATGGCCTCATCGCAATTGAAGTGGCCGGTCGGGATCGTGCCTGGAGCAAGCAGGCCGCTTGCACCCGTGCCGTTGTCGAGCACACGGAAAATCGTGTTGACCGCAGCATTGGCATGCAGGCTGAGCCGGACGTTGTCAGACGGCTGGAACAGATTCGCCGATCCGACGTTCGGCGCCGAGGTGCTGGCCAGTGAAAGGCCAATCGGCGCTGTCCGGACGACCGTGTTGGGATCCAGGCTCGGAGCGAGGACCGTCGGGACGGCCGCGCCACTGAGCGTGCCAACCCCGCCATTCGTGATGGTCCACTGCGGAGCCGAGGTCAACAGGCTCGGGCAGTTGTATCCATCGACAGCGCTGGACGTGGCCTGATCGTTATCGAGCACGCCAACACTGGCGGCCGACAGGCTCAGATCACGCACGACAAGCCGGAGCGAGCCGAGCGTGTCGCCGTCCTGCGGGTTTCCGAAGTGCGCATCGACGTGCACGACGCCGTTGAGCGTGGTCGTCTTGGCCGACGTGTCTGGCCCGAACGTATCCGAGAAATCCAGCAGCGCGGTGTCGTCGCTGGGCGCCGTACCGGCGGGACCGAGCGACGGGTTCAAGCGAACCGTAAGCGGCAGAACTTCCTGCACGTGATCCGCCTTGCGCAGCCAGTGCTTGTTCTTGATCAGCCGAGGATGCTTCTTCAGCTGATGCAGAAGGACACGCTGAATGTGCCTCTTCTGCTTATGGGTGTAGGCGCTCGCCGGACCGGCGAAGACTGCCGCTACGGCGCCTACCAGGACCAATATGCCGAGCATACGAGTCCAGGATCGGGCTCTCGACACGAGCTCCTCCTCCTTAGTTGACGGGGTACGCCTCCAGGGGAGGAGTCCTCTCCCCCCGGATAGCCGAAGCGAGCCTATGGCGACTGCGGCGCCGGCGAATCTTCCGCCGGGGGGATCTTTCTACCCCGGGGGAGGGAGAACACGTGCGTACCCCACCTGAGTGACCGATTTGTCAGTCAATCAGCGAAAGCTGCGGCGGAAGTTGTACGCCTTCTGGAGGCCCAGGCTGTTCACCGACCGCACCATCACCAGGTAGCGCCCGGCGGGCACGTGCGCGCGGAACTTCTTCGACAGCGGGAACCTCCAGCTCGTCGTGCCGCGCGCCCTCAGCCAGCGCACGTCTATACACGCGCGCGTTGTGACCTTGCCGCTGTGCAGGTTCGCGAACTTGCACTGCTGCGGATGGTCGCCCGACACGTCGTGGCGGCTGCCCGCCACCATCAGCCCCACCTCCACACGCGTCACACCCGCCGCCGCGGTGGACGTGCCGCGCAACGCGAACAGCCTCGCGCGCCTCACCACCGATCTCGGTGAGATGAGCTTGACCACCGGCGCCGAGATGTTCGAAAGGTAGGTCCAGCTGCGCTCCGCCGGCGTCGGGTCCACCTGGCCTGAGCCGTCCACCGCGCGCACGTCGAACACGTGCGGCCCCTGCGCCAGCTGCGGCAGCTGGAGCGGGCTCGAGCAGGCGGCATACGGCGCGTGGTCGAGGCTGCACTGGAAGGTCGCGCCCGCCACGTTCGAGGAGAACTGGAAGCTGGGCAGAGCGGTGGTGTTGAGCCCCTGCGGCCCGGAGACGATCGTGGTGTCGGGCGTTGCATCGGCGCGCGCGACGGCGCACGTACACGCGCACGCGAGAGCAGCGACAGCCAGGGCCAGGCGAGTCCGCATCGCCGGTCAGCTTATGCGAGGACCCGCGCCGGTCGCCACCTAGGACAAGGTGAGCGGCTGCGAGACGGTCCTCGTGACGCACAGCCGCCACCACTGACCGCCGCAGCAGCACCGAGGAGGAACATCAAGCGCGGTCCGCTCGAAATGGCGGGCCGCGCTCTTTTGCGCGTTAGCTTCCGCCGACCTCGAGAAAGGCTTCGTAGCGCTTGATGTCGCGCTCGGCCCGGCGGCCCTCCTCTGAACCCGCCTCGGCCTCCTCGAGCGCGCGGCGCGCGTTCTCGAGCTGGGACTCGATCGCCGAGCGGTCGAGCTTCTCGGGATCCACGGCGTCCTCCACCAGCAGCAGCGCTGTGTTGTCCACCACCTGGAGGTAGCCCTCGCCCTGGGCGAAGCGCACGATGTCCGAGTCCGACTTGTAGAGCCGCAGCTCTGTCGGCTCGAGCATCGCCATCAGCGGGGCGTGGTTCGCGAGGATGCCGATGGAGCCCACGCTCGTTCGCGTGGACACCATCTCCACCTCGTCGTCGAAGACCTTCCCCTCAGGGGTGAGGACCTCGACCGGGAACTTGTTGCGGGCCAACTACTCCTCCTCGGAGGAAGACTCGTCGGACGACTCGTTATCGGAGTCGGAGGACTCGTCGGAGCCCTCATCCTCCGACCTTCCGCCTCCGGCCTCCGACTTGGAGCCGGAACGGCTCCCCCGCCCGGCCTCGACGACCTCATCGATCGTGCCCTTCATGTAGAAGGCGCCCTCGGGCAGCTCGTCGTGCTTGCCCTCGATGATCTCGGCGAACGAGCGCACGGTCTCCTCGATGGTCACGTACTTGCCCTCGGTGCCGGTGAACGCCTCGGCCACGAAGAACGGCTGTGACAGGAAGCGCTCGACCTTGCGGGCGCGCTGCACGGTGAGCTTGTCCTCGTCGGAGAGCTCGTCGATGCCGAGGATCGCGATGATGTCCTGGAGCTCCTTGTAGCGCTGAAGGATCTCCTGCACCTGCGTGGCCACGCGGTAGTGCTCCTCACCCACGATGTCCGGCTTGAGAATCGTGGAGGTCGAGTCGAGCGGGTCGACCGCCGGGTAGATGCCCTTCTCCGAGATGGAGCGCGAGAGCACCGTGGTGGCGTTGAGGTGCGCGAACACGGACGCCGGAGCGGGGTCGGTGAGGTCGTCGGCCGGCACGTAGATCGCCTGCACCGACGTGACCGAGCCCTTGCGCGTCGAGGTGATGCGCTCCTGCAGCTCGCCCATCTCGGTCTCGAGCGTGGGCTGATAGCCCACCTGCGAGGGCATGCGGCCGAGCAGCGCCGACACCTCGGAGCCCGCCTGCACGAAGCGGAAGATGTTGTCGATGAAGAGGAGCACGTCCTGGCCCTCCTCGCGGAAGTACTCCGCCATCGTCAGGCCGGAAAGCGCCACGCGCATGCGCGCGCCAGGCGGCTCGTTCATCTGGCCGAACACGAGCATGGTCTTGTCGATCACGCCCGACTCGGTCATCTCGAGCCAGAGGTCGTTGCCCTCGCGCGAGCGCTCGCCCACGCCGCAGAACGCCGACAGGCCGCCGTGCTCCTGGGCCAGGTTGTTGATCAGCTCCTGGATGAGCACGGTCTTGCCCACGCCGGCGCCGCCGAACAGGCCGACCTTGCCGCCCTGGG
>JAICJR010000232.1 GCA_025928345.1 Thermoleophilaceae bacterium | reverse complement strand
GATGCGCCAGCGCGTGGTGCGCGACACCGAGCGCCGGCTGGCGGGCGACGTGCTCGCCGAGGCGCTCACCGGGCGCCTCGACCCCGACGAGCTGGCGATGCGGCTGCGGCCGTTCGGCGTCGGCGAGACCGCGGCCGTGCTTGTGTTCAGCATGCAGGACCCGGCCGGCGGCGAGGCGTTCCTCGACCGCTTCATGGCCGGCGCAGGTGTGGGTGCGCTCGTGGCCGCGCGCGAGCAGCTCCTCTGCGCGGTGATCGACGCGCGTGACACCGAACCTCTGGAGCTCGCGGGCCGGGCGCGCGATGCGCTCGGCGCTGAGTACGGCGATGTGCGGGCGGCGGCCTCTAGGCCGGCGCCCGCGCGCGCCCTGCGGCGCAGCTTCCACGAGGCGCGCTGCGCGATCGAGGCGTCGGTGCTGAACGGCGAGGCGGCGCCGCCGGTGGCGTCCTACCGCGACCTCGGCGCGTTCCAGCTTCTCCTCTCGCTTCAGGACGAGGACGCGCTGCGCCTCTACTGCGACAACCTGCTCGGCCCGCTCGAGAACGGCGAGGGCGACTACGGCGACGAGCTGTTGCGCTCGCTCGAGGCGTTCATCGAGCAGAACGGGCAATGGGAGCGCGCGGCGCGGCAGCTGTTCTGCCACCGGCACACGCTCCGCTACCGGATCCGCCGTGTGGAGGAGCTGACCGGACGCGACCTCGGCCGCGCCCGTGACCGGATCGAGTTCTGGCTCGCGCTGCGCGGGCGGGAACTGGTGAGATGACCACCAATGGAGGCCTTTCAAAGATGAGGGTCGGAGTTCCGACTGAGATCAAGACCGATGAGTACCGCGTGGCGATCACGCCCGCGGGTGTGCGTGAGTTCGTTGAGCACGGCCACGAGGTGGTGATCCAGCAGGGCGCCGGCGCCGGCAGCGTGATTCCCGACGAGGAGTACGTGGCGCAGGGCGCGCGCATCGTGCCCGACGCCGATGCCGTGTTCGACGAGGCGGACCTCATTCTCAAGGTGAAGGAGCCGATGCCGGAGGAGGTGCAGAAGCTGCGCCCGGACCACACGCTCTTCACCTACCTGCACCTCGCGCCCGCGCCCGAGCTGACGAAGTCGCTCTGCGATTCCGGCGCCACGTGCGTGGCGTACGAGACTGTGGAGGACACGCACGGGCGGCTGCCGCTGCTCGCCCCGATGAGCGAGGTGGCCGGGAAGATCGCAACGCAGGCGGGCGCATTCATGCTCGAGCGGCCGCTCGGCGGGCGCGGCGTGCTGCTCGGCGGCGTGCCCGGCGTGGCCGCCGCGACCGTGCTCGTGATCGGCGGCGGCGTTGTGGGCATGCAGGCCGCGTTCATCGCGATCGGCATGGAGGCGGACGTGTTCGTGTTCGACCGCAACCTCGAGCGGCTGCGCGAGCTCGACGTGGCATTCGGCGGGCGAGCCTCGACCGTGTACTCGTCCACTCTCGCTGTCGAGCAGATGCTGCCGCGCGCAGACCTCGTGATCGGTGCCGTGCTCATCCACGGCGCGCGCGCTCCGTGGGTGATCCGCCGCGAGCAGCTGTCGCTGATGAAGGAACGGGCTGTGCTCGTAGACGTGTCGATCGACCAGGGCGGCTGCTTCGAGACCTCGCACCCAACCACGCACACGAACCCCACCTACGAGGTTGACGGCATCACCCACTACTGCGTGACCAACATGCCGGGCGCGGTGCCGATCACCTCGACCTTCGCGCTCACGAACGCCACGCTTCCCTACGCGCTCGCGCTCGCGGACTTCGGCGTGCGCGACGCCATCGCCAAGGATCCGGGGCTGCGCAGCGGCGTCAACGTGGTCGCCGGCCACGTGACGCACCCGGCCGTAGCCGAAGGGGTGGGAATGCCGTTCACGCCAGTAGAAGAACTACTAGTCACCAGTCACTAGTCACCAGTCACTGGACTCAAGGAGACGTTGAGAGATGGCCACAACCACGCAGACCGAGATCAAGAACTGGATCAACGGTGAGGAGAAGGCCGCCGCCGAGGGCGGCAGCGAGCCGGTGATCAATCCCGCCACGGGCGAGCAGATCGCCACCACCCCGCTCTCCACGCAGTTCGACGTGGATGCCGCGGTGTCCGCCGCGAAGGACGCGTTCGAGGGATGGGGCCAGAGCACGCCACAGGAGCGCTCGCTCGCGCTGCTGAAGATCGCGGACGCGGTGGAGGAGGCGGGCGAGGAGCTCGCCCAGCTCGAGTCGCTGAACGTGGGCAAGCCGATCGAGGCGATGCGCGAGGAGATCCCTGTCTGCGTGGACAACCTGCGCTTCTTCGCGGGCGCGGCGCGCTGCCTCGAGGGCAAGGCCGCGGGCGAGTACATGGAGGGCTACACCTCGATGATCCGGCGCGAGCCCCTCGGCGTCGTGGGACAGGTCTCGCCGTGGAACTACCCGCTGATGATGATGGTGTGGAAGATCGGCCCGGCGCTGGCGGCCGGCAACACCGTCGTGATCAAGCCGTCCGAGCAGACCCCGATGACCGCCGCGCGCATGGCGCAGATCTGCGCCGAACACCTGCCGCAGGGCGTGCTCAACGTGATCTACGGCCACGGCAAGCCCGCAGGCGCCGCGCTCGTGTCGCACCCGGACGTGGCGATGGTGTCGCTGACAGGCGACGTCGCCACCGGCAAGGAGATCGCCCGCGCGGCCTCAGACACCCTCAAGCGCGTGCACCTCGAGCTGGGCGGCAAGGCGCCGGTGCTCGTCTTCGACGACGCCGACATCGAGGCCGCCGTGGAGGGCGTGAAGATCGGCGGCTACTGGAACGCGGGCCAGGACTGCACCGCCGCGAGCCGCGTGATCGCCGGGCCGAAGGTGTACGACGACTTCGTCTCCGGTCTCTCGGACGCCGTGAAGGGCCTGAAGCTGGGCGATCCACTGGCGGAGGACACGGAGCTCGGCCCGCTCGTGTCGTCCACCCAGCGCGAGCGCGTGGAGGGCTTCCTCTCGCGCGTGCCGTCGCACGGCGAGGTGGTCACGGGCGGCAAGGAGCCCGGCGGCAACGGCTTCTTCCTCGAGCCCACCGTGGTGGCCGGGCTGCAGCAGGACGACGAGATGGTGCAGCGCGAGGTGTTCGGTCCCGTGGTGAGCGTGCAGCGCTTCTCCTCCGACGAGGAGGCGCTCAAGTGGGCGAACGGCGTGGACTACGGACTGGCGGCGAGCGTGTGGACGCGCGACGTTGGCCGAGCCATGAACGCCGCGCGTGTGTTGAAGTTCGGCACCGTATGGGTGAACGACCACATCCCGCTCGTCTCCGAGATGCCGCACGGCGGCTTCAAGCAGTCCGGCTACGGCAAGGACATGTCGATGTACTCGCTCGAGGACTACACCGAGGTCAAGCACGTGATGGTGAGTCTGTCGTAGGGCGGTTCGCCAGGCAGCTTGCGGTCGCGGGTGCGCTGTTCGCGCTCGCGGCAGCACCCGCGAAGGCCGTGACGTTCACGAATGGGGTGCCGCTGGCGATTCCGGCCAGCGGTCCCTCCGCGCCCTACCCGTCGGATATCGCGGTCTCGGGCGTGACCGGCCCGGTGACGCGCGTCAACGCGATCCTGCACGGCTTCCACCACGAGTACACCCAGGACGTGCGCGTGCTGCTGGTGGGTCCCGGCGGCCAGAGCAGCGTGCTGATGGCGAACGTGGGGACGCAGCACGTCGACTCCCCCGCGCCGGTGGAGCTGTCGTTCGACGACTCCGGGCTGGCCGTGCCCTGCTACGTGAACGACGACATCCCGCTTGCCGGCGGCGTGTACGCGCCCACCTTCTACCCGACGGGCGACTCCACCGGCCACTGCGACTCGAGCCTCGACACAACTCCGTTCGAGGCACCGGCCCCAGGCAGTCCGTACGCGGCCGGCCTCGCTGCCTTCAACGGCGTCAATCCCGACGGCGTCTGGCACCTCTACGTGGACGACGACTCGAACCCGGACAGCGGCGCGATCGACGGCGGCTGGAGCCTCCGGCTCACGATCACGCCGCCGACGCTCAGCGCGCCGCTCGTGAAGGGAGCGCCGGAGGTGGGCAAGACGCTCACGGGCGTGAGCGGCGCGATCACGAGCGGCGGCGCGGCGTTCTGGCAATGGCAGCGCTGCAACTCGCGCGGCGCCGCCTGCACGCCGATCAACGGCGCCACCGGCCCCAGCTACAAGGCCGTGCGCGCTGACCGCGGCCACACGCTCGTGCTGGTGGAGACAGCCCTCAACTCGGGCGGCACCGCCACCGCAAGCTCGCCGCACAGCGCGCTCGTGGGGCCGGCGCTGCTCTCCACCTCCGGCACGCACGGCTCGCAGAAGGTGAGCAAGCAGAAGGGCCGGGTCGTGGTGAAGGTTCGCTCCAACCTCGCCGGCAGGCTCACGGCCTCGGCGAAGGCCGGCAAACTGCGCTTCCGCAGCGTGAAGCGCAAGCTGCGCG
>JAICJR010000193.1 GCA_025928345.1 Thermoleophilaceae bacterium | reverse complement strand
GTGCGGTCGAGCTGGTGCTCGCCGGTCTCGGGGCCGGGGCTCGCGAGCGAGGCCTTGAGGTCGGCGTGGGCGTCGCTGAGCGCCTTGTAGGCCTCCGCCGCCATCGCGTCCGCCTCCGGCTGCGTCACGACCCCCTGCTGGACCAGCTGGTCCGCGTACAGCTTGCGCACCGGCGGGTGCTTCTTGATCTTCTCGTACATCACCGGCTGGGTGTACGCCGGTTCGTCGGTCTCGTTGTGGCCGTAGCGGCGGTAGCCGATCAGGTCGATCACCGCGTCGCGGCCGAAGCGCTCGCGGTATTGCGTGGCGAGCTTCACGGCAGCGATGCACGCCTCCACGTCGTCGGCGTTCACGTGGATGATCGGAACGTCGAAGCCCTTGGCCAGGTCAGACGCGTAGCGCGTCGAGCGCCCGTCGCGAGGATCGGTGGTGAAGCCGAGCTGGTTGTCGGTGATGATGTGGAAGGTGCCGCCCGTGGTGTAGCCGTCAAGTGCCTGGAGGTTGAGCGTCTCCGCCACCACTCCCTGGCCGGGGAAGGCGGCATCGCCGTGGATCAGCACCGGCATGACGACGGTCGGGTCGTGAATCGGCTCGCGGCCCTTGCGGCTCGTCTGGTCGGCGCGGGTGCGGCCCTCGATCACCGGGTCGACGATCTCGAGATGGCTCGGGTTCGGCGACAGCGTGACGGTGATGCCCTTGTCGCCCGGAAGCTTGCGCGTGCCGGACGCGCCGTGGTGGTACTTCACGTCGCCCGTGCCGCCCTCGGGCATGGCGGTGTCCGCCTCCAGGTTCTGCTCGCCCTCGAACTCCACGAGCACCGTTTGGTACGGCCGCCCCACGGTGTGGGCGAGAACGTTCAGCCGGCCACGGTGAGCCATGCCGAGCACGACCTCGCGCGCGCCGCCGCCGGCCGCCCGGATGAGCGTCTCGTCGAGCATCGGCACGAGCACGTCCACGCCCTCGATCGAGAACTGCTTCTTGCCTAGGAAGGCCTTGTGCAGATAGTTCTCGAGCGCCTCCACCTGCGACAGCCGCTCGAGCAGCTGCTTCTTCTCCTCGGTGCTGAGAGGCTCGCGGTGCGCGCCCGACTCGATCGTCTGCCGCAGCCACACGCGCTGGCGGTGGTCGGCGATGTGCTCGATCTCGTAGGCGATCGTGCCGCAGTAGGTCTCCTGCAGGTGGGGAAGGGCGTCGGCGAACGTGTCGCCCGGCACGGCCACGCGCAGCACCGAGGTGGGGATCGCGCGCATGAGCTCGGGCGTGAGGTTGACGGTGGCGGGGTCGAGCGCCGGGTCGCCGACGGGCTCGGAGCCGAGCGGGTCGAGCCGCGCGGCCAGGTGGCCGTGCATGCGGTGCGCCTTCACGAGCGAGGTGGCTGCCTGCACCGCCTGGAGGAGTGCCTCGTCCGGCGCGCCGGTGAGCGCGGGTGTGATCTGCGAAGGAGCGGGCTCCGCGGCGGTGACCGGGCCGGCGCCGTCGCCGCGCGCCGCGGCGTCGAACGACACGCCGATCGCGCCGAAGAGGGACTCGTAGAAGCCGTCTTCGCCCTGGAGCAGCTGCTCGATCCGCCGAAGGAACGCGCCCGACTCCGCGCCCTGGATCACCCGGTGGTCGTAGGTGCTCGACATCGTCATCACCTTCTGGACGCCGAGCTCCTTGAGCTTGTCGGGGGCGACCGCGCCGAACCCGGTGGGGTAGCCGATCGCGCCCGTGGCGACGATCGTGCCCTGGCCCGGCATGAGACGAGGCACCGAGGCGACGGTGCCGATGCCGCCCGGGTTGGTGAGCGTGATGTTCGCGCCCTGGTAGGCCTCGGGCGGAAGCGTGTTGTCGCGCGCGCCGGCCACGAGCTCGTCATAGCGGGCGACGAAGGAGCTGAAGCCGAGGGTGTCGGCCCGCTGAATCACCGGGACGACGAGTGAGCGCGATCCGTCCTTGCGCTCCACGTCCACCGCCAGCCCGAGGCTCAGCCCGGCGGGCTCGACGCGCTGCGGCTTGCCGTCGATCTCGGCATACGCGTGCGCCATCACCGGCATCTCGCGCGCGGCCTCGACGATCGCCCAGGCGATCAGGTGCGTGAATGAAAGTTTCTTGCCCGCGCCCTTCAGCGCCTTCCGGCGGGAGTCGAGCTCGTCCACCGTCAGGCTGCGGAAGCTCGTGGCGGTGGGGATCGAGCGGCTCTCGTTCATGAAGCGCGCGAGCGTGGCCGCCGGACCGCGCATTGGCTTCGCGCTGGCTTCGTCCGCGGTCGCGGGCGCGCTGGCGGTGGCTGCGCCGTTGCCGCTCAACGCCGCGGCGACGTCCTCCTTGGTTACGCGCCCGCGCGGGCCGCTCCCCGAGATCGAGTCGACGTCCACGCCGTGGGCGCTCGCCATCCGCGCCGCCACGGGCGTTGCGTTCTTCGAGCCATTGCCCGTGCCGGGTGTCTGGGGTGGGGTGTCGGGTGTCGGCGCGGCGGCCGGCGCAGCGGGGGTGGCGGCGCTTGCGCCCACGCCGGCCCTGATGCGGCACAGCACTGTGCCGGTGGGCACCGTCTCGTCGGCCTGAACGAGGATCTCCTCGAGCGTCCCGGCCACGGGCGAAGGCATCTGGGCGTCGACCTTGTCGGTGGAGATCTCCACGATCTCCTCCTCAACAGCAACCGGATCTCCAACCTGCTTGAGCCACTCGAGCACGGTCCCCTCAGTGACCGAGTCGCCCATCTGAGGAAACTCGACGTCTACCAGCTCGCCGGTGCCCTCCGCCTCCGGCCTCCCGCCTCCGGCCTCCGACCCGTTCTCCGAGGTCTCGATCTCGGCAAGGACAGTCCCAACCGGAACCGTCTCGTCCGGCTGGACGAGAATGTTGATCAGCGTTCCGGCGACGGGCGCTGGGACTTCCGTGTCGACCTTGTCGGTTGAGACCTCGACTAACGGCTCGTCCAGGTCAACTGGATCCCCCACCTGCTTGCGCCACTCGAGGATGGTTCCCTCGGTCACCGACTCGCCCATCTGGGGCATGGTGATCTCGACGGTTGTTCGTGTGGCCATCTGGGCTTCGCGATGAACTCTAGAGAACGCGACAGGAGTTCCCGCCGGGCCTAGACTGAAACGCGGACCCGCGGAGAGTTCAACGACTACTGCACATCATCCTCTTCGGCCGCTGGCCGCCGTCTTGGCTGCGGTCGCCGCTGCCGCCATATGCGCGCCCGCGTTCGGGGCGGCGCCGGCCCCTCCACGTATAACCGACGCGACCCTGAGCCCCACGCGCTTCGCGGTCGATCGGAGCGGTCCGTCCGAGGTCCGGGCAGGCGTCGCGCGCGGCACCACCTTCCACTACGACCTGTCGAAGAAGGCCGACGTGTTCTTCTTCCTCGACCGCGGCGCGAAGGGCCGCGTGGTGGGCGGCCACTGCCGGCGCGAGAGCGCGCGAAACCGCCACGACCGCCCGTGCGCGTTCTACGTGCGCTCGGGGAGCTTCAAGCAGGCGGGCAAGCCGGGCACCAACAGCAAGTTCTTCTCCGGCCGGGTCGGACGGCTCACCCTGAAGCCCGCGCATTACAAGGTCACGCTCGTGGCGGTGGACGACATGGGCAACCCGTCCACGCCCCGCAAGGTGCTGCGCTTCACACTCCTGCGCGGCTGAGCGGGCGTGCGGCCGGAAGCGTGAGAAGCTTCCCCGCCATGGAGACGACCACGCGGCGGCGCAAGCACTGGGGGTGGGGCTATGAGGACCAGCAGCCCACGCCCGAGCAGGTGCGCGAGGCCGCCGTGGGGATCCGCTCGCACCTTGGCTTCGAGCCGCTCGAGGCGGAGGAGCCGGTGCCGCTCTCCGAGGTGTCGCTGCCGGCGCCGCGGCTCGAGCCGCCGTCGTCGCTGGCTGAGCTCTGCTCGGTCGATCCTCATGACCGTGCCTCCCACGCCTACGGCCGCTCCTACCGCGACATCGTGCGCGCCTTCCGTGGCCGCTTCGACCATCCGCCGGACGTGGTGGCCCGCCCGCGCGACGAGGACGACGTGCGGCGGCTGCTCGAGTGGTGCTCTGATGCCCGCGCGGCTGCCATCCCGTACGGCGGCGGGACGAGCGTGGTGGGCGGCGTGGAGGCGGCGGTGGGCGACGGCTATGCGGGCGCGGTGTCGATCGACCTGTCGGAGCTTGGGCGCGTATTGGAGGTCGACCACGTCTCGCGCGCGGCGCGCATCCAGGCGGGCGCGAGCGGACCGCAGCTCGAGGACCAGCTCCGCGAGCATGGGCTCACGCTGCGGCACTTCCCGCAGTCGTTCGAGTTCTCCACGCTCGGCGGCTGGATAGCCACGCGCGCGGGTGGGCATTTCGCCACGCTCTACACGCACATCGACGACCTGGTCGAGTCCGTGCGGGCGCTCACGCCAGCGGGCGTGTGGGAGTCGCGGCGGTTGCCGGGCTCTGGAGCCGGGCCGAGTCCGGACCGGCTCTTGATCGGGTCAGAGGGCATCCTCGGCGTGATCACCGAGGCGTGGGTGCGCGTGCAGGCGCGGCCGACGTTCAAGGCGTCGGCGCCGGTGCACTTCGAGAGCTTCTTTGCGGGTGCCGAGGCGGTGAGGGCGCTGTCACAGGCCGGGCTCTATCCGTCGAATTGCCGGCTGCTCGATCCGGGCGAGGCGGCGATAACGGGGTCGGCGGCTGATGGGAAGGCGTTGCTGGTGCTCGGGTTTGAGTCGGCTGATCATCCTGTTGATGCGTGGATGGAGCGAGCGCTCGAGTGCGCCGCCGCCTTCGGCGGGTCGGAGGCCGGAGGCCGGAGGGCGGAGGATGGCGTCGGGACGTGGCGGCAAGCGTTCCTTGCTGCGCCTTATCTGCGCGACACGATGGTCGCTGCGGGTGTGCTCTCCGAGACGTTCGAGACCTCCATGACGTGGGACCGGATGGAGGGCTTCGTCCGGGATGTGCAGGCTCGTGCTCAGGCGGCGCTTCACGAGGCGTACGGCTCCGGCACGGTCACGGTTCGCTTCACGCACGCGTATCCGGACGGGGCGGCGCCGTACTTCACGCTGCTTGCGCCGGCGAGGCGAGGGTCGGAGCTCGAGCAGTGGGACGAGGTGAAGGCGGCGGCGTCCGAGGCGGTGATCGCGGCGGGCGGCACGATCACGCACCACCACGCGGTGGGGCGCGATCACCGGCCCTGGTACGACCGCCAGCGTCCTGAGCCGTTCGCGGAGGCGCTGCGCGCGGCGAAGACGGCGATCGACCCGCATGGCATCCTCAACCCGGGCGTGCTCGTGGATCCCGCGTGAGCGCGGCGAGCCCGCAGCGCAAGCGCAACCTCCCGCGCGCGGACCAGATCGTGCGCGGCCTGTGGCGGCTGCGGCTGCCGATCGTCGCGTGGCCGGGCGTGCCGCACGTGAACGCGTTCGCCATCGCATCCGGCAGCGGCGTGGTGCTCGTCGACACCGGTCTGGCGGAGCCTGGCGGGCTCGGCCGCCTCGAGCAGGCGCTCGACCAGGCGGGCCTGTCGCTCGAGCACGTCCGCCTGCTCGTCTGCACGCACGCGCACTCGGACCACTACGGACTGGCCGCGCCGATCATTGAGGCCTCCGGCTGCGAGCTGTGGATGCATCCGCGGCACGAGCACATGACGCGCGCGGCGCAGAAGCCAGAGCGCGCGTTCGAGCGCCGCATCGAGGTGGCGCGCCAGAGCGGCGTGCCGGAGCAGGCGCTGCGCGAGTACCAGGAGGCGCGCAAGGGCGAGGGCTTCGGAATCGTGAAGATCGTGATGCCGGACCGCGACCTCGTCCCCGGTGTGCAGGTGGAGACTGACCTCGGCGCCTGGGACGTCTACTACACGCCCGGCCACGCGCCCTCCCACGTCGTCCTGCATCAGCCCGAGAGGCAGCTGCTCATCTCCGGCGACCACCTGCTCGGCCGTGTGTCCCTCTACTACGACTACGGCTGGACGCCGGACCCGGCCGGCGAGTTCCTCTCGAGCCTCGACATCGTCGACAAGCTCGACGCTCAGCTC
>JAICJR010000295.1 GCA_025928345.1 Thermoleophilaceae bacterium | reverse complement strand
GGAGGGCGTGCGCGCGGTTCGCCTGCAGTTCGCCGACCTGCACGGCATCTGCCGCGGCAAGGACATCCCGATCTCTGCCTTCCCGAAGGTCGCCGAGCGCGGGATCGGGTTCGCCGAGGCGATCATGACCACTGACCTGCGCCACAACATGCTCGGGGACTTCGAGTCGGGCTTCCCCGACGTCCTGGCCGTGCCCGACCTCGACACGCTCGTGCCTTTGCCCTGGGAGCCCGAGGTCGTGGCCTGCATCGTCGACCTCGAGGAGCACCAGGGAGGCATGTACGGCGTCGACTCGCGAGCGGCGTTGACGCGAGTGGTCGCCCGCTTCGCCAAACAGGGGATCTCGCCGATGCTCGGGCCAGAACTCGAGTTCTACCTCTGCGAGCCCGATCCATCCGATCCCCGCGGCTGGCGTCCGTACGCCGCGCAGGACAGCGGCGTCTACACGGTGGGCGACATCGCGGATCCCAAGGGCATGCTCTCACGCATGCTCGACGCGGCGGTCGCGTACGACCTCGGCGCGGACGCCGCCGCGCACGAGTACGGCCGGGGCCAGTTCGAGATCAGCCTCCGCCATTCGCCGGCCCTCGACTCGGCCGACCGCGCCTTCCGCTTCAAGGCCATGGTCAAGGAGATGGCCGCGCGCGACGGGCTCCTGGCCACGTTCATGGGCAAGCCGTTCAACGACGACGAGGGGTCTGGTTTCCATCTGCACATCTCGCTCGTCGATGCTGAGGGCGTCAACCTCGGCTTCGACGAGTCCGGCTCCGACGGCCTCGCGCCGCTGATGCGCCACTTCATCGCCGGCGTACTCGAGCACGGGCCGGCGCTGATGGTGTTCTTCAACCCGACCGTGAACGCCTACCGGCGGATCGACCCTCAGGCGCTCGTGCCCACCCGCGTGACCTGGGGCCACGACCGCCGCATGAGCCTCGTGCGGGTGCCGAAGGAGCGCGGCGCCGCGACCCGGATGGAGATCCGCCTCGGCGACGGCACCGCGAACCCGTATCTGGCCTACGCGGCCGCGCTAGCCGCCGGCCTGGATGGGATCGAGCGCGCTCTGGGGTTGCCCGAGGAGGCGGAGGGGCGCGCGTTGCCCTCGTCGTTTGAAGAGGCCCTCGTCGCACTGAATGCTGACCCGGTGATCATCTCCGCGATGGGGCAGAAGCTCGTGGACACGTTCGAGCTGCTCAAGACCGCCGAGCTCGAGCGCTTCCGCGCCTGGGTCACCGACTGGGAGTTCGCCGAGTACTCGCCCCGCCTGTAGGCGTACGGCTCGCCGGCGAACGAGAAATCCTCCGCGAATCGCTGGGCGTTGCTAAAATCACCAGTCCGCCGCGGGGTGGAGCAGTCTGGTAGCTCGTCGGGCTCATAACCCGAAGGTCGCGGGTTCGAATCCCGCCCCCGCTATCGAGGCCGACCAGGGCGTAGGACCCAAAAAGCCCTGCAAACCGGCCGACTGAGACCTCGAGGGCCACCGGAAGGTGGCCTTCGTCGTTTCGGGCTGAGTCCGCAAATGCCAGCTGGGTCAAGCCCTGGGTCAAGGTCTTGCAGACATGATCGGCGACGATGCCGAGCCGCCCCGAAGCATCGATCGAGTTCCTCGACCTCGCGCTCCCGGGCGCAGCTGTACGTTGTCTCGGAAAGTCCGACGTGGACATTGAACCTGCCCGTTCCAGCGGTGCGGCCAATCCCAGACCACCGCCGCGGTGAGCTGGATCGGAGCGGGCCTCCTTCAAGGCACCCGGGTATGAACGGCCTCAGGCGGCCGCTCGGAGGTCTGCAGCCTGTAGTCGTCCTGCGACGATCCGGCCGAACGCCTCCATTAGCCGCGGAGGGACCGCGTTGCCGATCTGTCGTTCTACCTCGCCATAGTGACCGTGGAACGCGTAGCCGAGTGGGAACGTCTGTATCACTGCGGCCTCACGGAGCGTCAGCCCCCGATCTTCAGTTGGATGTGCGAAGCGCCCACACGAAGGT
>JAICJR010000230.1 GCA_025928345.1 Thermoleophilaceae bacterium | reverse complement strand
GAGTTCTCGCAGAGCGTCTCGGCCACCTTCAGGAAGGTCTCCCGCGGCACGCCGCAGACCTGTTCCACCACCTCCGGCGTGTAGCGGCGGAAGTGGCGCCTCAGGATCTGGAAGACGCACATCGGATCCTCGAGGGTCGGGTCCTCGTGCGGGAGCTCTCCGCGGTTCAGCTCGATGCCGTGCGCGCCGTGCGACTGCTCGCCGGACACCGCGGCATCCTGCTCCTCCTTGCCGCCCGCCGTCTCCTCGGTCGTGCCCGCGTAGCCCCACGACTCGATGTCGTAGACGCCGTCCTCCTCCACCCAGCCTGAGAAGAAGCCGTCGAGGTCCTCGGTGTCCTTGAACTCGTCCTTGATGATCGCCCGCGCGTTGGTGTACTCGCGTACGTACTCACGGAACTCGCGCCCGTTTTCCATGATGTAGCTGATCACCCCGCCGAGGAAGGCGATGTCCGATCCCGCTCGGAGCGGCACGTGCATGTCGGCGATCGCGCTCGTCCGGGTGAAGCGGGGATCGATGTGGATCACCTTCGCCCCGCGCTCCTTCGCCTCCACCACCCACTGGAAGCCGACCGGGTGGCACTCGGCCATGTTGGACCCCATGATCACGATGCAGTCCGAGTTCTGGAGGTCCTGCTGGAAGGTGGTCGCCCCGCCTCTACCGAACGAGGCCCCCAGACCGGGGACCGTGGCGCTGTGTCATATGCGCGCCTGGTTCTCGATCTGGATCGCGCCCATCGCCGTGAAGAGCTTCTTGATGAGGTAGTTCTCCTCGGTGTCGAGCGTCGCGCCGCCCAGGAAGGCGAGGCCGCGGGTGCGGTTGAGGGGACGACCCTGATCGTCCTCGGCCTCCCAGGTTTCGCGCCGAGCGGCGATCACGCGGTCGGCGATCATGTCCGTCGCTGTGTCGAGGTCGAGGTGCTCCCACTGCGTGGAATGCGGGCGGCGGTACTTCACCTTCATCTCGCGCAGCGGGCTGTTCACGTAGCTCTCGCTGGCCGCGCCCTTGGGGCAGAGCCGGCCGCGCGACACCGGGCTGTCGGGGTCACCCTCGATCTGGATGACCTTCTCGTCCTTCACGTAGACCTTCTGGCCGCAGCCGACGGCGCAGTACGGGCAGATCGACTGGACGACCTTGTCGGCGGTCTCGGTGCGAGCGGTGAGGCGCGCGGAGCGGCGCGACTGCGCCGAGCGGCCCAGTCCGAGCGGATCGCGGAGCTGGCGCAGCAGCGGTGGGAGGTGATCCGAAAGCTTGCCGTTCTCCATCCTGTGTCCCTCCTCCTACCCCGCCGCGCTGCGAGCTTAACGAAGCTGTTAGCGCGCGGACGCGCCGTGCGCCGCCCCCTCGGCTCCCCCTTTTGCGGCCCCGCCGATTCGTCAAAGAATTTGACCCCCGGTCAACTTTTTTGACTGGGGGTCAAATTTGTTGACAACGAAGTTGATCCCGGAGCAAATTCGTTGCCGGCGGTTCAAATTTGTTGCCGAATCGGCGGGGCCGCGCAGCGGGGATGCGAAACCGTGTGGGGGACCGCCCCCTCTTCCGCGCGCTACCCAGGGTGCCGGAGGGCTACGGCGCGCCCGCGCAGGTAACCTCGACCTCCGGCTCCCCGCAGCTCGTCATGAACACGAGCCCGACATACGTGCAGCAGCTGATCGTGAAGCTGAACCGCACGGGCAAGCGCAAGCTCGCGGCGCTCGCCAAGCACCACAAGCGCCTGCGCGGGAAGCTGACGGTCGTGGCCACTGACACCGTCGGCAACAAGACCACCGCTTCGAAGACGGTCAAGCTCAAGTAGCGAAGTGGACGGGCGCCCCGGCCGAACGAACCGGCCGAGGCGCCACGACTTACGCGGCCTTCTCGTAGGTGGGCTCGGCGGCCACGAGCTCAGGCTCGTCGTCGGCCGCCGCGGGAGCCGGCCGCAGGACCGTGCTCGCCAGGGCGATCGCCGCCGCCACGAGCGCCGCTCCGATCACGAACGCGAGGTGGAAGCCGCTCGTGAGCGAGGAGGCGAACGAATGGCCGTCCGCGCGGAGGCTCGCGGTGTGGGTGGTGGAGAAGGTCGCGAGCACTGCCAGGCCAAGCGCACCGCCGACCTGCTGGCTGGTGTTCACGAGGCCGGAGGCCAGACCTGAGTCTTCACCGCCGGCGCCCGACATCGCCAGCGTCATCAGCGACGGGAAGGAGATTCCAGCCCCGACACCGAGCAGCACCATGACCGGCAGAATTTCGGTCACGTAGTTGGCGTGGACGGGGGCGCGGGCGAACAGCAGCAGTCCACCCACGATGAGCGCCAGCCCGGGCAGCAGCGTGGCCTGCGCGCCGAAGCGCATGTTCAGCCGGGCGGAGACGCCCAGCGACATCAGGGCGATCAGCACCGCAACCGGCAGGAACGCGAGCCCGACCTCGATCGCGTCGTAACCGAGCACGCGCTGCAGGTAGAGCGCGCCGAGGAAGAACATCCCGAACATTCCGGCGACCATCAGCGCCTGCACGGCATTCGCCGCCGACACGAGCCGCGATCGGAAGATACGAAGCGGCATGAGTGGCTGGCGGGCGGTGTGCTCGCGCGCAACGAACGCGCCGAGCAGCGCGAGCGCGCCGGCCCCGAAGCCGAGCGTGTGCGCGGACCCCCAGCCGTAGTCGCTCGCCTTCACGATCGTGTAGACGAGCAGCATCAGCGAGGCCGTGATGAGCACGGCGCCGGCAACGTCGGCACCCTCGTTCAGACCGATGCCCTTGTCGCGGACGATCAGCCTGAGGGCCAGCACCGCCGTGGCGATGCCGATCGGGACGTTCACGAAGAAGATCCAGTGCCAGTTGATCGCCTGCGTGAGCCCGCCGCCCGCGAGCAGGCCGATGGATCCGCCCGCGGCGGCCACGAAGCTGTAGACGCCGATCGCCCGCGCCTGCTCGCGCGGCTCCGGGAACATGGTCACGATCATTCCGAGGATCACCGCGGCGGTCATCGCCCCGCCGATGCCCTGGACGAAGCGGGCGCCCACGAGGAGACCCTGGCTGTCCGCGAGCCCGCACACGAGCGAGGCGGCGGTGAACAGGGTGAGCCCCATCAGGAAGATGCGCCGGCGGCCGAGGAGGTCGCCGAGGCGGCCCGCGAGCAGCAGCAGGCCTCCGAACGAGATCAGGTAGGCGTTCACGACCCAGGCGAGGCTCGACTGGGAGAAGCCGAGGTCGCTCTGGATCGACGGGAGCGCGACGTTCACGATCGTGGCGTCGAGGATGATCATCAGCACGCCGACGCACAGCACTGTGAGCGCGACCCAGCGGTTGGTTTCCTTCTGGGGAGTTGGTGTTGCGAGCTCTATCACGGCGGGTCCTTTGGGCCGGGGAGCGGACACGCCATCGATGTTGGGCTAAGGCGGGCGGGGCGACATCGGGAATAAGGAGCGTCTTTCGAGCTCCGACCCCTTAGTTGGTAGGGGTCCCCTTACGTGCGCCCCGCCGCGCCGCCCTAGGAGAGACTCGGCGCCGGGTTCGGCTCAAGCGCGAGGTCGAGCACCTCGGCCGCCGTCATCACGGGATGGAACCTCAGCTGCTGGCGCACGTCCTCGGGCACGTCGTCGAGGTCCGCGCGGTTGCGCTCGGGCAGGATCACGTCGGTGAGCCCCGCCGCGTGGGCGGCCAGCACCTTCTGCTTGAGCCCGCCGATCGGCAGCACGCGGCCCTGAAGCGTGACCTCGCCGGTCATGCCCACCGTGTGCCTCACCGGCCGCCCGCTCAGGAGCGACGCCAGCGCGGTCACCATCGTCACGCCCGCGCTCGGGCCGTCCTTCGGGATCGCGCCCGCGGGCACGTGCACGTGGAAGCGCTTGTCGTCGAGCTCCTCGGGGTCGATGCCGAGCTCACCAGCGTGGGCTCGCACCCACGTGAGCGCGATCTGCGCCGACTCCTTCATCACGTCGCCCAGCTGGCCGGTCAGCGTGAGTCCGGACTCGCGGCCGGGCATCGAGCTCGCCTCCACGAACAGCACCTCGCCGCCGGTGTTCGTCACGGACAGGCCGGTGGCCACGCCCGGAAGCGCCGTGCGCTCGGCGGCCTCGTGGAACACCTTCTGGCGCCCAAGCGCGTCGTGCACCATGTCGAGGTCCACCGTCACCGGCGCCTCGGCCTGCCCGCTCGCGATGCGCGTGGCGACCTTCCGCAGCACCGTACCCACCTCACGCTCGAGCTGGCGCACGCCGGCCTCGCGCGTGTAGTCGGTGACGATCGCTTGGAGCACGTCGTCCTCCACGCTCACCTCGTCCTCGCGCAGCCCGTTGCGCTCCAGCTGACGCGGCCACAGGTATCCGCGCGCGATCGCCACCTTCTCCGCGGTGGTATAGCCGTCGAAGCGGATCACCTCCATGCGGTCGAGCAGCGGCGCGGGGATCGTGTCCGCCACGTTGGCCGTCGCGATGAACAGCACCTGCGAGAGGTCGAGCTCGACGTCCAGATAGTGGTCGCGGAACGAGTGGTTCTGCGCCGGGTC
>JAICJR010000199.1 GCA_025928345.1 Thermoleophilaceae bacterium | reverse complement strand
TGAGATAGGGTCCGTGGCGCGTGGGGTTTCCTCCTCCTCTGCTGCTCGACCGCCCAATGGCGGCGAGGATCGCGCTTGCGCTCCTCGTCCCCTCCGCATACGGCTTCGTAACCGGGATCGCGCTCGACAACTCGAAGGGGCTCTACATCGCGCTCGCGATCCTGGCCGCGATCGGCGGGGTGCTCGCCGGGTTCGAGATGTACGGCTCGGGGCAGGGCGCTGTCCGCGGGGTCGTGGGCGGCGCGCTGTTCGGCGGCTTCATCCTGATCGCCCATCAGGTGGTGGGCGGCGACGCCACCGTGAAGCTGCCGCACCCCGCGATCATCCTGCTCGCATTCACGATCATTCCCGGCGCGGCGCTCGGATCCTGGGGCGGGAAGCTCCGCTATGAGTACGAGGAGCGGGAGGAGGGCCAGCCGGGGCCATTCGACCTCACGCGCATCGGCGTGAGCGAGCTGATCGGCTTCGCCGGCGCCGGCCTGCTCTTCGCGTCGCTCTTCATGACCTGGTTCAAGACGAGCTGCAACGCGCCGGGCCAGCCACCCGGCTGCAATCCGAACTCGAGGCTGCACGGCGGGTTCGGCCACTTCACCGCCTTTCAGACCTTCGCCAAGCTCGACATCCTGCTCACGCTCGCGTGCATCGCGCCGTTCGTGCTCGCGTGGATAGTCGTGCGCGGGCACGCGCTCACCTGGCGGCCGGGTGAGGTGACGATGATCGTCGGGATGACCGCGTCGGTTCTGATCCTGCTGAACGGCGTGATCCTCGGCAAGCCGGGCAGCGATCCGGTGGACATCTCCTTCGGCATCGGCTGGTTCCTCGGGCTGCTCGGCGCGATCGGGATACTCGTCGGCGGCCTGCTCCGGCAGGCTGTGGGAGCACGTGTCAGGAAACCGCCCGGGGTAATCTGACGCCGCGATGACAGAGCACAGCACTCAGATCACCGAAGACCCGCACGACGCAGGACGACCCGACCGCAACCTCGCCCTCGAGCTGGTGCGCGTAACCGAGGCCGCCGCGCTCGCCGCCGCGCGGTGGGTGGGAATGGGGGAGAAGGAATCCGCCGACCAGGCGGCCGTCGACGCCATGCGCCTCGTGCTCGACACGGTGCGCATGGACGGCGTGGTGGTGATCGGCGAGGGCGAGAAGGACGAGGCGCCGATGCTCTACAACGGCGAGCAGATCGGCGACGGCTCGCCGCCCGAGGTGGACATCGCAGTCGATCCGCTGGAGGGCACGCGCCTCACCGCGCTCGGCCTCCCGAGCGCGCTTGCGGTGATCGCGATGTCCGAGCGCGGCACGATGTTCAACCCGGGTCCGATCGTCTACATGGAGAAGATGGCGGGCTCCGAGGAGATCGCCGATCTGCTCGACCTCGACCGCCCGCTCCGCGAGACGCTCAAGCTCGTGGCGAAGCGCAAGAGCTGCGACATCCGCGACGTGATGGTTGTGATGCTCGACCGCGAGCGCCACGAGGACGCCGTGAAGGAGATCCGCGAAACGGGCGCGCGCATCCGCTTCATCACCGACGGCGACGTGTCCGCCGCGCTGCTGGCCGTCACCGAACGCACGCCGGTCGACCTCCTATGGGGAATCGGCGGCACACCAGAGGGCGTGATTTCGGCCGCGGCCATCAAGTGCATCGGCGGCCAGATCGTCGGCCGCCTCTGGCCGCGCAACGACGAGGAGCGCCGGGCGGCGATCGACGCCGGCTACGACCTCGACGAGGTCCTCGACCGCGACCGCCTGGTGGCCGGCAACGACGTCTTCTTCGCCGCCACCGGCGTCACCGACGGCGACGTCCTCGAAGGCGTCCGCTACGAGGGCAACCGCGGCGCGACCACGGAGTCGCTCGTGATGCGCTCGCGCTCAGGGACAGTGCGGCGAGTCCAAGCTCGCCATGACCGCGCGAAGCTGCGCGAGATCACCGGCGAGCGCTACGGATAGAAAGTGCCCGGTGCCCGGTGGCCAGTTCTGGGCACTGGGCACTAGCCACTGGGCACTTCGTCTTGCTGAGGCGCGCGCAGCGCGCCCACCACCGATGGCTCGAGGTCAAGTCGCGCCAGCGAGCGCAAGAACGCGTTCGTCACGATCACGTGGATCCTGAGCTGGGTCCCGCGGTAGATGTGGCGTCCGATCTTCCAGAACCAGCCCCAGCCCGCGAGCATGGGATAGAAGCTCGCAACCTCGGAGGTCACGCGGATCGTGGCGAAGTCGTCCTCGGTGGTGGTGGGATCGTCCGGTAGAAGCGACTCGGGCGGCCGTCGAACAGTGATCCTCAGCCAGCCCTTGCCACGTCCAGGGGGAGCGACAAGAAGGCCGCGATCGATGCGCCAGGTCACGATGCCGCACCCGGCCGCCGTCTCGTATTCGGGGGCGTGGAACCTGAGGAGCGTGAGCGGGCGCCCGACGACCACGACCGCGCGTGAGGTGGGTGTGTAGACCACGCGCAGCAGGCCGAGCGAGATCCGCGTGAGGAAGCGCCAGTACGTGCGCGCGAGCATCTCGAGGTGCTCGGGGGTCCAGAGGGGGTCGAGCTCCGAGCGAGGCACGGTCACGTCGGCGCTCTGTCTGGTCGTCACCGGGCCGCCCGGAGTTGTCTCGGATTCCGGCTCGTCAACGATGTGCACGCGAGCGCGCGCCTCGCGCCGGCGGGCTATCTCCCGCCGCGGGTCCCTCGTCAACACGCTGGGAACCGTACCCATCGCGCGCTCAGCGAATCAGCTCGATCGGGACGCGCTCGCCGGCCGCCACCGACCCCTCACCGGCGCGAATGATCGCGAACGCCTCCGCCGCCAGCATCGAGGTGAGGACGTGGGAGCTCTGGTCGTCGCGCGTAGGCGACACATGCCAGCCGTCGTCGGCGGCGCGCACCCGGCAGCGGACCACCTCATCCCGCCCCGCGTTGCGTGGAAGCGGCTCGTCAAGCACTGCCGTCCCGCTCGTGTCATCGGGCTGCGCGCCGGCGAGCGCCCGAAGCGCCGGTCGCGCGAAGAGGTGGAACGTGACCATCGCGGACACGGGGTTCCCGGGGAGGCCGAACACGAGCTTGCCGTCGCGCGCGCCGAACCACGTGGGCTTGCCCGGCTTGAGCGCCACACGCCAGAACACCTCCCGCACGCCCAGCTCGGCGAGCGCCGGCTTCACGTGATCGTGAGGCCCAACGGACACTCCGCCCGACACGCACACCACGTCCGCCCGCTCGAGCGCCTCGCTCAGGGCCGCCTTCGTGCTCTCGAGGTTGTCGCGCACAATCTCGTTGCCCACCACCTCGGCTCCCACCTGGCGCGCCTGCGCGGCCAGTCCGATGGTGTTCGAGTTGCGGATCTGCCCGGCGCCGAGCGGCTCGCCCGGCGGCACCAGCTCGTCGCCGGTGGCGAGCACCACCACGCGCGGGCGCCTGCCCACCGGCAGCGCCGAATGGCCGAGCGCCGCCGCCACGGCCAGCTCGGCGGGACCGAGCACGCTGCCCGCGCGCAGCACGGCTTCGCCGCGGCGCACGTCGTCGCCGGCGCGCCGCAGGTTCGCCCCCGCGGCCGTGTCCGGCACGCTCACGCGCCCGTTGCTCGCCTGCACGCGCTCCACCGGCACGACCGCGTCCGCGCCCTCCGGAATCAGAGCGCCGGTGGAGATCGCGATCGCCTGACCGCTCGCAAGGGCGCGCTGCGCGGGATGCCCGGCGCGCGACTCGTCCACCACGTCGAGCTCAGCCGCCGGCCCGGCGATCACCGCGTAGCCGTCCATGGCCGACGAGTCGAAGGGCGGAAGGTCCTCCTCGGCCGACACGTCCTCGGCCAGCACGCGGCCGAGCGCCTCGCCGAGCGCCACCTCCTCGGCCCCGAGCGGCCGCACGTGCTCGAGCACCCGCTCGCGGGCGGTGGCGATGTCGATCAGGTCGCCGGCCACGGGGCCGACTGTACCCCGTTCGCTAACCCAGCTCTGGGTACAGCGGGGTGACCGGCGCGGGGCGGCCGTCGCGCTCGAAGCGGGAGCGGTCCACCGCGGCGTCCGTCATGCGGCGAAGGCGCTCGTGCGCGAGGGTGAGCAGCGCATCGGCGGACTCGCCGTCGCCCGGGCAGGAGGCGCGGCCCGCGGCGGGCAGGCGGCCATGGCAGCCGGCGGCGCTCCACGCGTGCGCGCGCAGGCGGTCCACCGCCACCTCCGCCTCACGCGGCCGCACGCCGGGGAGGATTGCGGCGGTGAGGCCCTCGCCACCGTCGAGCACGACCGTACCCTCGTCGGCCGCGCGGGTGAGCGCGTCATTCCACAGCTCGCGGCTGTCGTCCGGTGGGACGAGGAGCGCGAGCGTGAAGGGCATGCCCAGCGTGCGGTGCCGCTCGATCGCGCGCTCGAGTGCATCACGAAGATCCAGGCCCTCGCCGGCCACCGGGGTGCCGTTGCGAAGCTCCATCACCGCAGCGTCGAAAAGCTCTTCGAGCTCCCGCAGCCGGTCACTCAGCGGTCGCTCCGCGAGCTCGCCCACGCTGGCCCGCTCGACCTCCATCCCGAGCCATTTGCGCAGCACAGCATCGCGTTTCTTCACCAATGCGGATGAGGGATCCACCCCCGCCGCTGATCCTGGTACGGTTGCCACGTCACGCCGCCATTCGCGGCATTACCCTCCATTTCCTTCAGATTGGGCCGTAGCATGCGACTGCAATGGTCGTTGCGGGGATCTGTGCACGCGCTTGCGGGAGCGCGGAGGGTCGGGTTAGCATCGATCTGAGGCCCATCAAGGAAGATCGTTTGCCTGACCCACCTGTACGCCGCCTTCATGCAGTGCTAGACGCCCCACTCGCTCGTCTCGAACAATCACGGGACGAGCTCGCGAAGGCGTGGCTTCTGCGCGTGCTCGAACGGGCGCCGCTCAGCGACATCGAGCGCATCCCCACCGAGCGGATCGTGCGCGAGCTGCCCGACCTGATCAGCGACATAGTGCGCGCGGTTGCGCGCAGCGCCGCCGGCTCGCCCGGCGACGTGCTGAGCGTGGACGCCGAGGAGCGCGCCAGCCGCCTCGCAAGCCTTTCGGGCCGTGACCTACACGCTCCCGCCGACCTCGCGCGGGACATCGCCGCGCTTCATTCGGTGATGATCGCCGCCCTCGGCAAGGAGCTGCAGGGGGAGGAGGCGCGCGTGCTGGTGGACGCCGCCGATCGCTTCGCCACCGTGTTCGGCGCGATCCAGGCGGCCGCCGCCGAGGAGCTAGTCCGTGAGCGCTCGCGCGAGCTCGAGTGGCTCGCCAACACCGACGCCCTCACCGGCCTCTACAACCTGCGCTACCTGCAGCAGCACATCCGCCACCTGGTGGGCATCCAGCAGCGCTATGGCCACGCGTTCGCGGTGCTTGTGCTCGACATCAACGGCCTCAAGCGGATCAACGACGCCTACGGCCACGCCGCCGGCGACCGCATGCTCATGGGCGTGGCCGCCGCGATCCGCGCGACCGTGCGAGGCATCGACACGCCGGTGCGCATGGGCGGCGACGAGTTCTGCGTGCTGGCGCCCCAGCAGACGGCGTCCGGCGCGAAGATCCTCGCCTACCGCATGGCGGCCGCCGTCGAGCAGATCGAGACGCCCGACAAGTCGCCGGTGGGCGTGGCAATCGGCGTGGTGGCCTGCCCGCAGCACGGCGTGGACCCCGACCGCCTGCTGGA
>JAICJR010000155.1 GCA_025928345.1 Thermoleophilaceae bacterium | reverse complement strand
TCGACAAGGGCAGCGGCCCGTACTTCTACCTGCCGAAGATGGAGTCGCACCTCGAGGCGCGGCTCTGGAACGACGTCTTCAACTGGGCGCAGGACCAGCTCGACATTCCGCGCGGAACGGTGCGCGCGACCGTCCTCATCGAGACCGTGCCCGCCGCGTTCGAGATGGACGAGATCCTCTACGAGCTCCGCGACCACGGGGCGAGCCTCAACGCCGGCCGCTGGGACTACATGTTCTCGATGATCAAGTGCTTCCGCGATCGCGAGGACTTCGTGCTCCCGGACCGCAACAGCGTGACGATGACGGTCCCGTTCATGCGCGCCTACACGGAGCTGCTCGTGAAGACGTGCCACCGCCGCGGCGCGCACGCGATGGGCGGAATGGCGGCGTTCATTCCCTCGCGCACCGACGAGGAGGCGAACGAGAAGGCGCAGGCCAAGCTGCGCGACGACAAGAAGCGCGAGGCCACCGACGGCTTCGACGGCACCTGGGTCGCGCACCCGGACTCGGTGAAGAACGCCACGGCAGAGTTCGACGCGGTGCTCGGCGACGAGCCCAACCAGGTGACCCGCAAGCGCGACGAGGTGAACGTCAGCGCCGCCGATTTGCTGAACGTCGCGGCCACCCCCGGTGACATCACCGAGGAGGGCCTGCACAACGACGTGAACGTGGGCATCCAGTACATCTCCTCCTGGCTCCGCGGCAACGGCGCCGCCGGCATCTACGGCCTGATGGAGGACGCCGCCACCGCCGAGATCGCGCGCTCGCAGGTGTGGCAGTGGGTGCGCAACGGCAAGTTCACCCGCGAGGACGTGGAACGCGCCGCAACCGAGGAGCTGGAGCGCATCCGCAGCGAGATCGGCGACGACGAATGGTTCGAGAAAGAAGGCCGTCCGAAGGAGTCACGAATGCTCTTCGAGCAGGTCGCGCTGGCGGACGACTTCCCAGAGTTCCTGACGCTGCCCGCGTACGACTATCTGCTCGAAAATATCGAGCAGGGGTCATAGGTCATAGGAACTGCCCAGATCGCGGCCCTATGACCTATGCCCTATGTCCTATGTCCTATGACCTGCTAATGCCCCAGCACACCGTCCAGCGGTACTTCCTCCGCCGGTGGGGCATTCGCATTGTCCTCGTCGTCGACCCAGCGCAACCACTTGTCGAACGCCGAGACCCGCCGCCGCGCCTCGCGCAGGCGGAGGTAGACGTCCATCTCACGAGGCGTGCCCACTGACCGCTGGTAGTCGTCGGTCAGCCGGGCCTGCCTGTTCATCGCGTCCTCGAGCCGCCGGACGGCACGCTGGTGCTCATCCGCGCTATCGAGTCCGGTCTTGGTCAGGGTCGCCATTTTCCCTCCCTCAGAGTCGGGGACCCTTCCCTTTGGAACGAGCCTAAGTTACTCCGCTTTCCCGGATCACGTAATACCCAACACGTTGTAATCCATCGAGACTGCCGGCCTCGTGGACAGAGGCGAAATCGAGCAGCCTGATGGCGAAGTCGTCGAGCGCTTTCTGCCCGACCACGGCGTGGCACCAGATACCAGCCTGCCTGCAGCGCGTGGCCACCTCGCCCACTGCCTTGCCCTCCAGCGACTGCTCGTCGAGCCGGCCCTCGCCGGTGATCACCGCCCGTGCGGCGCGCATCTGCTCGTCGAAGCCCACGGTGTCGAGCACGTACGCGGCGCCCGCCACGAGCTTGGCCCCGCAGTAGGCGTACAGGCCGCCGGAGAGTGCGCCGGCGGCGGCCGTCATCGGCACGCCGCGCGGATCGCGCGGGGCGGCCGCCGCGAGCTTGTCGAGGCGCCGCTCGAGCCGCCCCACCATCCGCGCGTCGGCGCCCTTCTGCGGGCCGAACACGCGTGGTGCCTGCTCGAACGGAAGCCGCACATCGCACAGCACCTCGAGCTTGGGCTGCACGCCTGCCTCGTCCAGCGCCGCGATCGCGCCGGCGCCGCCCTCCATGGTGGCGCTGCCACCGACTGTCACGAGGATCTCGCCGGCGCCCGCCCCCACCGCCGCCACGATCAGCTCGCCGGTGCCGCGCGTGGACGCCGCCCACGGGTCGCGCTCGTCCTCGGCCAGCAGTGCGAATCCGCTCGCCTCGGCCGTCTCCACGACGGCTCGGCCGTCCGGCAGCAGCGCGAAGCGCGCTTCCACCGGTCTCCCCAGCGGATCGCTCACGGTTGCCGTCCGCAGCTCGCCGCCGAGCGTCGCCACCAAGGCGTCCATCGTGCCCTCGCCGCCGTCGCCGATCGGCAGCTCCACCGCCTCGCCCCCAGCCTCCCGCACGCCGCCGGCGATCGCGCGCGCCACGTCCGCCGCGGAGAAGGTGCCCTTGAAGCTGTCCGGGGCGACGAGGATCACGTCGGCATAATCCATGACATCGCCGCCGAAGCCACCACCAACACCTACGCCCTCGACGACGAGCAGCTCTCGTTCCGCGAGGTCGTTCGCCAGATCGCCCGCGAGCGGGTCGCACCGCGGGCGGCCGAGATCGACGAGAAGGCCGAGTACCCGCATGACCTGCGCAAGCTGCTCGCCGAGCAGGACATCCTCGGGCTGCCGTTCGAGGCCGAGTACGGTGGCACGGGCACGGGCGCGCTCACTCTGAACATCGCGGTGGAGGAGCTGGCGAAGGCGTGTGCGTCCACCGCGCTGATCTTGATGATCCAGGAGCTTGGCTCGCTGCCCATCAAGCTGTTCGGCAGCGACGAGCTGAAGCAGCGCTACCTGCCGCGGCTCGCGAGCGGGGAGTGGAGCCCGGCGTTCGCGCTGTCGGAGGTGGAGGCCGGGTCCGACCCGGGCGGCATGCGCACACGCGCGGTCCGCGACGGCGACGACTGGATCCTCAACGGCGAGAAGAACTGGATCACCAACCTCGGCATCGCCGACCTGTTCGTGGTGTTCGCGGTGACCGACCCGGAACAGGGCCACTCGCACGGAATCTCGGCGTTCGCCGTGGAGGCGGACTGGCCGGGCGTGTCCGTCGGAAAGCTCGAGCACAAGATGGGCATCCGCGGATCGCCGACCGGGCAGCCCGTGTTCACCGACGTCCGCGTGCCCGGCGCGAACCTCATCGGCGAGGCGGGCGAGGGCTTCAAGGTGGCGATGGCGACCCTCGACCGCTCGCGCCTCGGCGTGGCGGCGCAGGGCCTCGGGCTCGCCCAGGGCGCCACCGACTTCGCGGCGGCGTACGCGAAGGAGCGCCGCCAGTTCGGCAAGCCGATCATCGGCTTCCAGGGAATCCAGTTCAAGCTCGCCGACATGGAGACGCAGTGCGCGGCCGCGCGCGAGCTCCTCTACAAGGCGTGCGCGAAGGTGGACCGGCTCGAGCCGGACATGGGCAAGTACTCGGCGATGGCCAAGCTCTTCTGCTCCGACACGGCAATGAACGTCACCACGGAGGCCGTGCAGGTTCTCGGCGGCTACGGCTACGTGAAGGAGTACCCGGTGGAGCGCATGATGCGCGACGCCAAGATCACGCAGATCTACGAGGGCACGAACGAGATCCAGCGCCTCGTGATCGCGCGCACGCTCTGATGGAGCAGCGCCTGAGCCTCGTAACGCTGGGCGTCTCAGACCTCGCACGAGCCCGCGCCTTCTACGAGGCGCTCGGCTGGACCACCGGCGCGGCCCCAGCCGACGACGTCGTCTTCTTCCAGGCGGGCGGCATGATCGTCGCGCTGTGGGGACGCGACCAGCTCGCCGAGGACAGTGGCGTGACCGACTCCGGCGGCTGGGGCGGCGTCACGCTCGCGTACAACACGCGCTCACAGCAGGAGGTTGACGACGTGATCGCCCAGGCCGAGGCGGCCGGCGCGACCATCCCTCGCCACGGCGCGGAGACCTTCTGGGGCGGCTACTCGGGCGTCTTCATCGACCCTGACGGCCACCCGTGGGAGGTCGCCCACAACCCGCACTGGACCGTCGCGGACGACGGTTCGGTGACGCTCTAGCCGCGCTGGCGGCCGCCCGGCAGCCGCTGGGCCATCCGCGACAGCGGACCGATCGAACCCTGCAGCTTGCTCACGTGCGTGTCGAGGGCGCCGAGCACCTCGAGCAGCCGCTCGACCGCCCCCGCCAGGACGGTGATGTTGCCGTCGAGCCGCTCGAGCGTGTCCGGCACGCGCGCGAGGTGCTGCTGCACCTCCACGAGTACCGGCATTGCGGCCTCGATGCTCGCCATGCGAGCGTCCATCGCCTCGAGCACCTTCAGGGCCTCGCCCATCCCGCGCATCTCGTCGCGCAGCGCCGGCAGCGCGCTCGCGTCGCGCGCCACGTCGGAGATTGACCTCAGCACCTGGGGCAGTACGGCGGTGGACTCCGCCATCGTCGCCGTGTTGTCGGCGATCGAAGGCAGCACCCCGAGCGCGCCGAGCAGATCGACGGGCACAGTCGCGAGGCGCCCGAACGTCGAGGTCACTCCCACGGGGGGATCATCGCGCTTCGGGCGGCGGATTGTCGCGTCCGGTTCCTGACAGGCCCGTGGCGTGGCCTCCCGCGACGTGTTATCCGATATCGAGGCATCCACCGTCCGGGCGCCCGTTACAGAAAGGACTCGCGTGAAGGAGCTGTTCGGCCGGCGCCCCAGCCCGGCCCTCGTCATTGCCATCATCGCCCTGTTCGTGTCGCTCGGCGGCGGCGCGTATGCCGCGATCCGCCTGCCGAGGAACAGTGTCGGGAGCGCGCAGATCAAGCGGCACGCCGTCACCGCGACGAAGCTCGCGAAGAACGCGGTGAACTCGGCCACCATTCGCGATCACACGCTGCTCGCGCGGGACTTCAAGGCCGGCCAGCTCGGGACTCAGCAGGGAACCCCTGGATCGGTGGGACCTCAGGGCCATGATGGGCCGATTGGCCCAAGCGGACCCACGGGGCCCCGCGGGGCGACGGGCGCGACGGGTGAGACCGGACCGTCCGGCGCGACCAACCTCACTGTGAGAACCGCATCGGCCACCGTCGGGGCCGGCGGCACAGGTGGCACGGAAGCGGGATGCCTGAACGGCGGCCGCGCCCTCTCAGGCAGCGCCTACTTCGACGACGGCACCGTGGCTGGCGACTACATCAAGAGCCAGCCTGGGACGTATCCGTTTGGCGGCGGCTCGTTCACGGTGGCTACCGACCAGAGCACCGATCCCACGGGTTGGAAGTGGAGCTACCACAACGCGGGCGGGACAACCCGGACGGTGCAGATGTACATGGTCTGCGCGAACCCGTGAGCGCGCGCTAACCCCAGCGGAAGCCCAGCTCGGACGGCTGCGGCTCGAGCGGGCTCGAGGGCAGCCCATCCGGCGGATCGGGCAGGTTGTAGCCGGACGGCGCGACGTCGTTCGGCGTGTCCGGGTGGAATAGCGACGCGAGGTACTGGATGTGCCCGCGTCCCGGGCCGAGCTCGAACTGGCCGCCGCCATAGGCGCCGATGCCGTGCTCCTCGCAATAGTCGTAGGCGGCGAACAGCTCCTGCAGCCCGCCGAGGCGCGACGGCTTGATGTTCACCATCCGCGGCGCGAACGGGAGCGACTCGATGTCGGCAACCGAGTGGATGTTCGCGTCCCACGTGATGCGGTCGCGGTACGGCTGCAGGACGGGATCAGTCTCGTCGTTCAGGAGCGGGTCCTCGATCCACGCGTGCGGGAACGCCTCCGCCACGCGGCGGTAGAGCGCAGGGTCGGCGCCCGCGTCCACCACGGTGCCGACGTAGAGCCCCTTCAGGTCGACCGAGTCGACCGCGCCGGTCGCCACCAGTTCCGCGATCAGCTCGTCGGTCCACTCGTTCGTAGGGTCAAGCTTGAAGCGCAGCGTCGGGTAGCGGTCGAGCCGCCTGCGCAGCGGCTCCATCGTCGGCGGCTCGCCCAATCGCAGCGAGACGACGAAGATGAGCGGCCGCATCTCGCGCCCGACTGCCTCATGAAGCGTGGTGCCGGCCTGCCTCAGCGCGAGGTCGAGAGCCGCGCTCTCGAGAGCCCAGCGCCGGTAGCGCCGCGATACGTCGCGCACGGGCTCGGCCGGAAACAGGTCGAGCGATCCCACGAGCTCGCAGAACTCGCCCAAAGTCCGCGACCCAGCCAGGTCCAGCACGGGCCCGGCGTCCTGCAGCGCGACGTGATCGAGCGCGTCATAGGTCACGTCCTCTCCGACGCCCTCGTGCCCGGCGCCCGACACCCGGATGACCGTGGACAGCCGCGTGAAGTCTGAGGACACATTCGCCTCGAGCCCCTCGAGCGAGTACCCGTCGACCTCGACAGGGAGCGATGCGAGTCGGTCGAAGGTCGCCACGGCGGAGAGCGTAGTGGTTAGAGTCGCATCGACTCGCGCAGAAACCGGAGGACAACATGACTCGCAAGCCGTCTCTCCTCCTCGCTGCGCTCACGGCGATGGCACTGCTGCTGGGCACCGCCGGCGAGGCACTCGCGCACTTCCCCCACTTCAAGAACCACAAGATCGTGCCCGGCAGGCAGATCGGCGGGCTCAAGGTCGGCATGACGAAGAAGCAGGCCCGGAAGGCCTGGGGCAAGCCGGACAAGGTCGACACGGTCGCTTTCAAGGGCTACACGTGGTACCAGTGGCTGCTGCCGGTGGACATCGGCACCGGCACGCCCCTCCTCGAGCCGAAGATCGGCTACTTCGTGCACGCGGGCAAGGTTGGGGTGGTGACCGTCGAGCTGCCCGACGATCCGGTACTCGCGACCAAGGTGAAGGTGCTGAAGACGAGCAAGGGGATCAGGCTGGACGGCTCGATGGCGGACGCCCGCAGCAGGTACGGCATTCCCACCCCGGGACCCGGCGAGGCGGCCCAATCGCGCGCCAACCTCAAGCAGGGCAAGCGCTGCACGCTGTTCTACGCGCCGCAAAATCCGTGGACCACCATTGAGGCGATAACGGTCGGCCTCTGCGGCGCCGTCCCCGGCGGATTCGGCTAGACGGCGATCGCCTCCTGCTCAGGCCGCACCGACGCCATTCGCTCGGCCCGCCGCTGCTGCAGCACGGTGAGGATGGCGATGGCCACGGTGAAAACGAAGATCATCGTGGCCACGATGTTCACCTCGGGCGGAATCGACACGCGCGCGGCGCCCCAGATGAAGAGCGGGTAGGTGACGGTCGCGCCGGCGTTGAAGTTGGTGATCACGAAGTCGTCGATCGACAGCGCGAACGCGAGCAGCGCCGCGGCCAGCACGCCGGGCGCGATCAGCGGCAGCGTGACCCGGTAGAAGGTCTGCCACGCGTTCGCGCCGAGGTCCTGCGCCGCTTCCTCCAGGGAGCGGTCGAAGCCGATGAGCCTCGATCTCACCGTGACCACCACGAACGAGATGTTGAACATCACGTGCGCGATAACGATCGTGGTGAAGCCGGTGTTGACGCCGAGCGACAGGAACAGCGACAGCAGCGCCGCGCCCAGCACGATCTCCGGCGTGCTCAGGGGCAGAAAGACGAAGAAGTTGAGCGGCGCGCGCCCGCGGAACTGGTAGCGCACCATCGCCAGCGCCATCATCGTGCCGAGCGCGGTGGCGATCACCGTGGAGATCGCCGCGATCTCGATCGACACCCTGAGCGCGCTCAAGAGCCCCGGCACCTGGAACGGGTCCTTCCAGTGCTTGAGCGTCCACCCCTGCCACACGAAGTTGAAGCGGCTGTGGGTGTTGTTGAACGAGAACCAGATGATGATCGCGATCGGGAAGAGCAGGTAGGCGATGGCGATCGCCGAGTAGACGGGAAGCGTCCAGTGGAGCAGCTTGCGCCCCGCGCGCGTGACGAGCGAGGTG